>MGTA01000033.1:4268-13788 GCA_001799225.1 Deltaproteobacteria bacterium RIFOXYD12_FULL_50_9
AGAAAGCAATTTGTACAGCAGTAGCATTAGCATTCGTGGCCGGTGGTTACCTTGCCTATTCCACAGTCGACTCAAAAACGGCTGTGGCGGTTGCCGCCAAGAAGACTTACGCCGGCACTATGTATGTGGCCGGTATGGGCGGACATTTTGCAGTAGCCGATCTGACCATAGATCCGAACAATGCGGATGATCCTCTCAAGGTTAACAAACTCGACATGATCGAAATCGGTAAAGCGAAGACCCATCCTACCCATGACGCTCGAATCGACAACAAAGACAAGAACACCATGTACTGGTCAACCTACAAGCCGGACCCGAACAACAAGCTTCATACAGGCAAGTCTGATCTCAAAACCGGCAAAGTGATCACAGACCTGGTTATGGACATCCCAGCCCGCGCCACCTTTACCGGTGCCAACTATTGTGCTTCCGGCCAGTCCGAGAAATACTTCATGCCGGTTTCAATGGCCAATGAAGGCTATATTGATGTCATTGACAAGAAGACCATGGCACTTAAACAGAGGGTCTTTCTTGATGATCTCGGGATCAAAGCTGGTGAAACCACCTTTGCCCACGGCATCAACACACCTGACATGAAAAAATTCCTGCTGACCTTGAACGATACCCCTACAGGTCACACCAAATGGACAGGCGGTACTCGTCTGATCATGCTGGACATGGCAGCTCTTGAGCAAGGTAAAATGAAAAAACTCGCTGAAGGCAAAATTACCGGCAAACCAATGGATGCCAGCGGCGGCACCATCACCTTCCGTCAGTACTTTTCAGCTGATGGCAAGCTGCTCTTCCAGTCCGGCGCTGATCGTGGCTATGTTATCGACGCAAAAACTCTTAAAATGATCAATGAAGTCACCCCGCTTCCTGGTGAAGCCCATGACTTCATGCCTACCCCGGATGCCAAGTACGCTCTGCTTACCCTGCGCCAGAAGGCCAAGGATTTTGAGGGTAAGGATTCTACCGACGGTACCCTGCAGTTGTATGATGTCGAGGCCAAAAAATTGGTCGGCAAACCGGTATCGGTTTGTTTTGCCTGCCACATTGAGAACAAGATAGGTAAGGCAATTCTATGCGGTATGGACGCCAACTGGAAATAATGCTGTAGACACACAGAGATGTCTTGTAAAAGATAATCAAAACGGGCATCATGTTCGGTTACGGACATGATGCCCGCTGTTTTTTGTATCATTTTTTTGCCCGCCTGTTACAATATGACAATTCTCTAATGATCAAATTTCAACAGAAGTAAGCACTTACCATGGACCAATTCAACCACTTTACCGTCGCCTTGAAAAACCTGCGGCGTAAGCCTTTCCGCTCCGGCGTCCTGGTGCTGGCGATCGCTCTCCTGGTTGCCTTGCTTATCTTTGCCATGTCATTCACCAAAAGCCTCACCATGGGACTGCACAAGGCATCGGAACGTCTAGGCGCAGACTTGGTTGTTGTACCTGTCGGCGCTCGCGGGTTTGCCGAGGAGTTCCTGCTTGAGTCCAAAAACACCTCATTCTACATGGCCAAGAGTCTCATCGACAAAGTCCGCAAGGTTAATGGAGTAGAATCAATAACCTATCAAACCTACCTTACTACCATACCAGGAATGTGTTGCGATGTCATACCTACCAGGATTGTCGCCTTTGACCCGGAAACTGACTTTATCGTCAAGCCCTGGCTGCAAAAAGCCATCGGTCGGGAACTAAAAAAAGGAGAGGCGCTGGCAGGGTTCGGAACCAATGAGAATTTCGGACTTGGCCTCCTGGATGTGTCAGCCACCATTTACAATAACAAGTTCAAGATGGTTGGCGTCCTCGAACAGACCGGCACCGGCCTTGATAATGCCCTGTTCATGACCGAAGAAAATCTGGCAGACATTATAGCGACTGGGAAATCCCCCCTTAAATCCGGTGAAATTTCTGTTATCTTTGTAAAGTTTAAGCAAGGTCTAAATGCAGATTATATGGGTAAGGTAATCGAGGGGCAAATCCCGGATGTCGATGTAATCACCCGCAGCGATATGGGTGCACGATTTCTATCCATCCTGGCAGATATCAATAAAATCTTCCTCGTCACCACCCTTTTATCATCGATATTAACTATCTTTCTGGTCTGGTCAATCTTCTCGGCCATAGCCAACGAACGATCGCGGGAAATCGGCATCATGCGCGCCATCGGCGCAACCCAGGCAGACATAGTCAAACTATTTCTTCTCGAAGTACTGATACTGGGGCTGGCCGGCAGCCTCGCCGGGGTGGTCAGTGGCACCTTCCTCTCAATCCTGCTCGTAAAAAGCTTTACTATGATGAAAAACATCTCCGTAGACCTGACACTGCTTGAACAAACAATCATTAACGCTATCGGGCTGCTGGCCGGCTGCGGGATCTGTATAACCGGCGCCTTAATGCCGATCAATCGCCTCAAGAAGCTTGAACCCCTTCTGGCCATAAAAGAGGAATAACTATGGCACAGATCGAACTGATTGATATCCATAAGCAATACGTCGTGGGTAACTCCACGGTCACTGCCTTGAGCAAAACATCACTGACAATAGATAAGGGGGATTTTGTCTCCATCGTCGGCCATTCCGGTTCAGGAAAAACCACCCTGATTTCTATTATCGGCGGCATCTTGAAACCCTCTTCCGGCAAGGTGTTGTTTGAAGGGAGTGACATCGGCTCTTTTGATGATGAAAGCGCCTCAGCCTATCGTAACCAAAAAATAGGCTTCATGTTTCAATTCGCCAGCCTCCTGCCAATTCTTTCCGCCCGGGATAATGTCTTGATTGCCGATCTGTTCAGCAAACATCGGCAGGCAGACGCAGAAAGCAAGGCTCAGACACTGTTGCAGATGATGGGGATCGGCGACAAGGTAAACTCCTATCCGGCTCAGCTCTCCGGAGGCCAACAGAGACGGGTCGCCATCGCCAGGGCCTTGCTCAATAATCCAAAGGTTATTCTTGCCGATGAACCGACCGGCGATCTTGATGAAGAGACCGAGGCGGAAATCATGACACTGTTTAAAGAGTTAAATGAGAAACATCAGGTCACAATTATTCTCATCACTCACAGCCAGGACCTTGCCTCCCAGGCCAGAACCAGATACCGGATGGCAAAACAGAACTTGATAAAGCTATAATAAACCCAATTAATTTATGCCATCTCGGCAGGGCCTGCCAGCCAGGCCTGCTTGGGCGGTTCATGAACCGCCCCTACGAAACCAGTGCATCCGACGACCTTTCTGAATGGCATGCCAGGCCATAATCAAACAAACCGATTCACCAGGCGACAAGGCACAAACACATACGGGCGGCTCCGTAGGGGCAATTCACGAATTGCCCTGTCACGACGGAAATTGACTGTCAACAAAAAAGCCAAGCGCGGACCGTCTTGAACAGGCAATCCTTTGCTTGGCTTGTAATGGTATTCAATAAATCAACAGCGGTAGGGTTTATCCTACCACCAGGTAATTGTCTGGTCGGCAGCTTCCATCATATCAACCAACTTGTCATAATCAGGATTATCGGTATTCAGATTAAAACTTTCAGCCTCACGGCCCTCGGAGAGGATGGTAACCAGCTTCTTCACTTCCTCTGTCGCCTCAGAACGGTAAACATACAATATCTTCATTATTGATTGCTCCTTATCAAGACTTCTTTTCAGGTCGCATAATGCCATAAGGGACGACAACATCCATTTCCCGCAGTTTGGCGCCGAGTTCTTCAATGGTTACCGGGGTCATGGCGTTGACCTCGCAGTTTTCAGGAACCACGGAAAACATGTCGCCTTCCATATCACGGATCCATTCGAGGTTTTCCTTGTTGTAATCATCAAAGGGCGGCAGGACGAGACCGTTCAGCACTGCGCCGTTCGAAAAATGATTGGCAACGGAAAGGCCCAGGGCTGAACGCATTCCATCATACATATACGCGCTATTAGCAAACAGAAAGCATACCTTCTTAGACATGGTCACCCCCTTATAAAGTCATGTAACAATCATATGAATCAATTATCACGGCGTGCTGCGACTGGGTTGACATCTTCTTCTCATCCAGGCCTTTTGGGATGTCGTTGGTTTTGTCATACCCTTCCTTCTGATAGCTGTCCGCGCAGATTGAAACCTCGGCAAGCTTGCATAGCTCTTCAAACTCCGTGCATTTCGTGCAATGCACACCCTTCCAGGTAAAAAAGACCTTAACCTTCGAACCTTTTTTGACGGCAGCCTTGGTGACCCCCAGGACATGCCGCCAGTTCTGCAGTGATGTAACAAAAATACCTAAGCTTTTTGCCATGTTGTTACCTCCTATCCATTTGCTTGGTCGCTTGCGCAGTTGGACTACTTGCTATCATTCCAGCTAACCCTAACCTTTTTTAATATAAAACTTTAAAACACCATCTCCTTCAACAAACCCCAAAAACGAGTGTCCTGAGCGCTCACACCAGCCGGGGAGATCATTCTTTGAGCCAGGGTCAGAACCGATTACCTCTAAAATCTGCCCGGACTCAAGTTTGGCAATCGCCTTCTTGGTTTTCAATAAAGGCATAGGGCAAATCAAGCCTTGAGTATCCAAAGAATCATCAACTTTAAGCTTGTCTATATCCATAAATCCTCCTAAAAAACCAATAAACAGCCGCTCATTAGAGAAAAATATCTACTCGCAACCTCTCATTTTGTCAAGGATTGTTGCGACCTTTTTTAAAAAATCGGCATATCCTGCATTACTACATTGTAGTAGTCACCATCCGAGGAGAAATGGGATATATGGAATTAAGGCGTATGGGCCGCCCCTCTGTGGCCCCTGAAGAAGACCCCCCTAAGCCCTGATCTTCTCTTCTGCCAGCATCCTCTCGATAAAATCAATCAAGAAATCGCGCTGTTGCGGTGCAGCATAGCCGATACAGGCACAATGCAAGGAAATCGACGAACGGACTAGGAGCTCAAAAGACACAAAATCCTCACCGAGTTCAATCGCGAAATAGAACGGCCCACAGTTTGCGTGCTCCTGCTGCACCGAGTTACCCAAATCCGGCGGCACCGGCAGCCAAAACAGGCCGTCGAGCACTCCGGCCTTGGTGTTCCTGTTCAGGAAGCCGGCAATTGCTTGCCGCTCTTCCCTGGTCAACTCATTTACTTGGTACTGTCTCATCAGTTTTTAGTTTTCCGGTTAATTGTCCGTGCAGACCTTTGGTCTGCTCCTTGAACTTCGCAATATACTGATCAAGAACGTCCTCTGTTTCAATAACATAGGCGGTGATCATCACCAGCAGTTCGGTCCTGCTTACTTTTTCCTGCTTATACTTAAACAGCCAACCCAACCCCGGAATATCCTTAAAAAAAGGCACCCCGCTATCACTAATATTTTTGTTCTTTTTAATCATCCCGCCCATCAGAATTGCCTGGGCATCTTTAACTGCCAATTTGGTGGTCAAAGTACTTTTGGTGATAATAGTATTTTTATTAGCATCCACACTGGTGGCATCACTAACCTCCTGCGAGATATCCAGAATGATCACGCCGTTATAATTGATCCGTGGCGTCACCTTAAGGATAACGCCGGTATCCTTGTACTGAACCGTGCTATTGACATAACCGTCGATAGACTGAGTCGTTGACGTTGAGGTAGTAATGGGCACCGACTTACCGACATTAACCTCGGCTGCTTCGTTGTTCAATACCAGGACCTGAGGAGATGAGAGTATGGATACATCCGTCGTACCGGCAAGGGCATTCAGAATTCCAATAGCATCTGTGCCGCGGATCAGACTATAAGTAAAACCTCCGAGCACATTGTCAATAATAGTACTGTCATCACCAGATGATTTTGTATTATTATGGGTCGAGGAATAGTTCTGGTCATAACCTGTACTATTTGCCAACCTTCTATTTTTCATTGCCCATTCGACTCCGCCTTCCCAGGCGTTAGAGAGCTCCACCTCGGCCACGATAACCTCGATCAGCACCTGGCGCGGCAGATTATCAAGTCTCTCAAGCAGTTTCAAAAGCCGATCATAATCAGTGGGATGAGCCCGGATCAAAATGATATTGCGGCTGTCATCGGCCAGCAGGGTCGGCTGGATGGTGAAACGCATGGGCGAGGAGGTGTTCGATGATGAAGAACCAGCAGACGCTGCAGCAGGCTTGGCAGCTGTGGTGCGGGACTTATCCGTCCCCTGGCTCTGTGTCGAGGATGAACTTGTGGTTTTCGCTGCCGGCGTGATGCTCTTCCCTTCGATCATCGAATTAACCAGAGCCGCAAGCTCGGTGGCCACGGAGTTCCTGACATTATAGATATAGATACTCTCCTTGCCCTGCTGCGGGCTCCTATCGAGTTCCTTTATCCACTTCTCGGCCACATCCAGCATATTATCGTTATTGCTGATCAGCAGCAGGGAACTGATTCTTTCAAGCGTCATCACCGATACGCCATCAAAATCTTTTTTAATGACCTTCAGAGTCTTGAGAATCTCGGTAACCTCATCCCGGAGGTCAAACAACGGGGCTTTTTCGATCTTGACCATCCTGACCTTAAGAGTGGCAAGCGGCGAGATGTCCAAGCGGGAGAGGACTGATACCGCATCGACAATATTGGCTTCATAATCGTTGATAATCAGGATATTCTGATCAGGCATATCAAAAGAGGTGCCCTGCTCGGAAAGAAACGGCTTGATCAGCTTGACCACCTCAGCCGTTGACAGGTACATGATCGGAATAACCTGCATGATCATCCGGGTACTCTCCCGGAGTTCATTAATCCTGTCCGGGCCATATATAAGTTCGGCGACCGGCTGCTTGGAAACGGTGATAAAATCAAAATCGCCGATCTGCCTGATATCCAGGCCGTTGGCATTCAGGATCTTTTTGAAGACAGCAAACAACTGATCACGCGGCACCAGCTTGCCGGAACGGATGTTGACCGTGCCCTTGACCTGCGGATCGATGATGTAATCAAGTTCGAGAATCTCGGCAACTACCTGAATAAACTCGTAGATGTCGGCATTGTCGAAATTCAGCATTATCCCCTCGCCTTCCATCGTCTTTTTGGAGCTGATTGGGGATGGCCCGTTCACACTCTTCAGATAGGGGTTGTCGAGTTTGCCTGTAGCACTGAGGTCCTTGGTCTTTGGCTCGTTCTTTTCAGCTTCAGCAGCGCGAACCTCGGCATCACTCTCGGCATCACTCAAGAGGGCCTTCTCTTTTTTGCCCTTGACAATCGATTCGTTGATATCGGCTAAATTAATCCATGTTCCGCTGGATTCATGAGTTGACTTGGCACAGCCACTCGCCAGCAGACACAACAAGAGCGCCACCAAGAATCCATATCTTCTCAAATGCATAACATCTCCTATTCTTACAGAAATCATCTCCTGAACCTTATCTGGGAGGACGCTCAAGCAGAATACCCTGCCCTTCCTCACCAGACCCCTCTGGCACCGGCGGGTTCCGATGAGAACGACGGGTCATTGTAGCTGTCGGCTGTTGCGGTTCGGCCACAATATTGCCGGGGCCACCACCGGACTGCTGGTTTTGGCCTCTGGGCATAGACATTGGCGGGCCGCCGGTCGCCCTTTTCTTGGCTGGATCGTAAAGGAGCTTCTCCACAACCTCTTCTCCACGGACAAAAGTGATCTTGTCCGGACTTACCAACTTGACTGTATAGCCGCGAAAGGTCTCACCCTGTACCACCTTGACGTACTCCTGTGGCTTTGCCGCAGCCATGGCAGCCCGCTTAAACAGCTTACCGGCTTTAACATATACTTTTGGCTGGCTCTCCTTAGCCGGCGGCGCCGAGATAATAGCTTTGCGAATGTCTTTAGTGATAATCGAACCAATAAAAACAACGCTGTTGATATCCACCTCAGGTTCACCGATCTTTTCAGCACCATTGCCTGCACCCTCGGCATCACCCCCCACACTCCTGGTTTCGGTAAAAAGGTAACCGGTATTTAGATCGGGAAGTTGCTGGGGGACCTCCGGATAATATGCCACCTGACCTTGATCAGGTTCAACCGCCGGTGGCGGCGGCAATTGGGCTGCTTGTCGGGTTGGCTGCGCTGGCGCAACAGGCTCGATGAAACGCTTCCCATAGGCGCCCAAAACCCCCAACGACACCAGCAGGGCTATTATTATTGCGATTCGCACCATCAGCTCCTTGCCAAACAGATATCCTCAACCTATCCAAGCTTGTAATACCCATTAATATCGATAAATATCTTCAAAGCCGTACCTTTGTAAGACTTAATGGAAAAACTCTCAATGCGATACAGTTTATTTGAGCGGTACAGATTAGCCAAAAAGGCGGAAAAACCTTCAAGAGTGCCGGAAAGACGCGCCTTCACGGAAATTTCCCCATGCTCTTTTTTCTTAGCGCCATCTTTTTCACTGCCGGCAACGGGCATCTGCAACACAGGCCTTAATGACTCGGTTTCAAGCCCTGTTCCATTCAACTTCTCCTGCATATCGAGTTGCATAGCCGAAGCGATCTCCTCTTCCGAAGCCCCGGAGAACAGGATTTTATCAACCTGCTGCCGCTGCTTTTCAAGTTGGTCCACCTGTTGTCTGAGTCCAGGCAGTTTCTTGACAGCCAGGCGATACTGATCAAGAACTACTTTTCGACTGACAATATACTCCTGCTTAACGAGATAACGGGCCTCGAGTTGCCGCCAGATACTGGCGGCTGCCAACACCACGGCAATCGAGATGAGTAAGGGTCGAATTCTGAAACGGGCCAACAGATGCAATCCACTGATCATGGCAGGCTCGTCTCCAGATGGAAATAGGTCTTATTTTTCCGTCGGCTGGTAGATTTCAGCTTAACCTCGCCGAAAACCTGCAGCTTGGTTGTCAGTTCGCCGATATCATCCGTATATCCCATGATATTGATCGCCTTCTGATCCTTGTCCAGCCGGATCAAATCCAGATAAGAGTGCTGAGGCAGTTCGCTCGTCAATTTAGCCAGCAAGTCTATCAGATCGGGATTTTGGAACTGGGCAATGGTCTGCGATTTATCCTCGAGAGCTTTCACTTGACCTTGCAGAGCATTAACTTCCTTGACCAGCGGCTGCACAGCTTTAATCCGGGAATCCACCTGCTCCATTGCTTCCCTGATCTGATACTCCTTTGCCCCGATCATCCCAAACAGCACAGTCAGATTCAGGAGAAGCAGGACAACAGTGGCTATCTTTATAAGATCAACCCGGCCGGTTGGACTCGGCAACAAGTTATAATCATTGAGCAAAGGTTGATTAAGATATAATCTGCAGGCATCAAGAAATGCGCTACCTACCGGCGGCGCCAGATGATATATTCTCTCAGTTTCAAAGATGGCTGCCAACTCACCATGCGAATTATCCCTGGCGCTTAAATGTCTCTCCTTAAGCCGGGCGCCAAAAAACACCAACTCCTTGACAAATCTGCCGCCAGGTATAACCAAAATCCACTTTCCTCGACGGTTGGCGCGGGTCAGAAACCGCTGGCTTTCCGGATAAACTCCCTGCACCTTGTAACCGGCGGCGAT
>MGTA01000033.1:13812-17841 GCA_001799225.1 Deltaproteobacteria bacterium RIFOXYD12_FULL_50_9
TCCTTCAGATATTCATCAGTATCCTCACGCCTGGCCGCGTATAATGCAACCTCAAATCCATCCTTGCTCCGCTCAAACGTGTAACCATAGAGCATGGCTTCTACATCAAACGGCGTGAGCATTCCTAACTGCAGGCGAATCGCTTCTTGTACATCCGGAGTGTTAAGCGGCAATCGGAAAGTGGTGAAAAAAAGCAGATCCTCGGCAACAAAAAAAACAAGTTTTCTGGTTGAAACACTCTTGGCCGAGCAATATTCCGTCACAAGTTCGGTAATTTTCTTATTTCCCTGCTCACGGGCAAACTCCGGGGTCTCACCAGATCCAGGATAATAAAAACTGATCCCATCCTTGGAGAGGGTTATTTCAAGCGCCCTTTTCATGTGGTGTCTTCCTTCCAGGCCCTAAACAAAAAACCAACCCCTCTTTTCTCGACAATTGCCGAAATCCTGGTCCCGGGAACCGCCTCCTTGCCTGCCTTGTCATGCTGCTCTTCCTCACCAGTTGCTGCATAACCGATGGCCACCACGGAATAAAAGGCGCTGCGGCCGCTCTCCCCGCCCGGGCCTTCATAGCTGAGATAAGATCTCAACAGCTCAAAACGCTCGTCCCCCAGAATCAGCCTGGCATGAGCCTCATTAAGCGTGCCGTCCTGTTCCTTTAACAACTCCAGATAGGTTGTTTTTTTATCCGCATCCCCTTCTGTCAGAAAATTCAGGATAGCCGGATTCAAGTTGTTAAAATTAATCCGGCCGGGATTTGATCCAGCCAAATTATAGACAGTAAAAACCTCATGAGCTGCAAAACGCCCGACCAAGATATCAGTGCCTTTGATCAGAAAAAACTCCGATGGATCATCAATGTTACCGTTCCGCGGCACATAAGGAGCGGGGAGTGCTTTATAATATTCGCTCTCAGCGCCGTTCACCCTGTGCAGATCGTCTTCATCCCGCCAATCCTGCAGGGAGTCAGTAATAACACCTACCTGATCTATATCCAGCCCCTGATATTGCAAATAAAGCTCCATAAGCCTCAGACTGGACTTGTTCAGATCAATCTTCCCGGTTTCACTCACCACATAATACAAGAATTTTCCAGTAGATAAAGCGGATTCTTCATAACTCTGGCCATGATGAAAGTTTTCAGCTTTTTCATCGTTGAGATCCTTGCTCACGACCTCGACCGGTTTATCAAGAAGACGAAACAGGCCAAGATTAATCCCGGCCTCGGCCAGAAAACGTTCAACCGTCCTTCTCTTAAGATTGTGGGCGATCTTAAGCTCGGTCTGCACCTGCAAGATAAGCTGCGAGGCCAGAAAACTGGCAAGCAGCATTACGACAATAACCACCAGCAGAGCAAATCCAGCCTCCGGTGACGACCTCCTTAGACAAGAATGTAGGGGAGGCCAGAAGGGGCGTATTGCAATACGCCCGTACAACCAACCAAACCGCGTGGGCAAGCAATAAAACCGTTTGCCCACCCTCCTTATGCAAATATTCACAGGGTTTCCAGCATAAATGTCATAAATTCACCGTTTTCACTGGTCACTGTAACCAGCCGATACTTCTGCCCCTCCAGAAAAGTTGGGCCGGACTCCTCCACCTCGGCCTCCTTTTTGGCCTCCGCCCCCTCAGCAAGCACAGCATCAGAGCTAACAAATTTGATTCTCTGCTCAAAGACCAAAGCTTCATCAAAAATAGCCAGGCGCTTGCCATCAAGCCGGGCAAGATTGCGCAAAGATACAGAAAAATTCTGCAGAATAGCTACATAGGCAAGACCAAGTATGGTGACCGCCACCAAGATCTCGATCAAGGTAAACCCGGACTGGCTTATGCTCTGCTTGCCTTTCTGCATCACCGACCTTATCACTTAGATGTACAACTGGGAGTCAATTCGTACTCCCGCTCACCGTAGACCAGAAGCACCTTGCCCCCTTCCTCATCATACGTCATCTGCACTGGAACTCCAGCGGCCAGAAGAGGAATCATATCGGAGAATTCCGGGACATAATCCTCGTTATAATCAATATTGTAATAATCCGGTTTTTCGGTGTAGTAGATGGTCTGATCATCGGCATTAAACCGGTATATGGCCAAGGCAAGTCCGACATCCTTAAAAATTAGAGGATTTCTGGTAACAACTGTGAAAAGCCCGTCCTGGGAAACAATAGCCACCTTCTGTGTTGTTCTATTATAAAAGGCACACCGTACCTGCCTGGAGATGAGGGCGAGAAAACTCTGCTCCCTCTCCATAGTAAGAATCTGCTTATCGCCCTTCTCTGAAAAATTAATGCTGACCCGCAGTACCGAATAGATCATCGTTGAGACCAGACCCAGGATGAGAACCGCTATCAACAATTCAAAAAGCGTCACCCCGGTTTCAGCCTTCGTCTTGAACCCGGCGGCCGGACAAGTTAAGCCCGGCTCACCCCCCTCCTTGCCGAATTGACTTCCTTTTCTAGTCATCAACCGGCCCTCATCAGTCGATTACCGGCAGGGCGGTTAACGGATCGAGCACTATCCGCCGGACATTTTTCCCCATAGTGAAGATCAACACAGCCGGGGTCACATGTCCTTCAGGATAGAAGACGACATGGTGAGGCTCCATGATGAGACTGCCTTCCCCGCCAAAATCGAAATCCACCTCTTTCTCCACTGCTCCACTGAGCCGCATGATCCCAGCGCCCTCGGTAATCTCAACCTTGACTTCACGGCCCCTGCTTACCGCCACCAACCGGGAATATCTGAGAGTCGCCATGATCTGCTGCGTCTGCTTACGGACATTGAGACTGTCGAGGAAACGACCGGTAGCCGGCGCCGCCATCGCTGCTAGAATAGCCAGGAGGATGAGGACAACAAACATCTCAAGCACGGTAAAACCCCGGAGATATCGCAAGGGCATAAGTTTCGTATGAGCAGGCAAGCTGCTCAACTCAGCTAGATCTCCGCCGTCTTTCCGGTCCTGACGGTCGGTTCTCAAGCCCGCCTCATTGCTGCTTCGTTGCTCAACCGGCGATTTCATTGATGCTCAGGATAACCGTCAGCATTGAGATAACAACATAGCCGGCAATCACGGCAATGATCAGAATAAAAAAAGGTTCGATAAAAGAGAGCAGCCGCTTGATCCTGGTCCGCAACTCCTTTTCATAGTAGTTGGCGATCTGGCCGCAGACCTGCCCGACCTGGCCCGACTCCTCCCCCAGAGAGAGAAGATCGGCAGCCAATTCGGGCAAGAGCTTCTCGGTTTTCAGCTTTTGTCCGACCTGCCGGCCCTCCTTAAGCGCCTCGGTCGCCCGCCGGAGCAACCGCTGAAACTCCAGGTTGCCGGCCACGCCGCTGCTGATTTTCAGAGCGGTGGCAAGATGGACGCCGTTATCGACTAAGACCTCAAGCGTCCTGAATATCCTGGTTGTCTCCAGATCCCGCACATATCCTGAAAGCAAAGGCGTCCGGATAGCCAGCCGGTCAAAGAGAATTTTACCGGGCTTACTTCTAAAATAGAAAAAAACAGCCACCGGCGGGCCGATTATGACCAGGAGGGTGAGCATGACATGAGAGCTGGCCAGCTTGGCTGTTTTCATCAGCAGCTGAACATGGAAAGGAAGCTGCTTCCCCACCCCCTCAAAAAGGATCTCAAAACGCGGCAGGATCGTGGTTAGAAGAATAATAATCGCCACCAGCCCGACCCCCATGAGAATCAGGGGATAGATCGAGGCGGAAACGACAAACTGCTTCAGCTCCTGAAAAGTGGCCTGATACTCCGTGACCTTCCGCAGCATGGCAGGCAGGATCCCACCCTCTTCACCGGCCCGGGCCATATTGACATACATCGGCGAAAAAAATTTCGGATAATCGGCCAAGGCCTGAGAAAAGGATTTCCCCTCTTTGAGTTTGCGTTCAAGTTCGCCGGTAAAATCCTTAAAGACCGTCTTGTTGCTGTTCTGTTTCATAATCCGCAGCGATCCGTCCAAGGACATGCCGGCGTTTAAGAGCAGAGAGATCTGGCTGGTAAAAAACTCGATATCAGACTTAG
>MGTA01000033.1:17859-22338 GCA_001799225.1 Deltaproteobacteria bacterium RIFOXYD12_FULL_50_9
CAAGCCCTGCACCATCAAACGCTGGGCAACCGCGTCCCGGTCTTTCTCTTCCAGGACGCCCTGGGTGACCGCATTCTTCGAGTCAAGCGCTTTATAATTAAATAATCCCACTTTCCGCTCCCCTGCTTACCCGGACAACCTCAGAAAAGGTGGTCAAGCCGCTTTTTACCTTTTGCAGCCCATCGACAAACATGGATTTAAAGCCGTTCTCCTCAGCCAGGGCCCGGAGCTCGATGAGATCAAGAGCCTTGGAGATACCCCGATTCATGATATCATCCATGATTAAAAATTCATACAGACCAATCCGGCCTGAGTAGCCGGAACCGGTGCATTTGGAACACCCTTTGCCGGCGAACATCTCAAAATCCTCACCCCAGGGGGCATGCCCGAGAATTTCAGAGGCCATTCCCCGCCGCTCCGAGCAGTGCGGACAGTTCCGCCTTACCAGGCGCTGCGCCATAATCCCGCGCAAGGAAGAGACCAGCAAAAACCGCTCGACGCCGATGTCGATCATCCGCATCACCGCGGATACCGCATCATTGGTATGCAGGGTACTTAAAACCAGATGGCCGGTCAATGAAGACTGCACGGCAATCTCGGCGGTCTCCAGATCGCGGATCTCGCCCACCATGATAATATCGGGATCCTGCCGGACTATGGAACGGAGCCCTTTGGCAAAGGTCAGGTTGATCTCCGGACGGACCTGAATCTGGTTGATACCATGCAGTTGATATTCGACCGGATCTTCAATGGTGATGATCTTGGTGTTCCCCGAATTGATAAAGTTCAAGGCGCAATAAAGCGTGGTAGTTTTGCCGCTGCCGGTAGGGCCGGTAACCAGGATAATGCCGTCCGGCAGGGTGATGATATCCTTAAAACTCTTTTCGATCGCCGGATTCATCCCGAGATAGCTCATATCCAAAATAATATTGCCCTTTTCGAGGATACGAATCACCACACCCTCGCCATACACGGTCGGCATGGTGGAAACCCGCAAATCAATCTCCTTGCCGGAGATCCGGATCGAGATCTTGCCATCCTGCGGCATACGCCGCTCGGCAATATCCAGGGAGGCCAGCAACTTGGTTCTGGAGATGATTGCTGCCTGCATGGCGCCGGGGGGCATCTCGTAATCGTGCAGAATACCGTCGATGCGGAAACGGATAAGCAGCCCGTTCTCAAAGGGTTCCATGTGAATATCGCTGGCCCGGCGATTAACAGCGGTATCGATCAACGTATTGACATAACGGATTACCGGTGCTTCCGAGGCCATGTCCTTCAGCTTGTCGATATCCGATTCATCGGACAGCAACCCCTCATGCTCACCATCATCGCTGAGGCTGTAGTTGTCCTGGATGATGCGCTTAAGCCGGGCTTCAGAGATGAGTTCGATGCTGAACACTTCGGAGATGAGCACCTCGGCCGCTGCAAGAACGTCGGCGTCAAAAGGATCGCTCACCAGCAGGATATTATCGCTGCCGCGCCGCAGCAGGGCAAAGGGGTGATCCCGGAGAAAAAGCTTTGCGACGTCGACAAAGAGAAACTCTTCCTCAGGGTCAGGAGAGTAATTACCAAGAGAGAGTTGTTCCGACAAGGCTGCAACCAGATCTTCCTCGCCGATGAAACCCAAAGAGACCAGAATCTCGCCAATCCGGCTCGAAACATTGCCTTGATGGGATAAGGCCCGATCAAGTTGACTCTGCATGATCTTGCCCTTATTAACCAGAAGTTGGCCAATCACTTGTTTGCCTGGATATATTACTGCGGAATGCATTAAACCATCCCCCTGTGCACGACTATTAAAAAAAGACCATCCGAACCCTTATGGCCTGCTGCCTATTCTTATGTAAATACACAAAATCAGGCATGAAAGCGAGTTTTTAAAATTGGAATTTCCTCTTTTTCCCGGAGGACGAACGATACAAATTGACAGTCGATCTCCCTCACATTATCTTTGGCAGAATTAGTCAAATATATCAGGAGGAGATTTTCATGACCGAAAACTGTATCTTCTGCAAAATTATCGCGGGCCAGATCCCGGCAAAAAAACTCTACGAAGATGATAAAATCCTGGCCTTCTGGGATATCAACCCGGCCGCCCCTGTCCATTTTCTGGTAATCCCGAAGAAACATGTCAGCGGCCCGGCCGCCTTGGCCGAAGAAGATCAGGACTTGGTCGGCAAGCTATTACGCGACGGCGCCCGCCTGGCAAAAGAGAATGGCATCGACCACTTCCGACTGGTCATGAACAACGGCAGCGAGGCAGGCCAGACCGTCTTCCATCTCCACATGCATGTCCTGGGCGGCCGCCACCTTACCTGGCCGCCAGGCTGAACCGAGCTGGACTGCAAAAAAGCCACTGCTACCGACCTGTTGGTCGGCCCGGCTGATTTCTGGGAAGAGAGCTAACTGAAGGGTTACTACGATGAGTGAAAGGACTCTCGACCGGATAACCGGCGTGATCCTGGCCGGTGGCAAGAGCGTCCGGTTCGGCAGCAACAAGGCCCTGACCATACTGGACGGTCTGACCATGCTTGAACACACGGCCGGCATCTTGGGGCAGCTTTTCGAAAACCGCCTGCTGATAACCAATACCCCGGAGATTTACCGGTCTCTCAACTGGCCGATGGCCGGCGATCTTTTCCCAGGGGCCGGACCTTTAGCCGGCATCCAGGCAGCGCTCAGCGCTACTGCTTCGCCTCTTGCCTTTGTGACCGGCTGCGATATGCCGCAGCTCAATCCCACCCTCATCCGCTATCTCTGCACCCTGCCGGGCGAATGGGACGTTGTTCTGCCCCTGCTCGACAACGGCCCGGAACCGCTCCATGCGGTATATTGCAAGAGTGCCCTCGCCTCAATCTCCGCAGCACTCTCCACAGGCACTCGCAAACTGCAGGATGCCTTGACCGGACTTGCAGTCCGCACGGTCACGACCGAGGAGATCCTGACCATTGTTCCGGATCTGGCATCGTTCAACAATATCAACACGCAACAAGATCTGGCTTGCCTGTCCGTCAGCGGTTGTAGGGGCAATTCATGAATTGCCCCTATGTCCTATTTCTTAACACCGGCGCGCAGCAAATCAGAGCTCACATCCGAGCCATGCGGATCATGACAGGAGAGGCAATTCGGAGTCTCGACAGAGTGCGGCGTTCCAGTACCTTTGGCATGACAGCCGGAACACATCTTAACAGGATCCATGCCAAACTTCCCGGCAACGCCTTTGGTACAAGCCGGCCCTTCAGGGACATGGCAGGCCATACACCCCTTGACATTCGCCTGTTCGGCAGCCACCGGGCCATGCAGATATCTGCTCTTAAGCAGATCCTGATGACAGCCATCCGAAACGCAATTTGCAGCAGTTGCCGGCAAAGCATAGAGTATAACAACCAGTACCGCCCAACCGGCCAGCCTCAACATTCTTAATTCCATAGTTATTAACCATTTGATTTGTTTATTAATTAAACTTGACTTATAATCTGTAGTATAAAACAGACGATAGCAAACTTTCAGGCCGATTGCCAGAGTAAAATCCATGCAGTACAACTAAGGATTGCTAAGCCTTGATTTATCAAGGCCAGCATGATAATACACTGCAAATTATGATTTTTACCAACCAAACCCGAGGACAAAACAATCATGCTTGAACTTCGTTATATCAGAGAACATCTCGATCTGGTCAAGAAAAAAACCCTTGATAGAGGAACTAAGTCAAGAATTATTGAATTCGAGGCGATTGACCAGCAGCGCCGCGACCTGCTCACCGAGGTCGAAGGCCTGCGCAACAAACGAAAAATCGCCTCCCAGGAGATTGCCGAGCTCAAGAAGGCAAAACAAGACGCCCAAGCCCTGGTCGATGAGATGAAGCAGGTCGGCGAAAAGATCAAACAGATCGACTCAACCCTGGCCGGCATCGAAATAGAGGTGCAGGACATCGTGATGGGGATCCCCAACATCCGCCACGACTCTGTCCCGCTGGGCACCGATGAGAACGACAATGTCGAGATCAAACGCGTTGGCAAGATCCCGGAATTTGCTTTTCCGGCCCGCGCTCACTTTGAGATCGGCGAGGCCAACGGCTCCCTGGATTTTGAAAGGGCCGCCAAGTTGTCGGGCGCCCGCTTCGCCCTGCTCACCGGGTTTGCCGCTCGACTGGAACGGGCCCTCATCAACTTCATGCTCGACCTCCATACCCAGAAGCACGGCTATCTTGAGGTTCTGCCGCCCTTTCTGGTCAATTCCGCTTCAATGACCGCCACCGGCCAGCTGCCGAAATTCGCCGCCGATCTCTTTAAAATTGACGGATGGGATCTCTATCTCATCCCGACCGCCGAGGTGCCGGTGACCAATATCCACCGGGAAGAGACCTTGAACGAAAAGGATCTGCCGAGAAAATATGTGGCCTACACCCCCTGCTTCCGCTCTGAAGCCGGTTCCTACGGCAAGGATACCCGCGGCCTGATCCGCCAGCACCAGTTC
>MGTA01000033.1:22346-23254 GCA_001799225.1 Deltaproteobacteria bacterium RIFOXYD12_FULL_50_9
TGAACTGGTGAAATTCACCACGCCCGAGACCTCTTACCAGGAGCTGGAGGCCCTGCTCGCCGATGCCGAAGAGGTTCTGCAGCTCCTTGAACTGCCCTATCGGGTTATCGCGCTCTGCTCGGGCGATCTCGGCTTCTCGGCTGCCAAAACCTACGACATCGAAGTCTGGATGCCGGCCCAGAACAAATACCGGGAGATCTCCTCCTGCAGCAATTTCGAGGAGTTCCAGGCCAGGCGGGGCAGCATCCGTTATCGGCCGAAAGACCAGAACAAAAGCGCCCTGGTCCATACCTTGAACGGCAGCGGCCTGGCCGTCGGCCGCACCCTGGCCGCCATCTACGAGAACTACCAGCAGGCCGACGGCTCGGTGGCGATCCCCAAGGTACTGGCCCCGTATTTCAGCAACCGTTTTTAGTATCGAAAAAACAGTTTTCCGGGCGTTTTCACCTCTTAAGTTGTTCCGGTTAGGAGGGAGGGGTAAAACGCGGCTATTGGTATCGGAAGCAGATACTTATTGACCAGCCCATACATCCGGTAGCCCAGCTACCGGATGTTAATCCAGGGAGTTGATCATGATCGTCCGATACTGGTGCGCCTCGATCTTGCCGCCGCATCCGAAAGCCGGGTCGAGCTGGCCGTGCCGGAAACGCTCCACGCCGATCACGATGCTGCAACTGCCGGAATAGCCATTAAAGGTCCCTGCCCCGATTACATAGCCGCCGGTGTCGACGATTTCGGATGAAGACCATTCGCCGCTGGCATTGTTCTGACAACTAACGAAGCCTTTAAGTCGCATGACATAACCACTGTCGCCCGGCGACCATGTCACAGTGATGGGATCGCTGTTTCTGGAAAAAACCTGGCCGGCCGCCGGCTCCGTGATTGCATAGGCGGGCGGCAGCTTAACA
>MGTA01000033.1:23291-23362 GCA_001799225.1 Deltaproteobacteria bacterium RIFOXYD12_FULL_50_9
GGGATATGGTGAACTCGGTATCTTCAGCCGTTCCCGAAAAGGTCGTGAAGTACCAGATCCCGTCCTGGTGA
>MGTA01000033.1:23586-26029 GCA_001799225.1 Deltaproteobacteria bacterium RIFOXYD12_FULL_50_9
TCAGGCTCAGCAAGAGAATGAACACCAACAGATAATTTTGTCCTGTTTTGTAAACTGTTGTATTTTTCATGATCAGAAGTTCACCCCCACGCCTATTGAGGCATTCCAGATGTCGGTGCCTGAAACGTTATTCAGCCAGCGGGTGTCTATCAGTAGAAGCACCCTCTTTTTTATGGTGAACAATATCGACAGGTTCGCGGTCAGGTCTCTCCCGTTGTCTTCGCCGGTCGTATAGCCCAGATAATAGCTTTTAGCATCCCAGATCTGAACGCCGACTCCCGGGCGCAAAGCCAGCCAGCGTGTAAGGTCGAACCGGTAAGCAAGGCTGAGGGTCCCGGCTCGGGCCTCGACCTTGGTATCGCCGAGGTCCTTATGGTCAAAACGGTTGAATTTTATTAAGTCCATTTCCAGGCTTGAGTTGCCAAGCAGATAGAGCCCGGCAAAGAAGCCATATGAGCCGGAGTCATGGAAGTTATCATTGTCGGTTTTTGCTCCGCCAAAATGAATGCCCATATAGGGATGTTGATAACGCGATATCGTTTCAGCCGCTGTTGCTTTCAGGCAAGGGAGTAATAGCCACATGCAGATCAGCATGACCGGCTGCAACTTTAACAGTGCCATAATCGGCCCGGTCGTTTGGGTTTGAGAAGCCATAGAGTTCCTCCTGATATTGGTTTGTATTTTTGGTAAAATATCGCCTGATGTTAATTTCGATCAACATGGAATAACGTTACTAAACGTCAAATAAGCAAATTGGTAATTATGGGTTTGTGCTGGCTAATAAGATTACAGCAGGATATTGCAATATGCGCGCCAACCGCCAACAACAATCAGCCAATTAATTTATTACTAATAATATCGATTTGTTATATTTAGATATGACCCGGGATTAAATGGCAAGGACAAATTGCACCGAGGCAGATTGTGGCAAAAACAACACAGCAAAAACACCTCAAGAGGTTTTGTGCGCAAGTGCGCCCCTCTCCCAATCCATTCATATCTTTTTTCTAATTCTTGCATGTTGATGCATAGAGAATCATCATGGTAACAATATGGCTAGATCAAGGCAGCTCGGACTGCGGCCGGATGAAAAGGACAACATGAATCTTAAAAGAATAGCGCAGCTTGAAGGCCGCACCGAGCAGGATATTCTCAGGGATTCGCTCCGCATGTATGTGCGAAGCGCTGATGAGCAAAAGGAATTTTTTTATATGATATTATTTTTGTTCACTAATTCAGCACAAAAAACATTAACAAGAATAGCTTGGGCCATCTTTGGCTATTTGCTTACAAACTCGTTAATTCTGGTGTTGATAATCAAATGATCAAGAGTTGCGGCGGTGAACACCTTGCCGTTTAGGCGCAGGATCAACTCGCGCATGTCCGATCTTCTCTGCCTGAAGCCTCGTCCATCAATACAGGCAACCACTTCGTAGCTCGATTTTCCCGTTTGGGCATGTTTATTTCTTTGCGTCTCAAGTTCCTTGATTCTTGTCACCTTATCTCTGGCCGTTCCATCATCACTTGTAATTTTTGCCTCAATGATCACCGCCGGGTTGAGTTCATCGGGGATACAAAAATCAGGCGCTTGACCAAACCCTGGTATTTTTTCGGCCCGTCCAGTCTTGCGAAAGGAAATGCCGGCATCCCGCAGGCGTTTCTCGATTGCGTTTTCCATCACCTCGCCGACGAGTTCGGAAACGGCATCACGATGAGCGGCAAACGGTCTTCCCAAATATCGTTCATAGAGAAGGACCGCATACGGGACGTTTTCCTTTGCTGCATGCGCAAGTGATTCCTCCCCGTAAGTCGTATCGAATTTTGCCAGTCGGTGCAAAAAGCCCTCCTGTTCGGGAGGAGCACCTTTCTTGATATATTGCACAGCCACAAAAATCAGGGAGTTTATCCTTCTCAGTGTTTTGGTTGCTGACTGCCGACGGGACAGATTAAAGTAGTAGTCGATTATTCGACAATCCCTATCAATATTCCGAGCCGCCCCTTGGGTGATATCACTTTGCAGCTCGCTCCTGGCGAGTTCCGCCCATTCCGGTGCGGTCATTCCCAGAATTGATCGCAACACTCCCAGGGCCAGGCTGTTTTCGAGCAGAGCAGCTTGTACTGTCTCGAAAGAAAGATTCGCAAAGCATTCCGTTTTCCTTTTCAGGACCTCATAAGAGGTCTGGAAATCGTTGTACTTCGTAAAACCATTACTGGTCGGCATAAGAAGAAATTCCGAAGAAAGATCGGCAATAGTCACAGTCACCATCTCCTCTATACGCTGTTCCAGCTCTTCCTGCGGCAACTCGAAAGGTCGATTTATAGGCATTTTCCCTTCCTCATGTTAAAAACTGCACTCCTCTCTCGCTTCACTTGCATAATCCAGGCGACTTTCATTGACAGCCAAGCGGAGAGGCGGGAATTCTTCAACCGAGAGTGCCTCTTC
>MGTA01000033.1:26040-32058 GCA_001799225.1 Deltaproteobacteria bacterium RIFOXYD12_FULL_50_9
CCAAATAGCCATCCTGATCAAATGGCCAAAAACGATGCACCGGATATCACCTCTCGTCGGTTTCAAACCGCCTTCCCGGAGTTTATCGAGATCATCGGCCACGAGAAAAGCGAATTCGTCGGTGGTTATCGCCAAAATCCGGCGCGAGACAGCTCCCGTTGATCGACAGATCAAGACAGTGTCGACGACGGATGAGCCCGTACCGCTGATATGAATCGAGGCGCCCATCTCCGCCGGGCAGGGCAGAGAGGCGGAGCAGGTGAGTCCGGCGTCCAAGATTGCCGCCGCCACGGGATAATAGGCCTCCAGTTTATTGTGGTGATAGGTAAAAGCTAGCGGCCTCCCCGGCTTCAGCGCCTGCGCCATGTTTCGAAAAACAGCGGCCAGCCCTTCGGCAAAGTGGCCAAGACCCCGTTCCATGGTGATATTGCCGGTCAATTCGTCGGTATTGCGGGTGGATTTGGCTGCAAAGGCTGGGCTTTCCGCCCCTACCAACTTCCGCACCCAGACATAACAGAAATCCATCAGCTCGGCATACTGGACATTCCCAAAATAGGGCGGATCGGTAAAAACGCCATCAAGGCTTGCCGGAGGCAGAGTTACGCTAGTAGCGCTCTGGCAGAATAGCCGAACCTCCCTGGTTTCAGTTGCTGAATCGCCATTTCGGCGGTCGCCGATCCATTCGCCCGCAATCGGCACCTGGATTTTCCTGGTCCCTTCGTGGCGAGTTTCGAATGGGTGGTCACAATACGCCTTCGCCTTTAAAAATTTCTCCAGGATGTTCGACCAACCGCCGCTCCCGACGCTCATACCGCCACCGTTCGAGATGCCGAGGAGGTTGGACTCGCATTGGACCAAGCCAATGGGGAAACCGTGGACAGAAAAAATATCGAGTGATTTAAGGGCCATGGTGTCATATCGGCAGAGCATGTTTTGGTAGCGCAATAGATCAGAAAGGTTGGTGATCAGCGCGTTTCTGAGCCGTTCGTCTTGTTCTGCTGTGATAAGCCGACAGCTCAGTTCAAGACCGAGCAATTGTCGGTCACTGAACATCTCCCGATGGCGTTTATACCCCCAGCGCAAGAGCCGGGTGGTTTCGTCACCTGGAAGAATTGCATCATCAGGGACATTAGGCGTTCCGATTTTGGCAAGCAGGGCAGCAGCTTTGGCGTAATGACCCAGGTCTATCTCGTCCGGCTTTTTAAAGAATCGGCCTTGGTGAGTTGTTTTACAGCGGCGGCAATGATATTCGATGGCAAACATACGGTGGCGAGGCGGGCCGATAGCCGGCTCGGGATAGGTGTTGATTGTTCCACATTTTGGACAGGGGCATTTGCTCCGCTTTGCCGGTCCTGCTAGGCTGAGTTGAACCCCGCAGGAATGGCAGGCACCCGGATGCTTGCGGTCTTGTACACCATTCAGATCGCCGCAAGCGGCGCAGATCAGAATATTCTCGGTGTGTCGTCGATCTTCGGCCAGCAGATAACCGGGGAAAAGGTCAAATTCAGTCCCGCAACCTCGGCATGTCTGCTCTTTCACCCAAAGGAAATACTTGACATGGGCTTCAGGAGAACCGCATTCCAGACAACAGGTGCGATATAGATCACCGATGTGCTGCTCAAGGTCGCTGGTGAGTTTTTCCGCTGCCTTGCGGTAGGCGACCAGATCCAGATGCTCAATCTCCCGGCTGACGATCCAGTAGGCCATGGGGTTGATGTCATAGCCCGCCACATCGCAGCCCACCCGGTTTGCCTCAATAAGCGGCGTGCCGCCACCCATAAAAGGGTCGGCGATAGTGATCCCCTTCAGGTCATTGGCGGAGTAGAAGGCCTCCCGAAGTGGCCGGTCGCTATATTCGGAGAGAATAAGCCCGCGAAACAACGTACCGGGCCGCCGGGCAAACCACTTATGCACGGCAATGATCGGACGGTAGTTCTGCTGGATCTGCTTTTCGCGCATGGCCAGGGAGGCAATGAAGGGAATGTCGAATTTTTTCTCAATGGACATGGGGAGGTTATAGTTGGTTTTTGAGCTTCTTGCAATCGGTGGCGGACCTTACCACTCATTTTTTAGCCACATGCAATAGCATCAAATTAGATAAGTAGATAACAACGTTCAGCTATTCAAATCGAACAAACCTGCCCATCATGAAGTTTTCTTCTTACGCCACCGCCGCCGGGGCGGATTGACTGCTGCCGCCCCCTGGCATGTTCGATTATCCAGATCTACCAGCAATTCCCTGGCATGAGCCACGTTGAACTCTAACAGACGTTCAAACAAAGCCGTACCCAGCGCTCGGTAATCACCGCCTAGTTCCTGAAGCGAAAAGGCAATATTCACCAATGGCTCGCCAAGCAGATAACGCGCGCTGGCGAAGGAGCTCATGTCTTCACCATCGCAATCGAGCAAGGCAGAGCAAACCCGGAAGACGCGTTCCGGCTCAAAATCTATGATTGACTCAAGACATTGCACCATATAATCAGAGTGTTTCCGTCGCAATTGGGAATCGTGGAGGCACAATGTATCAAGTAACTCGCGGCTGAAACGGCCGGGTTGCAGTACTCCGCCATGGAAAATAACGGCAAGTGCGTCTTGGATCGTTGCATCCGGATCAGCCAGGAGTTGCAGGAGGTAGGGCTGGATAAGCTCACTGTGTTGCGGCTCACGCCAAAGATAACCTACGGCATACGCGATGCCAATACGGACATCGCGCCCGTCAAGTTTATCCCCAATGTCTGACTTTACTAATTTCTGAAGCCATATTTCCACCCATTCCTCTGCGGGAAACAAAACGCGGCGCAGCGTCAAGAGTTCACCCATTCCTTGCCGCGCCTGCGGGCTCTCGCTCGCTGCCATCCGTCCGAACCAGACCTGGACGCAACCCGAGGTGATCCAGCGCTGGCTGTGGGCGAGCAATAATACGCCCTCAATGGTTTCGAAAATTCCCGGGTAGGTTGCAAACAACTTTTTCAGAAACTGCTGGGCTCGCCCATGATCGGCAAGGTGGAGGTGCTTGAGATAACGAAGCAAAGCGGCCCAAACACGCGGCGAATCCGGGCGAGCCAGATGGCCTTCAAGGACGTCCAGCCAACGATCCGTAGCGAGGGGCTTAGTGCGCAAGCAGGCTGCCGACAGAGCTGCCAGAACCGGGTAATTACCGTGGGGCAAAGTAACTATGCAATCTCCCCACAGCAGACTTCTGTGCCGATCAGGCTTCGACTCGGTATATGGCTCCCGGCAAACTTCACCTAACGGTAACCAGTCCACCAAGGTTTTAAATAAGACGTCCGGCAAAGGAGATTCGCTCTCGACCAGTTTCTCAAGGGCACGGGCTACATCGTGGCGGAAGTGTTCTCCATCAAACCCTTTGTCCAGAAGTTCCAGAACCAGGGCATAAAAAGCGGCAGGTTCATATTTCTGATCAGCCAGCTTTTCCAGGACATTGGCGACGGGAATCTCATTCCGCTGTGGGTCAAGCCGTCGTATCAGGCCAATGGCCCGGATGGGATCTTTTTCAGCTAAACGCGCCAGTTCTCGCCCGGCTTGGATTGCTCCTCCCTCCATAATTCGGCGGGGATGATCCCAAGCTGTCTCATCCGTCAGTTCCTCAAAAAGTCCAAGGATGTTTTCATCACTTCCCGCCAGCATCTTTTCGGCGCTTACTGGGCTGCCTACACGAGTCATGCGGGAAATAGACACTTCCGCGTCTTTCAGGTTGGGGAATGCCCGTTCTTCCTCACGCAAGCGGCGTCGGCATGCCTCGCTCAAGCGCTCACGAGGCAAGGCGTGCAGTAGGCGCAGCCGGTGTTCACGATCATAACGTAAGCGATTATGCCGGATTTTAGCAATGTCTGTGGTCGGAAAATGACTATATTGGCTCCAAGCACCGATTGTCTGCTCCAACTGGCCAAATTGTTCATTATCGAGATATGGGGCCACTGAAGAGATCAACTCCTTGGTATTCTTGTGCTTATCACAACAATCGCCGAGGACAAGGCGCCTTGGGTCAGCGCGCAAAAAATTGAGCAATGCCTGTGGATGGATCGCGGCAATCCGGATCAACCCCTTGGCCAGCAAGCGCTGGCCAATCATCAGATCAAGCGTTGCGTTAGCCGCCACAAAGGCCAAAAAGGCTTCCGGCTGCCTATGGGCAAAGCCTTCGACGGCCAGCAGCAGTGCGGTAAAAAATGGCTTCTCGCGGCGCAACTCGGGATCATCTTCGATGTCCACGTAATAATTTTTTTGCTGGCAATAGCCCACAACGAAGTCATGCGGCGCTGCCGCATCGGCCGACATCACCTGCATAAACCACGACCAGCATTCATTTATAAAAACAACAGGTGCTGCCTCGGCTATCGCCGGCAGATCGTGCATATCATGGCCGTTCAACCAATAATGTCTTGTCCGCTGCTGTTCATCGGTGGCGTCAGGTGCCTGGCGTTCGGCCCATTCTCGCTGCATCCAGACCATTACCAGCCGCGGCGCCAGATCCGGGGCTTGCGCACTTATCTGGCTGGCAAGGTGATTGACTGCCCAGCCGGCCAAGGACGTACGGGAGATTATCCGACACAAGCGATCTACCAGATCGACCCGCCAAACAGTGACGTTTTCAAGCACCCGCCAACTTAATTCATCCTTTGCGGGGTCGGACAACCAGTAGGTGTCCAGTAACTGCAACACCGTTGTCTCGTCGAAGGCAATAGCGCGGCTGAGTATTGCCACTACCGACCAGGCGTCTTTTGGCGGCAGCGCCATGAGTTCCGGCAGGGAACCGGCCAGCCGAGCAAACCAGCCGCGATTGCCTACCACGGCGTCCAGGATTCGCACCCGGCGCCAGGGGTCGGTCAGCGCTCCGAGAAACAGGTTGACCTCAGAAGTAAGAGGCGGATCGACCTGACCCAAAAATTCGATCATTAGCATGCGCAAATGGAGGCGAAGTTCGGCTGCCCACAAACGGCGAATCTCTTCAACATAACCAGCTTGATCCACCAAACGGAGATAGCCCAAAGCATGCCAAAGCTGGGGTCGAATCCGCAAACTGTCTTGTCGCGACACAACGGCCTCGGTCAACCGGCCCGGCCCTTGCAGAAAACTTCGCGCCCGGACAAATTCGTACAGGGTTTGATGGCGGAATCCCACTCTCCCGTCCTTCTCGACCAAGATTCCTGCCGCTTCCAGTTCCAAGATGGTCGCGAAGTGCTCCTCGATTACGGCCAGCGGCAGCCATAGCACTTCCCGCTCGGCCATCCGTTCGGCCAGTGTCACTGCTACGTGCAGCCGCTCCTTAAAATTAACATTGCACAAGACCTTCTGCCGCCACAACTCATCGAGCATGGCTTGGTAGCTGTGCAACAACTGTAAATTATCCGTGGTAGCCAGCAGGCGCAGAAAGATATCCAACGCATGAGGCGAGCGCAAGACCTCGCGCATCTCACTATTCCAGCCATTGGCCTGAACCTGATGGGCTTGGAGAACAGCGTCTACTTGAGGCCACTCGGGAAGATTCAGATGCAGCGTTTCCGCCATTGCATGGCGTAGGTGCGGGTCATGACGTTGTTCGAACACTCGACATGAGGCAATGACATGGACATTATCAACCTCGGCTAAATCGCGGATCAGGCTGAGAGGCACCCGCAAGCGGCCTGAGTGCTGCACCACCAATTCGGCCAAGGCATCAAGTTGATCCAGCAAGACCACGACTTTGCCCTGCCGTGCCAATATCATTACACAACGTGCAGTAGCATCGGGCAGGCCTAACGCCAATGCAAACGCTTGCTCATCAAGCACAGTCTCAGGGAGATAATCAAGCTTGATTCCCAACACCGGCATCCCGGCCTCTGTCAGTTGCTGACCGAGACGGGCCAGTAAGGCCGACTTACCGCAGCCCGGCTCCCCCAGCAACAAGGTCACTGAACTCGTCTCGCTTTCAATGCGATGGACCAGTTGTCCAAGCTCCGGCCGGTCTAGCCAAACGCCATCGTCCAATGTTGTTGGCCAGGCAAGCAGTTCGCGGGAGGC
>MGTA01000034.1:0-6944 GCA_001799225.1 Deltaproteobacteria bacterium RIFOXYD12_FULL_50_9
ATCCAGAAGGCCAACACCGCCGCATTGGTGGCCTTCTGGATGTCGTTAAGAATGGCTCGCACCTGAGAGGTGGCCTCCTTGGACTGTTCCGCCAGGCTTTTCACCTCCTGGGCCACCACCCCGAACCCCTTGCCCTGTTCTCCGGCCTTGGCCGCCTCAATGGCTGCGTTGACCGCCAGCAAGTTGGACTGTTCCGCCAGGTCGTTGACCGTGGCGATGATCTCGCCTATGGTCTGACTTTGCTCGGATAGACGCACTATACTATCGGCAATGACTGCCACCTGACCTTGGATCCGTCCCATCCCAGCAATAGACTCTTCCACCGCCCGTCTTCCCGCCTGGGCCACCTGGACCGCCTTCTGGGCGACCTCTGCGACGTCGCGCGCCTTGGTGCTTGCCACCTGGGAGGTCTGTTTCACCTCCT
This sequence comes from Deltaproteobacteria bacterium RIFOXYD12_FULL_50_9, assembly GCA_001799225.1. GTDB lineage: Bacteria > Desulfobacterota > Desulfobulbia > Desulfobulbales > CALZHT01 > XYD12-FULL-50-9. The sequence continues at coordinate 425 of MGTA01000034.1, forward strand.
CTACCGTGCTGGTTGTCTCGCTCACTGCGGCCGCCGTTTCCGTAGCGCCGGTGGCTACCTGGTTGGTAGAGGCCATGATCTCGCTGGAAGAGGCGGCCAAAACGTTTACCCCCGCGACGATCTCCGAGGTGAGCTTTCTTAGACTGACTACCATAGCTGCCAGGGCATTTCCCATGACATCTTTTTCCGACTGGGGCGTAACCGTGCCACTAAGGTCGCCGGCGGCTATCTTCCTGGTCATCATGGCGTACCCCTTTATGTTTTCAGCCATGCGCCGAAACATCTGAATCAACAAACCGACTTCATCTCCCCTTGTGCTTGAAGAGAGATTGAAGTCCAGTTCCCCTGCCGCGATCCGTTCCGCTGTGCCGGAAATCTCCATAAGCGGTTTGGCGATAGCTTTGTTCATGATCAGCGTCATAGCCGTGCTGATAAAAATGGCGACTGCACCGACCAGAAAAAATATAAACAGCGATTTGCGCGCCCTTTGCTCCGACTGTGCGAGTAGTTGTTTGGCCTGTTCCACCTCCTGCTGTTCCAGCTTAATGGTGATGTCCCGAATTTTGTTGTAGCGCTCCTCCTGTTGCCCGAGCCCTATTTGGCTGGCTGCCTCGACCTTGCCCTCCAGAATCTGGCCGATTTGCTCTTCGCGTGTCTTGTGATAGGCATTGCGGACAGAAACAAGCTCTTGCAAGTCTGCCTTGAATCCTTGATCATTTTTATGGCCATCTGCAAGTTCCTTGAGTTTCTGGTCAATATCCTCGGCCCGTTCCCTGATGTCGCGCTCCAATTCTTGAAGTTTGGTACGGTCGCTGGTCATCATCATTTCCAATAGCTGTGCCCTTGCCCGGTTCTGGGCGGACCTCACCTCCACTGTACAGAGAGAGGCCATGAAGTTATCGTGAAACAGCTCATGCTGGGACTGGGTTATTGCCGTTATGCCCAGGTATGCCGTCCCGATGACTATGATAATGAGCACGAACATCAAGCTGAAACAACAGACAATTTTCAATCTTGTGGATAGATTCAGGAACCATTGCATGGGCAACCTCCATTTTGTTTGCCGGATATACTTTTGAACCGTCTAAACCTCTTCATGCACCACGACACCCCGGTCTGAGAGAATCTTGCCACCATCCAGAACCACCAACCGATCCTCCGTAACCCCTTTGAGGTAGTCGGAGCGGATATCGGTCAGAGTGGGAAGCGACGGCAGCAGATGGCCGAAGGAAAGTACCCGCACCCCGAGAATGGCGTCTGCAAGGATGCCGAACTCCATCGAATCGTCACGAACGATGATCACCTTATTGAGATCGGAGAGCCCCTTGTCCGGCAATTCAAAGAATTTCCGGATATCAATTACCGAAATTATCTTCCCCCGCACGTTCATGACACCCATTACGAATGGCGGTGCGCAGGGGATCCAGGTGAGATCCTTCAACGGGTAGATCTCGCCGATGCAGGACAACTCAATGCCGTACCTTTCGGACGCCAACAAAAACTCGACAATTTCAATACGCTCGGCGGCCGCCTCTTCCTTCTCAGGTTGCCAGGCAAGCGCCTGCGCCCGCGCCAGCATAATTTTATTCTGCTCCTCTGTGGTCGGAATCTTTTGACTTTCCTCGGATATCCGCCTGCCCCCCGTCTCTTCTCCCGGCAGAGAAGCCGATTTTTCACCTGACGCTATTTTTTTAGCTTTCATCCCGATCTCCCATAACGTCCATTGCTCCGATAATTTTCATGAGCCTTCCCGCCGTCATCCCTTCGGATTCCGGGAGAATCTCGTCCGCCTGATAACCGCCGAGCAGCGAGAAGGCATTTTCCAAATACCTCTGAAAATCCTTGCGTATCCCCTGGCGCAGGGCAAGGGTTGCCAGAGCGACATGGGCGAGCACAAACTTCTGGTCGAGGTAAAGCACCCGCTTCAGCGCGGCTTTCGCCTCGCTGTCGGCTCCTTGCTCCTGGAGAATCATGGCCTGGAGATAGTGCAGTCCCGGATTAAGTTTATCAGCGGCTATCACCTGTTCAAGAAGCATCAGCGCCTCGGCCAACTTGCCTTGATTGGCGAGGGTACGGCACAGCGGTACTGATTGAAGCGGGGAATCGGAGAATGGGGGAATCGGGGATACTGCTTCCTTCTGCTCAGTTTCACCGTTTCTTAGTTTCACCGTTTCTCCGATTCTGCTTTTTCCCCTCTCTCCGATTCTCCGGTTCCCCGATTCTGCCTTTGTCCCTTTCCCCCTTTCTCCGTTTCCTTCTTTTCGATACAGCACCGCATCTTGGAAACTGACGGCCTTGAACTGCGAAAAGAGGACTTGCGACGCCTCGCAGGGGCTGACTATAAGCCATCCTTCATCCACAAGTGAACGATAGAAGCATTCGACGACTTTCCTGGCAAATTCCGGGGTGAAGTACATCAGGACGTTGCGGCAGAAGATCACATCCATGGCGTTGGTGCCGCTGGGGAGCGAGGGGTAGAAATCCTCAACCAGGTTGAGATAGGAGAAGTCCACCATTTTTTTGATCTGCGAAATTAACTGCAAGCGGCCGTCTGCGCTTTTCCTGAAATAGTTCTCCTTGAGCCAGGAGGGGGTATTGCGGAAAGACCATTCCGTGTAGATTCCATCCGTTGCCTTGCGAAGGGCTTTGGGATTGATATCGGTTGCCAGGATAAATATGTTCCACTCTTTCAGGGCATTGTTCATTTTGTCGAGCAGGATGGCCATGGAATAGGGCTCTTCGCCCGTTGCACACCCGGCGCTCCAGATCCGCAGCCGCTGTTTATCCCCACAGCGCTTACGGATAATCTCCGGGATAATCTCTGCCGTAAATATCTCAAAGCTGCGGTTTTCCCGCAAAAAATAAGTTTCGCCGATTGTCAGGTATCCTGCCATCGATTCGACCAATTCTTGAGTAATCGGGGTGGTGATGAACCAGTTTGCGCACTCTTCCGGGTTATCGAAGCCGAGTTCCCCGGCGGCCGAATTGAAGGCCTTTTCCAGGGCCGGCCATTTGGTTAAGGGGAAATGCAAGCCCATATGGGAAGCGACATGACTGCTGAGCCTTGCCAGCAAAGCATCCGACATTCCCCCTCCCACATGATCGGGTATCCTCGTTTGGCTACTGTTCATTGACTTGCTCCGGCAATTCATCCCCGACTTCCGCATTGAGGTCGCCAAACTCCTTTAACCGATCGTTGAGAGCAGTCTCATCACCCAGGGAAAGAATTTTCTCAATATCGGAAATGAGGATCATGCCGTCCGCGAGGATCATTACCCCTTCGACACGCTCCATACGGGGAAGTATATCCCCGGTCGACACAACCCCACCGGACGGGCATTTGACAACGCCAAGGACAGCATCGACCGCAAGCGCGAAAGTCCGCCTGGCAGTAGCTAAAATGATGAACTGATCGCTCGGGCGCAATTTCTTATCCTGAAGGCGAAAACAGTTGCGCATGTTAATGACCGGGACAATCCGGCCCTGGACATTGATTATCCCGAGCACGATTTCCGGGGCATCGGGCAGGGGAGTGACCGCAACCGCACGCACAACGCGTTCGACCAAATCAAGACTAAGAGCGTAACGCTGCTCGTCAAGAGTAAATACAAGGAGCTGAGCGGATCTATTCACAGACCTATCCTCTATTATGTTTGTCACGAATCTATAAATAAACGCATTTCATTAACACTCTGGCATTATTCCACAATCCCGGATGCCAAATTTTTCCAAAAACTGACGCGGGGCCAGGAATATCGGTTTTATAATTTTTTTTCAGAATATCTCGCAGACGATCGGGCATTCTTAACGACATTGGAAATAACAAGCAGCCGATATGACTGATAAATGAATGATTAACTCTATTAATAATTCAACATTTTGCTATGAATAATAATCAATTGTTATGCTATGATGCTTTATATTGTAATGTCAAATATTTTTTTGTGGTGTGTGCACGGCCCTGTCAAAATTGATGAACTGACAGAAAATGAAGGCGTTGATATTGGGTAACAGGTGCTCATTCGATCCAAGCATATCGAGCCTTACATTTAAGAACGGCAGCCTTCCAGCTATTTTTTTATCTTTTTGTGATACTCCGTGTTCTTTTACATTGTATAACTCAATAAAATTGCATAAAAACTATTCAATATCAGGTTGTGATAGATCTCTTCTTGCAGTTTGCAAAATGACAGCAAGAAATTTAAATAGAGGCTGGATAATTCTCCCGTGGCAATCATCTCAATTCAGTACATTTTTACATCGGCGAACGGCTCTCAAGTGGTTTTTGACCTGCGTTTGGATAGCTGTACCCTTGATCTGCTTAATGATATCCCCTCCGAGTTGCCGGCTTGGACTAAACTTGAATTTCATCAATGCCCCCATTGCCCGCTCCTGAAGGCTGAGACTCCGCATTGCCCACTCTCGGTGCAGTTGATCAACATTGTCAAAGGCTTCCAGCATCTCTCCTCCTATGACCCCATACACGTTGAAGTCGTTACCCTGGAAAGAAAAGTCTCCCTCGAAACCACGGCGCAACGGGCGATCGGCTCCATAATGGGGCTGATTATTGCTACCTGCGGTTGCCCGCACACTACTTTTTTCAAACCCATGGCCAGGTTCCACCTGCCACTGGCCAGTGAGGATGAAACCATCTATCGGGCGGCAGCCAACTATCTGCTTGCCCAATACTTTTTAAGCAACCAAGGCCAGAAGCCTGATTTTGAGCTCAAAGGCCTCAAAAAAATCTATGAGAACATGCAAATCATCAATAACACCATTGCCAAAAGGTTGCGGGCGGCAACTGAAACGGATTCATCGCTAAACGCTATCATCCTGCTTGATCTTTATGCCAAGGCCATGCCCTATGTCATCAAGGAGGCACTCGAAGAGATCCGCCAGTTGTTCGTGCCGTTTCTTGTTCAAGGACAAACTATTGGAGTTTCAGAGAGCAGTTCATGAAAGATTTCGTCAGCAAACAATTTCTCGAAACCATGGTCGGCACCATGCTGGCCCCCCTTCTGGTCATCGATTCCCAGTATCGGGTCAGCTTTATGAACCGGGCGGCCCGTGAACAATTTAAATCAGATGACAAAGAAAATCGTAAATACTGCTACGAATTTTCACATAACACCAGCACCCCATGCTATGAGAACAATGAATTCTGTCCGGTCCGGGAGGTCTTTGCAACCGGCCTTCCTCAAAAAGTAATCCACCATCATCCCGGTCATAACGGCTTTGAGGAGGTTGTTGAGATTACGGCTGTGCCGGTAATAGATGATCAGGGCGTGGTGACTGAAGTTGTTGAGGTAATCCGCGACGTCACCAGTTACTCCATCTTATTCGACCAATTACGATTTTCCGAGGAGCGTTACAAAAATCTGCTGCAATCCACTCCGGACGCACTGGTTGTTACTGACGCGCTCGGCATTGTTGTGGAGTGTAACGCTGCAGTAGCGAAAGTCTTCGGCCATGCGCCCGATGAGTTGCTCGGCCAACCCATCACAATCCTTATGCCTGAATCTTTTCGAAAAAACCATCCCGTCCGAATGGCCGAGGCTGACAGGACCAAACGATTTACATTGGTCGGCAAAACGCTTGAACTCATTGGTCAGCATAAAAACGGTACGGCCTTTCCGATTGAGCTTTCTCTCTCTTCCTGGGAAGAAAAGGAACACCGGTATTTTGCCGCCATCATCCGGGATATCACTGAAACGAAAATACTGGAACATGCTTTGCTTCAGGAGAAACAGCTTCTGGAACAAACTCAGCATGAGTTGCGCGAAAAACATGAAGCCCTGGTCAAGCTCTTCAATTTTGTCGAGGTCGCCAAGCGGCAATGGGAGATGTCGATCGATTGCATCAAGGACATAATTATCCTGATTGATGACAACGATGCAATCATCCGAATGAATAAGGCGCTGGCAGCGTTGAGCGGCACATCTTACATTGAGGTTCTTGGCCGCAACTGGCGAAAATTACTTGAGGAATTGTTTGCCCTGCCGGCCGGCGCCTTGTTTGAAAACAGAAATGATCTTCGCCACGTCTCTTCCGGGAAAGAGTATGCTTTAAGCATCTACACCTACCAGGAAGATTCTATTGGATTTTCCGGCAAAGTCGTAAGTCTCCAGGATATTACCGAACAGAGACTAGTTCAGCAACAACTTGAGACTACAAACCGGGAGATTGAGGAGAACAGAGAAAAACTTAATAATGCCCTGAAGAATATCTCTACCCTGATTTTACAGGTAGCCAAGCAGGAGGATTTCAGCGTTCGCTTCGCAAACCCGCTTCTCCTGAACTGCTGGGAGGAGATGCACTGCGGCAAAAAAAATTGCCCGTGTTACGGAACCCCTGGTTCGCGTTGCTGGCAGACGGCCGGCACGTACTGCCGGGGCAAGGTGCAGGGGGCATTTGCCCAGAAATATAACGATTGTAATGCCTGCCGATTTTATCAACAGGCCACTACTGTTCACCGATCTCGATGATCGGATCAGCAGTGGCCTGTTGATAAAATCGGCAG
>MGTA01000034.1:6969-15800 GCA_001799225.1 Deltaproteobacteria bacterium RIFOXYD12_FULL_50_9
ATGATGAACTGAATTCGGCTGTGCAGATGGTCGAGATCAATCGCGATGAGCTGAGTCAGGCCTATTCGCAGCTTAAGTCAACCCAGAGCCAGATCCTCCAGCAGGAAAAACTGGCCTCGATCGGCCAGTTGGCTGCTGGTGTGGCTCACGAAATTAACAACCCGGTCGGCTTTATCTCCTCTAACCTTGGTACACTGGCCAAATATGTGGACCGGCTTAAAGGGTTTGTCGAATACCAGACCACCCTGCTGGAAACCCTGGGGGATCCGGAAAAACTCACAGCCCTTAAAGAAGAGCGGCAACATCAAAAAATCGACCGGATTCTCGAAGACCTGGCCGATCTGATCACGGAATCCCTGGATGGTACGGAACGGGTGCGGAAGATCGTGCTTAATCTGAAATCTTTTTCGCGGGTGGATCAGGCCGATCAGAAGATGGCCGACATCAATGAGTGCATCGAAAGCACGGTCAACATCGTCTGGAATGAACTAAAATACAAGGCCAAGGTCATCAAGGAGTATGGTGAACTGCCGCACACCCTGTGCTATCCCCAGCAGCTTAATCAGGTGTTTATGAATTTCCTGGTCAATGCGGCCCAGGCCATTGAGAAACAGGGAGAGATTACCATCCGCTCCTGGCTTAAGGACGGTTTTATCCATGTATCGGTACGCGATACCGGCAGCGGCATAGCGGCTCAGAACTTACACAAGTTATTTGAACCATTCTTCACTACCAAGGAGGTGGGAAAGGGCACAGGACTGGGATTGAGCATTGCTTATGACATCGTCAAGAAACATAACGGTGAGATCCTTGTAGAGAGCGAAGTGGGCAAAGGCAGCATATTTACAGTAAAAATCCCAGTATTGGAGAAAAACGATGCCTGAACAAGTGCGAATTCTCTGCGTTGATGACGAGAATAATGTTTTAAAGGCCTTAAAGAGGCTGTTTATGGATGAGGAGTATGAGATCATCACCGCTAATTCCGGGTTGGAGGGCTTGGCTATCCTCGAAAAAGAGCCCCAGATTCAGGTAGTAATTTCCGACTACCGGATGCCCGAGATGAACGGCGTGGAGTTTTTGCGGCAGGTTTTTGAGCGAAGACCGGAGACCGTGCGTATCGTACTCTCCGGCTTTGCCGATACCGCCTCGGTAGTCGGCGCCATTAACGAAGGGCACATCTATAAATTCATCCCCAAACCCTGGAACGACGATGAATTGAAAATAACCATCGCCAAGGCAGTTGATGTCTACTTCCTATGGAAAAACAATGAACGATTGACCAGGGAGGTGAAGGATGCCAATGAAGAACTTCTCTTGCTCAACGAACGGCTATCCAAGTTAGTAACTAAACGGACCGAGGAGATTATTTTTCAAGACAAGGTGATTGATCATACCCGGCAATTCCTCGACACCCTGCCCATAGGAGTCCTGGGCATAGACACAGATGGCACGATTGTGCAGTGCAACAGACGGGCGCTGGAGCTTTTAGAGGACAATAATAAGGGATTGCTCGGCTTTTCCGCCCAAGCGGCCCGGCCCCCTGAATTTTTTAAGATAATTGCGGCCGACTCCTTCAACCCGGGGAGCTTCAGCCGGATGGCCTGGAACGGCCGGGAGTTTATCGGCAAAGTCGCGACCCTGCCCGAGGGTAATAACGGTTTTATCGGCCTGGTGTTCGTTTTTGACCTGATGGCTTAGTGATCAGCCTTTACTGTCAATACAGCGGGCAAATGATGGTGCCAGCAGATCAAAGTCGTGCCCGGAGACACCACATCGCTCGAAATGGTCTCGCCATGTGCAGACGATTGCGCCAAGATGCCCGACAACGGCTCTCGCCTCTTTATCTGACAGGCCAAATCGTCCGGCATGGCTTAATGCATTATCGATTGTTGCCTCCCGGCCCTGCCCGCCGATTGACATGGCGAGCCGGAACTCACTGCCGACGCCGGCAAGAGTGGGTGTTGGAACAATATCATAGGCGGGCGAGAGGGCAATTTCGGCGGCACTGTTTACCAGAAAGCCGTGATTGCGGGGATGGTCGTCGGTGTTCCGCACCAGGATATTGAAGACCATCCGGCGATAAAGCTCCTGAATATCCCGAACCGCCATGGAACGGCGCATGGAGTCAGCCATCGCCGGATAATCCCAGCGTGGTCGATCCATTTCATCCCATTGCATGAAGGACAGGCCGCTAAGAAAGCCGCGCCTGAACCAGCCGGCCGCCGTCCTTTCCCGATCAAAGCGGCGGACGAGAAAAATATCCTGGTCGCCAACCGTAATAATTGCAATCTCGGGGATCTCGATGCCACACAAACGAGCCAGGCTCATGGTGGCGTATTCGATCCGCGGGATATTCAGGGAGTCTCCCCTTGCCGAAAACTTGGCAATCCACAGGGCATCGTTCCACTCCACGGTACATTTTGGACGCGCCCCACCCATGCTGCTGCCCTGACGGAGAAGTTGCAGCAGATGAGCATCGGCCAACTGGCCCGCCTCGATTCCGGCTGCGGCCTCAATGATCTCGGCAAGCTGATTGTAGTGGGGCGGTTGCAGAGCCGGCTCCGGGTCATCGGGCGAATGTCGGAAGTCAAGATTGCCTACCCGTGTTGCATTCGAGGCCAAAAGATAATCAATCTCCGAAAGGGCTTCCGGTGGCGCTTTGAGCTGAGCAGATATAACCATTCTCCCCCAATAGTCGGGAGATGCATCACGAAATGCCCCATAAATCCCACCGTTAATCAACACCTCGTACGGGCGTGAGCTCAGGCTTAAGCTGACAGGGTCGACAGGTAGGACATTGTCGCGCTCGATGTATTTGCGACCGTAAGCAAAGGTGCCAATCCGCAGGCCGTCGTCGTGGGTGAATATCCCGGCAGGTACGGCAACCGTTTCGTTCGGCAGGTAGATAAATATTGTGATTTTCCTGATATTCATGGCAGCGCGGCTAAAAATTCAAGTCGTTCAAACTTTCCGGGTTGTGAACCCGTTGCGGCAGACGTTGTCGTTCGCGAAAGATGCCGACGGTATCGCGTTCGGGGCTGGCCACCTCCAGCAGGTCTTTCTCAAGTCCAAGCACCCACAGGGCAGAAACGAAAATAGCAATCGATACCCCGGTATCGCCCTTTTCAAGACGAGAGAGGGTCTTACGGGAGATAAACATCCGGTCGGCCATCTCTTCCATGGTTATGGCCCGACGCTTTCTGGCGATCATGATCCGTTCACCCAGTTGGGCGATGGCATGGGCTACGTCAGGTGGAAGGCTGCTTGACATTAGATTATTTTGAGGCATATAGTACCCATTATAAAGTTTTATGGGTAATATATATCACAATTACACCACAGGTTCAAGGGACAAATCGTGATGTTAAATCAGCAGCTCGAAAAAAAATTTTTGGAGAAGGAGGCGTCATCAGGCTTGGCACGAGAAGGGAGGAAAACCCACCGACCCTGGTGCTTGAGATTGGTGATACCGGTCTCGGCATGACCGAAGCGGTACCAGTGAAGCAAGCCCAAAAAATTGGACTTTCCTTTGGATAACGCGTATATTATCAAAAAAAATGGCCCAGCATCTCAGAATTGATCTCTTACTCCAGCCTCTCTACGGAGAAACACCATGAGTCAACCCACTATACTCTTTGTGGATGATGAAAAAAATATTCTCAAAACCCTGCAGCGGCTTTTTTTAGATGATGATTATCGCCTATTGCTGGCAAACAGCGGCCAGGAAGCCCTCGATCTGATCCGGGGTGGCGAAAAGCCCTCGATAATCGTTTCCGACCAGCAGATGCCGGGCATGAACGGCGCCGAGTTTCTTGCCAAATCACGGGAGATTCTACCGGAAAGCATTCGGATGGTATTGACCGGTCATGCCGACATCACCGCTGCCGTGGATGCCATCAATGTCGGCGGAGTGCATCGTTATCTCATGAAGCCGTGGAACGATGACGAATTGAAACTGGCGATCCGCGACGCAGTGGAACGGTTCGATCTTACCTTGCAGAATCGGGAACTCACCAAACAACTCGTTGAAAAAAACAGAATGCTCGAAGAGTTGACCATAAATCTCGAGAAAAAGGTGGAAGAACGTACCAGAGAGCTGCAGATTGCATACCGAAAAAACCTGACATTAACCACTATCTTGCGGAAAAAACTTAAGGAACTGGAGGGCCGGGACCGGATACAGCAACATCTTTTGACCATGCATCCGCTCCAGGAGACCTTGAACACCGTTCTGGAGGTCATTATCGACGTGGTTGGCGCTGATACCGCTGCCGCTTATCTCAATGCCCCGGACGCCTCTCTCCTTGAACCGACTGCGGTTCAATCTGCACCGGTGGCGGAGGGAGGCCAGGCGATTGACGCTATCCCGGAGGAACAGATCAGAGAAATTTTTTCGACCGGCACACCCTGCTGCCTCAACTCGCTTCTCCATGCAAACAAACCTGGAGAACCGGCAATGATCCTCTCCCATCTGCTTGTGCCGGTGAAAGGCATCGACAGCCTCCTGGGGGTCATCACTGTGAGCAAACAAGGGCAACGGCCTCTTGCCGAGGAAGAGATACGAATTGTCGGCAGTTTTGTCCAGCAGGCCGCCATCGCCATTCATGACTCCCAGATGCACGGAAATATTTGCGCTCTGGGCTCCAGTCTGGATGATGTGCTGGCTAATCTTTGAGATTTGAGTCTCGATCAATTCGGTTTTACGGGGCCTGCATACGATGTTCCAGCACGATAAAAAAAATAAAGCCAGCCAATCTCTTGAAGAGATTTACCTGAAGATGACCGTAGGCGATACGGCTCAGCCCCCTGGCTATTCGACTGAGTCTCCCGATGCCTTTACTGCGCCGATCGATGAAGAAGCCGCGCCGGAGACCCTGGAGGTATTGATTGAGGACGACGGTATGACCGCTATTCTGCGGAGCCGTTGCCGAAAGCCGCAGGCGGTGCTGGCCAAGGACATCCTGCATCTCCTGGCAACATATGGCATTGTCTCCGGTATCGATTATGAGGCGGTTAACAGGGCCGCCCTTACTCTCAACAAAACCGGGGCGTTGCCGCCCAATTTCGTTGTGGCCCAGGGTGTACCGCCGGCGCATGCGGATGCACTTGTTTTCCCGGCATTGGAGAAACGAAGCGATCCAAGGACAGGGGAAACCCTGTGGTTTTGCGGTGGCCGATCTCTTGATTTCAAAGCTCTGAAAGCGGTCATGAAGGCCAAACAACTGCAGGATATCGCAGGAGGATCCTGCGTGGCAATGGCGGCAACCCCTTTTTACCCTCTTGCCACCTTGAAGCGTCATCCGGGCCACAACCCCGGCTATAATGTCTACGGACTTTCCTCTTCCTCGTCCGATGTTATCCTCAAGGATGGGGCAAACGTCCACTTCGATCCGGCAGATGGTTCTTATAAGTCCACGATTTACGGATATCTGCACATTGAGGATAATGTCATCTCCGTTCTGCCGCCGGTGTGGATCTCCCCGGATCAGATGAGCGCTTATTTTGTCAACCTTCCGCAGGCCGGACCAGCCAAAGCGCCGACCGTCGATCGGCTTCGCCAAGTCCTGATCATGGAAAATATCAAAAACGTTTGTATCCAGGATGAGGCTCTTAAACAACTTTGCGAAGCCCTGGAACGAAACGAGACGATTCCCTCTACCGTCTTGATTGCGAGCGGCTTGCCCCCTTCTCCGGGCATGGATGCAAAACTTATCTGCTTTTTCGATACAACCCCCCGGGCCGGCACTGTCCAGAAGGACGATTCCGTCGATCTGCGGGAGCGCAATCTCGTAGTCAGCGTCGAAAAGGGAAAGTTACTGGCGGAAAAGCATCTTCCCACCCAGGGGACGCCGGGCGAAACTCTGTTCGGCAAAAAAATCAAAACCGCCGACGGCATTGACAATATTTCGCTCACCACCAACGAAAACATCCAGCGGGAAACGAAAGAGGGCTTGATCAGGTACTATGCCAAGACCAACGGCAACATCCTTTTCAAGGATGGCCTGCTGGCTATAGTGAATGTTTTTCGGGTCTCAGGCGATGTGGACTACTCTACCGGCAACATAGACGTAACTACCGATCTGCTGGTTGAAGGATCGGTCAATTCCGGTTTCACAGTCAAGTCTGCCGGTGCCATACGTATCCGGGGGACTGCGGAACCCGGGGCTACCGTGATCGCCAAGGGTGATCTGATCGTAGAGAAAGGCATTGTTGGCGATACCACCAGAGTGATCACCCTGGGCAACCTGCAGACTTCTTATATCCATGACGCCGAGGTGATCGCCAAGGGCGACATTGTAGTGCAGAGCTATACCGCCAATGCCCGCATTCGCTGCGACGGGGCTGTTACGGTTTTGCGACAGTCCGGCAGCCGCCAGGGCGGCAAAATCATGGGAGGCCGCATCTCCGCCAGCAAGGGTATAACTGCCTGCACCGTGGGCTCTTTGGCGAATCAAAACACGGTCGTGGCGTTGCAGAATACTCCGGAAGACCTTCTTGCCTTAAGCAAACTCGGCAAAGAGATCGAAGCTTGCTCGGAAAACATCTTGAAAATGACCCGCACCATGCAACTCAGCTCTCTGGCTGCGGAACGGATTCAGGCGCTGATGGCCGCCTTGCCGCCGGAACGTCAGGAGTTCTTTAAAAAGGCCCTCGTGGCCTTGAACCAATTCATCAAACGCCGGGAAGCCCTTCAGCAGGAAGAAATCCGGATGAAGGAACATATGGAATACGAGCTTGGCGCGGCCACAATCCGGGTCTCCAGCGCCTTTATTCAAGGGAACATCGTGCAGATCGGCGACTGCAAGCTGATTGTCCCCGAAGATACCGGACCGGTTGTATTCCAACTCAAGGATGGCGTTATTACCTACTGAGGGACTCAGTTCTCCAGGGATTCGACCATCAACTGGTAATCGTTCTTTATGTTTTTCAATAATTTCGGCAAGTCCTGGGGGACTACGCCTATCTCCTCAAATACCTCCGACTTGATTGCCGGCACGGTCGGGTCCGTACTTGAACCGAGATGAAGCATTTTGGCAATTTTATTGCCGATAAAGGTGGCGATGGACAGAATCATCCCGGTTTGATCAGTATCTCCCCGGCTTAGATAGTTTGGATCGTGATGGTTGCTGACGGCCATGACATAGGCCGGCGGGAAATGCCAACTCTCAGCCATGATTGCTCCGACTTTCTGGTGATTGAATCCAAGGATAGACGTTTCCGCCTCAAATTGTCCCTTACCGGTTTCCTGCATCTGCCTGTACACTTCCTCCATCATCTTCGGCATCTGCTGGAATAGAGCAATCTTGCCCATGTCGTGCATTATTCCGCAGAGGAAGCCCATTTCCGCCAGCTCCTGATTTTTTACAGCCAGGAGATTCTTGACGGCAACGGCGCAGCCAAGGCTGTGATGCCAGAGCCCATTACAATCTAAAACCGTTTGAGCCAGAGATGTCCGTTGAAAAATGCTGGCCAGAGAGAGAGAGGTTGCCACGTTCTTTATGGTATTGATGCCGAGAATCGTTACAGCCCGTTCAACGGTATCAACCTGCCTGGAAAGACCGTAATAAGAGGAGTTGGCAAGCTTGAGCACCTTGGTTGCCAAGGCGGTATCCTTGGAGATGATCGATCCCAATGACTTGGCGGTAAAGGTCTCCAGGCTGAATTCTTTATTGATCTGGCTCGCGATGACCGGCTGGATCGGCAGGCTTATAAGCGCAGGATCTATTTGAGTCTGTTTCAACTGAGACATCCGTTGTCAGGTGGTTAATCTAATAACAACTTAACTAGACTTCGGGTTGCTTGCAATGAAAGTATTTTGGAAAGATCACCTAACTAATTTTGGTAGCCTAAAGTTTACACCTTGAATAGGAGATGTGTCAAGGGACAAATCACAAGAGCCATAACCACGCTTGACAAAATCTGCGTGCATTCGCACAATGTGTGATAATATTCAAATTATGCAATTTTAAAAAACCTAATAATGGCTAATGGAGCAAAAAATGAACAAGACAATTATTGCCAGATCAACTGGCTGTTTTATGTTATTCGTACTGGCAACAATTTCTTTTGGATTCAACTCTCCACCAGTATTAGCCAAAGATGTGCCGGTGCCGGTTTCCTTTGCCGATATTGCCGAAAAACTCGGGCCCACGGTGGTAAATATCTACACAACTCAAGTCCAGAAAGCCCGCAAAGTTGGCGAACCACCCCCTTTGCATAATAACGACATACCGGAGTTTTTCCGTCGTTTTTTTGATGTGCCCCGCGAAATGCCTCGCGAGTTCGATGAGCTCCAACCAAAGGATGAACAAAAAACCAGTCTTGGATCGGGCGTCATCCATACCGCAGACGGCTACATAATCACCAATTATCATGTGGTTGAAAACGCCGACACCATCAACGTCCGACTCACCAACCAGGAGGAGTTCGAAGCTAAGGTGATTGGCCGCGATCCAAAGACCGACATCGCGCTAATTAAAATCGAATCCAAATCACCGCTGCCATTTGTCGTGTTCGGTGATTCAGATGCCCTGCGCATAGGAGACTGGGTAATTGCCATCGGTAATCCTTTCGGTTTTGAGCATACGGTTACTGCCGGCATAGTCAGCGCCAAAGGGCGGGCCATTGGCGCCGGACCTTATGAGAATTTCATCCAGACCGACGCCTCGATAAATCTCGGCAACTCCGGCGGCCCGCTGTTTAACCTGGAAGGCAAGATGGTTGGACTTAACACCGCTATTTTCAGTCAGAACGGCGGCAATATCGGACTCGGTTTCTCCATCCCGATCAATATGGCAAAAAATATCATCAAACAGCTGAAGGAACACGGT
>MGTA01000034.1:15853-15965 GCA_001799225.1 Deltaproteobacteria bacterium RIFOXYD12_FULL_50_9
CGCCAAAAAATTCAGCCTTGAACGACCGATTGGCGCCCTGGTCGGAGAAGTCGTCCCTGACAGCCCGGCCGCCAAAGCCGGTATCAAAACAGGTGATATCATCATCAATTAT
>MGTA01000034.1:16024-16166 GCA_001799225.1 Deltaproteobacteria bacterium RIFOXYD12_FULL_50_9
CTGGCGCAATGGCTGCATAATATGGAAATGGTCTTTCGCGTGGCATGATATATTTGAGGTTAAAGGCGCCAGAGCATGTGGCGAATATTATGAACAAATTGTTGGCAGAGGCCTCATTAATATCTGTAAGCTTATCCAATAG
>MGTA01000034.1:16202-16329 GCA_001799225.1 Deltaproteobacteria bacterium RIFOXYD12_FULL_50_9
AATACCATCCTGCTCTTCCCGCCCATGAATCTCAAAATGAATCAACGGAATTTCATCTAACTTTCCAGTATTACTGCAAATATTCCGAAGCGTATCAAAGAGTTGTGCTGACGAATCAACTCTTATA
>MGTA01000034.1:16355-23472 GCA_001799225.1 Deltaproteobacteria bacterium RIFOXYD12_FULL_50_9
TGATCGCCTGGAGATGATCGAGTCTTTTAACCTCTTCGATAATTGGTTATAGACTCAATATTGCGTTGGAGATCAAATGATTCTACAAGTATTGAAAAAAGAAGGGAAATATAGGGTGGTATTGCCGGAAATGGGCAAGGAGACTTTTTATGATGCCATTCTAGAGGTCTGTGATAGTCCGATCTGCTCCTGCGGTGTCGTCGAAATGACTTTGACTCCGGTGTCGGTTGACGGGGAACCGATCCGGCAGGCACCGACCCGGTGCCTGCCGATTGATGTTATAGGCAGAAGATTGGGAGACATGAGTCGAAAAAAATATGCCGGCCAGGATCGTGATTTTGCCAAATCATTTATAAAGCAGATGGACGACGAAGATTTTCAGTTTCTATATATACGATATATTGCCGCTAAAAAATATCAGACCGACAAGGCTGCTCCGCACGAAATTGAGGCCATTTTCGAGTTCGACAAGATTGAGGAAAAAGGGCTGCTCACCACTTATAACGATATTTTGCCCTACGCTGATCAACTTGTGGTGGAGATAAACGGTGCAAAATGTCTGGTCTTTGATCAGTATTGTCTCAGGAATGGCTGTGATTGCACAGAGACCCACCTGAATCTGCAACTCATTAATGATAAACAGGTGGCCGACAGGGAAATCGGTGGATATTTTGTCGATTATTCGAAGAAGACATGGAAGACACCAAAAGAGCTGGTCTGCAAAAAAGGGTATATCGATTTAGCAACGGCCCGGCGGTGTATAGAAGAGCAGAATCCGACAATCTATGAGGTGATGAAGGAAAGGCATGGCCGGTTGACCAAGATATACAACCATCGTTATCAGCAGCAGAGCAGCCCGGATAACAGGCCGGCCCAAGGGCTCAATATCGGCAGGAATGAGCCCTGCCCCTGCGGCAGCGGGAAAAAATACAAAAAATGTTGCCTGGGGAAATAAGTCAGATCATCTATCGACAGTAAGGAAGAGACTCTCACATTCGGAGAATTATCATGAGCGAATACCAGCACTATGAATTTATGGCCTTGGACCATCCGCTTTCAGGCAAGTAGATGGAAAGGCTTCGCGAAGTTTTGACAGACCCATGCACAGCGTAGCGCTTTGACTAGGCTGCTTGACAAAAAAAGCTGCGGTGACGACAGATAAGTACATCCCGTCAGCTTCTCTCCCCCTTGATTTCTATTCAGTGCGGAAATACTTAGTTAGTAAAGTTGATTTTCCGTGTCATTTTATCCGGTTTTCTGCTATGTAGACATATTTAGTTTCAACCGGTTACGGTGAGCCAATACCTCATTCCAAGGAACCACCCATGCGCATAGAGGACATTACCCCCGGCAATTCCCTGACAGGTCTTGAGCCTTCGACCGTTGCCACGGTTATTGCGGTGGTACCCATTGCCGATGGTGCTGTTCAAGTTATCTACAAGACATCCGAAGGTGCTCTTAAAGATCGTCTACTAGGTCGGGCAGATGAGGTCAATATTGCCATCGCCACCATCGAACGACCCTGGTCATTCGATGGTGATGGTGAAGCATTCAAGCTCGCGGTAGAGGCCAAGCGTATTGACCTGGCTTTTCTGTTCGATCCGATGATGGCTGTTCACACCTCCAATGTTGATCCGCTCCCGCATCAGATCACCGCCGTTTATGAATCCATGCTGCCGCGCCAGCCTTTGCGTTATTTACTGGCCGATGATCCCGGCGCCGGCAAGACCATCATGGCCGGTTTGTATATTCGCGAACTGCTCATGAGGGCCGATGCCCGACGTGTCCTTATTGTAGCGCCCGGCAGTTTGGTCGAACAGTGGCGTGATGAACTCTTTGAAAAATTTGGTCTGGAGTTTCGCATCTTTTCTAAAGAACTCGAACTCTCTTCACCCAGTGGGAATCCCTTTGAAGACCACGACCACCTCATTGTCCGGCTCGATCAGATGTCGCGCAATGAAGAATCACAAGAGAAACTCTGCCTTGCTGCCTGGGATCTGGTAGTGTTCGACGAAGCCCACAAGCTGTCAGCTCATTTTTTCGGCAAGGAGATGAAACGCACCAAGCGGTTCAACTTTGCTGAGAAGATTGGCCAACACACCCGCCATCTTTTGCTGATGACCGCCACGCCTCATAACGGCAAGGAAGAGGATTTTCAGCTCTTCCTGTCGCTGCTTGACTCCGACCGTTTCTATGGCAAATTCCGCGACGGTGTTCACAAGGTGGATACGACCGACCTGATGCGCCGCATGGTGAAAGAAGAACTGGTGAAGTTCGACGGCACCCCGCTCTTCCCTGAGCGCAGAGCTTACACTGTCAACTATACAATGTCAGACATCGAGGCAGCTCTCTACGAATCTGTCACCCAATACGTGCAAACCGAGATGGGGAAAGCCGATCAGCTTGATGGCAAGCGCAAGGGATCTATTGGTTTTGCCCTTACTTCCCTGCAGCGCCGCCTGGCGTCCAGCCCCGAAGCCATTTTTCAGTCTCTCAAACGCCGTAAGGAGCGACTTGAGCGCCGTGTCCGTGAGGAGAAGTTTGGCATTCGCGGCCAGCAAGTCCTGGTTGAGACCCTGATTGACATTCCCGAAGATGATGATGATCTCAATGCCGAGGAGCAGGAAAATCTCGAAGAAACCCTGGTGGATCAAGCCACTGCCGCCCGGACAATCGCCGAACTGGAACAGGAGATTATCATCCTTCAGGGGCTTGAACATCAAGCCAGGGCTGTTGTTATCTCCGGGCAGGATCGAAAATGGGATGAGCTTTCACGCATCCTGCAAAATGAGCCTGCCATGCGCGATGCCGGTGGCCGGCTACGTAAGATCATCATCTTTTCCGAACACCGCGACACTCTGAACTACCTGCATCAGAAGATTGCCGGAGTAATGGGGAATAGTGACGCCATCGTTACCATCCATGGCGGTACTCATCGGGATGAGCGCCGCCGTTTACAAGCACTGTTCCGTTCCGACCCGGATGTCCGTGTCCTCGTCGCTACCGATGCAGCCGGCGAAGGTGTAAATCTTCAAAACGCCAACCTGATGGTTAATTACGACCTGCCCTGGAACCCCAATCGCCTGGAACAGCGCTTTGGCCGTATCCACCGTATCGGCCAGCAAGAGGTCTGTCACCTTTGGAATCTTGTCGCCAAGGAAACCAGAGAAGGTGACGTCTATTTCCGGCTGCTTGAAAAGTTACGGGTAGAAAGCGAAGCACTCAAAGGGCGCGTGTTCGATATTCTCGGCGAAGTATTCGAGGATATCAGCCTCAAAGACCTGCTCTTACAGGCAATCCGCTATGGTGATCAGAAGGAAGTCCGTGATCGTCTAAGTCAGCGGATAGAAAATGTATTTGACCACGACCATCTTCGCACGATTCTCGAACGTAATGCCTTGGCGCAGGAGAGCATGAGTGCTGAACGGCTCTTTTCAGTCAAAGAGGAGATGGAAAAGGCCGAGGCCCGCCGTCTCCAGCCATACTTTGTCCGTTCTTTCTTTATGAAAGCGTTTGCAGTATTGGGTGGTTCCATGCATCCCCGGGAGGCTGCCCGCTTTGAGATTACCCACGTTCCAGCCATAATCCGGGAACGTGACCGGCTGATCACGGGGCGCAACCGCCGCGAACTTTCGCCTGTGCTCAGGCGTTATGAGCGTGTCTGCTTTACTCGTGAAGCCGTCCGGCCACTTGATAAACCGGGTGTACCATTTGCTGCCATGCTTCATCCAGGGCACCCGCTCATGCTTGCGGTCAGTGATGTGCTTCTGGAACAATACAGCAACCTGCTCCGTCAAGGGGCCATCCTTGTGGATCCGGTTGACGATGGTGCAGAGCCCCATCTGCTCTTTTTGCTTACCCACGAGATCAAATCCGGTGACGGGCAGGTGCTCTCTAAACGGCTGCAGTTTGTGAAAGTTGCGCCTGATGGTTCCACATCTTTTGCCGGTTGGGCTCCGCATCTGGACCTGGAACCGCTTGCACCAGCCGACCGTCCTCTACTTGCTGATTTGCTGACTGCTCCCTGGATATGTGCCGACCAGGAACAACGCGCTCTGGCCCTTGCCGCTGCCACGCTAGTGCCGGAACATTTCCAAGAAGTCGCCGGACGACGCATTGCCCATGTTGACAAAACACTTGCTGCTGTTCACGAACGTCTTACCAAAGAGATAGCCTTTTGGTCAGATCGTTGGATCAAGCTCAAGGAAGATAAAGAAGCCGGAAAAGATGTGCGTCTCAACCTGGAGAATGCCCGTCGCACCGTTGCCGATCTGGAAGGGCGTCTTGAGGGAAGAAGGAAGGAATTGCAGTCCATGCGCCATGTTACTTCATCTACTCCGGTGGCGCTGGGTGGTGCGTTGGTGGTCCCTGCAGGGCTCATCAGAAAACTGCGCGGTGAAACAACTCTTGATGAGCCACCTGCCTTGTTCGGCGTTGATTCGGCAGCCCGTTCACGCATAGAGCAGATGGCCATGAACACCGTACGTTCCACTGAAGAGTCTCGTGGCTGCCGGGTGGTTGATGTCTCGGCCCAAAAATGTGGCTGGGATCTGACCTCCTACCCGCCTTTGGTGGGCAATAAGCACCCCCAGGCCCGCCACATCGAAATCAAAGGCCGGGCCAAGGGCCAAACCACTATCACAGTCAGCCGCAATGAGGTATTGTACGGCCTCAACCAGTCGGATAAGTTTATCCTGGCCATTGTTATTGTGGATGGCGATCAGACCGAAGGGCCGTATTATATCCACAACCCTTTTAGTCAGGAACCGGATTGGGCAGTCAGCAGTATCAATCTTGATTTGCGGGAATTGCTGCAGAAGGCAGCAGAATGAACAAGTTGTTGATAAACAAGCGAAAAAAAGAAACGCCTTCGAAGCTTACGCTTTGCGAAGGCGTCGGGCTGGCGATGCTATCGCCAGCGGGGTGAATGATGTCATAATGCCGAAATTGGGTAGATCAGTCAAGGAATTTTGACGTATTTTGATGCAATCGCACGATGGCCTGTGTTGGCCATGTTATAATTAATTTTTTAATTTAGTGATTCCCATGGGCTTTAAAGAAATTTCGCCGTTCATGATGACATTCCATCGCCTACAAAAACTCACTCTGAAAAACTTTCGGCGGTTCCCATCCTTTGAGATGTCTTTTCATCCCGAGCTGACGGTGATTGTCGGACTTAACGGCCAGGGAAAAACCAGCGTCCTCGATGCCATCACGATTGCCTACGGAACCTTCATCGGTGCTTTTGATCTTGGCAAGGCCAAGCATTTTAGCCGCAACGATGCTCATTATCTACGGAGTGGGGATGGGCCGGAGAGTGAGCAACAGTTCCCGGTCGTCGTTAGAGCCACTGCTTATGGTGACGAAGTGTATGCTACCCAATCCTGGCGTCGGGAGTTGACAGGACCAAAAAATCGTACGACAACCAAAGACGCCTTGCCCATCACCGGCTATGGCCGCAAGCTCCAGAAGGAGTTGCGGACTGATGCCGGCGTTGATCTCCCCGTTATTGCTTATTATGGCTCTGGCCGACTATGGCAAGCCCACAAAAATATTGAACGGAAGACCGTGTTGAGCGAAAGCCGGACCATGGGCTATGAAGATTGCTTGTCACCAGCTTCCAATTTTACTCAATTGCAACAATGGATGGCCAAAGCCACGCTGGCCAATCTCCAGCAACAACAGGTGCCTGGTTATGATCACTCAAATCTCGGCCCTCGTATTGAGGGAATTTCCCGCGTTGTCAACCAAGTCTTAGCGCCAGAGGGCTGGCACAATTTCCATTTCAGCTTCACTCATGAAGAGCTGGCCATGGGCCACCCGGAACAAGGGATTCTGCCGGTAAGTTTGCTCAGTGATGGCGTCCGTTCCATGGTCTCTCTGGCAGCAGATTTGGCTTGGCGTTGTACGCGCTTAAATGGCCATTGGGGGGCGGATGCGCCTCAACTGACCGAAGGGATTGTGCTCATCGATGAGGTGGATCTCCATCTGCACCCAACCTGGCAGCAAAGAGTGATTGCCACCTTACGGGAAGCCTTCCCGAGGATTCAATTCATCGTTACCACTCACAGCCCACAGGTGTTGACTACGATTCGGAAAGATAATATCCGCGTCTTGGCCCGTGACGAAGATGGTCGGTGGACTGCCCATGAACCCGACATAAGTCCTCTAGCCCATGAGTCAGGGGATGCGTTGGCCTTGATCATGGGCACCCACCCACGACCTGAAATCGCGGACATCATTTCCGATCTGTACGCCTACGAGCAGCTTGCTCGTGCGGGCCGCGCCGTTTCCGATGAGGCCCGACAGATCAAGGCGCGGTTGGATGCAGCGGGTTTTGAATTCAATGCGGCAGACCAAGCGTTGTTTGCCTTCCTTGCCGCGAAGGCAGAGAAAACCAAGGCTGAGACTCCATGATCGAACTCCAGCATAATACGGAACCGGCAGAGTTGGGGGCGTACCTTCGCCAGCATCCGGGCAGTTCTTGGGATGATCCGGACTTTAAAACAGTTCGGCCCATTGTTCGGCGGCAACTCAATCGCGAACAGAAAGGTCTTTGCATTTACTGTGAAGGCCAGCTCCATGAAGAGAGCGGCCATGTGGAACATATCAAATCGAAAGGTCTGAACACTGCTCTCACCTTTACCTATGACAACTTAGCTCACAGTTGCGACGGCCCAGGCCATTGCGGCCACCTCAAAAAATGGCAGGTACTTCCTGTTGAACCACGACCTGGCTGCAACCGTTTCTTCGTCCTCATGACACAGGACGGCAAATTGATCCCCTCACCGGGACTGCCCCAGAACGAAAGTCAACAAGCCCATGATACGTTGCGGATACTCGGCCTCAATGCTCCAACCCTGGCCCGCCAACGAAAGAGCTTCGCCGACGTTTTACGTTATTTGTCCAGCAAAACGGAAGTCGATGAATTTCTATCCACCGCCCCCTTTCGCTGGTCACTGCGAGGACTTTGATTCATGACCCATCCGGTGAAATCCCCCAAAAAGCTCATCGAAGTGGCTTTGCCGCTCGATGCCATCAATGTTGCTTGTGTGCGCGAGAAGTCTATTCGCCATGGCCACCCCAGCACGCTTCATCTCTGGTGGGCACGGCGTCC
>MGTA01000035.1 GCA_001799225.1 Deltaproteobacteria bacterium RIFOXYD12_FULL_50_9
CCGGACCGGGTCAGCCAGTTGGCAAGGCAGGAGGCAGTCGGCACGAAATAGGTGCCTGGTACCTTGGCGTAACGGTTGGCGGGAAAGAGCGCTACCGGTTCGTCTCCTGGGATGCCTTGAGATTCGACGATCAGCAAGCCGCCCGGTCGCAGGGCTTTCCTGACCTCCCTCAGCACTTCAAGCGGGGAGATCCGGTGGTAGATAATGCCCATGAGGAAGATGATGTCGAAGAAGCCGGCAAACAGGCCGATGTCTTCGACGCCCAGCAGTTCGACATGCAGCTGCTCAAGACCGGCAAAGGTGTTCAAGGTTTTGAAGGTGAAGTAGTGCTGGAGATAAGGCTCAAAGCCTATAACGAGCCGGGGTTTGTGGCGGGCCATCCGGAACATGTAGTAGCCGTTGTTGCAACCGATATCGGCAATGACCTTGCCGCTTAGATCCGGCAGCACCGGCTCGACCCGCTGCCATTTCCGTTCGCTCCGCCATTCCGCGTCAATCGGGATCCCGAAAATTTCATACGGCCCTTTGCGCCAGGGCATGAAGCCCTCCAGAACCTGCCGGACTTTTGCCTGATCCGCTGCAGCCAGTTCGTTTGCCGTGCCGATCCTGACCACATCGCTGCTCGTGTCTACGTAACTTGCCCGGAGATGACTGACAGACCGGAAGAGAGCATCAAAACGGATTATGCCCTTTTGGGGTTGGTTCAGCAGGTTGGTGATTTCAAGAAGCCGTTTTTTTGTCCGCTCTTGATAGTCAATTGGCAGATCTTGAAGGTAGTCAGGTATAGGCATGGTTAAAATCTTTTTTTCAGGAACCTGTTGACTTGGATGGATATTTGGGCGCACAATTTTAAGTGTAAGCGGTTAAGGAGAAAAGACCAAGTCTCTTTTTATCATCAATACCGAAACCTTTAAGGAAAAAATAATAATTTTTAGGGTCAGGCCCTGAGGAGGATGTCGATGAGTGAGGAGATACGCGGAGCGATCCTGCAACGAGACAAGTTAACCTATGCGATTGTCCCGAGAACGCCGGCAGGAATGGTGTCACCGGAAGTGCTTGAAGCCATTAGCAGGGTGGTCCGGAAGTATAAGATTCCGATTATGAAAATCACTTCGGGACAACGTCTGGCCCTGGTCGGAATAAAGCAGGAGGATGTGGATTCGGTTTGGCAAGATCTAAAAATAGATGTCGGGCGGGCTATAGAACTTTGTGTCCATTATGTCCAGGCTTGCCCGGGAGTTGCGGTTTGTCGTTATGGTGTGCAGGACTCCCTGGGACTAGGTCTGGAGCTTGAAGAGAAATTCCTGGAGATGGAGCTGCCTGCCAAGGTCAAGATGGGAGTTTCCGGTTGCCCCATGTGTTGTGGAGAAAGTTATGTCCGCGATATCGGCCTGGTCGGCAAAAAAAGCGGCTGGACGCTCTCCTTCGGCGGTAATTCCGGCAGCAGGCCACGGATTGGCGATGTGCTGGCCGAGGATCTCTCCCGCAATGAGGCGGTAGTTTCTGTCGGGAGCTGTCTTGAGTACTGGGTTAAAAACGGCAAAAAACGGGAAAGAACAGCGCGATTCATCGAGCGTACCGGCATTGAAGCCATGAAAAAGGTGCTGGGGCGTTCCTGAAAACTGACCATGGGCTGATTTTATTGGCGCCATGGCCATAGTCAGGTCAAGGCAAACTCTCCCTGGTGCAATCTTGTAGTCCGTCGAGTTATCGGTATTCCCGGGTTTTATGAAAGACAATATCCGGGAAGAGCTCCATGGTGCGGGACAACCGCCATTCGCTGCTGGCCAGAAAGGCAAGATGCCCTTCAGCATCCAGGGCCAGATCGTTTTGGTTTTTGCTTTTGAAGGCCTCAAATTTTTTCTTGTCATCGCACTCTACCCACCGGGCCGTGGCATAATCCACTCCTTCGTAGATTGCGTCTACCCCGTATTCCGCCTTGAGGCGGGCCATGGTCACATCAAACTGCAGGACGCCAACCGCCCCCAGGATATAATTGCTGCCGAAAATCGGCTGGAAGAGCTGGACCGCCCCCTCTTCAGCCATCTGCGCCAAGCCTTTGTAGAGTTGTTTCGCTTTCAGAGGATTTTTGAGCAGGACGCGGCGGAAATGTTCGGGAGCGAAGTTCGGGATGCCGGTGAATTTAAGCTCCTCTTTGTCAGTAAAAGTGTCGCCTATTTTGATTGTGCCATGATTGAAGATGCCTATGATATCACCCGGATAGGCTTCTTCGACGTTTTTTCGGTCATTGGCCATGAAGATGGTGGCATTGGCCAATGATATCTCCTTGCCGAGGCGGTGGTGGATTACCTTCATGCCCCGGGTAAATTTACCGGAGCAGATTCGGAAAAATGCAATCCTGTCCCGGTGGGCCGGATTCATGTTGGCCTGGATTTTAAAGGTGAAACCGGAAAAGCTCTCCTCTTCCGGCAGCACCTGGCGGGTGACACAGGCACGTGGTCCGGGAGGAGGTGCGAGCTCGACATAGGCGTCCAGCAGCTCCTTAACGCCGAAATTGTTGATCGCGCTGCCAAAAAATACCGGGGTCTGGCTGGCCTTCAGATACTCATTATAGTCAAATGGGCTGGTCGCGCCTTCGAGCAGGGCGATATCTTCCCGGAGCTTGTTCGCCTGGCTGCCGAGCAGTTCATCAAGCAGAGGATCATCGATGCTCTTGATGACCACTCCGTCCCGGGGACGAGTGTCACGGCTGGGTGTAAAGAGATGAAGTTCGCGGCGGTAGAGGTTGTAGACCCCTTTGAAGCGTTTGCCCATGCCGATTGGCCAGGAGAGCGGAGTGCACTCGATCTGTAACTTGTTTTCGATATCGGCCAGGAGTTCGAGAGGCTCAGCACCTTCGCGATCCATTTTGTTGATAAAGGTAATAACCGGAGTGTTGCGCATCCGGCATACTTCCATAAGTTTTTCGGTCTGCGCCTCTACACCTTTGGCGCTGTCAATGACCATGAGGGCGCTGTCTACTGCGGTCAGGACCCGGTAGGTGTCTTCGGAAAAATCCTGATGTCCGGGGGTGTCAAGCAGGTTGATCTCGTAGTCTAAATAGTTAAATTTCATCACCGAGGTCGTAACTGAGATGCCGCGTTCCCGTTCAATTGCCATCCAGTCACTGACTGCATGATTGGCGGTTTTGCGCGATTTTACCGCGCCGGCCAACTGGATTGCGCCGCCGAACAGCAGCAGCTTTTCGGTAAGTGTGGTTTTGCCGGCGTCCGGATGGCTGATAATTCCGAAGGTGCGGCGCCGTTTGATCTCTTTTTCAAGTTGACTGCTCAAGGTATTTCCTTCCGTTGTTATGTGCTTGTAGAGTAGACAAAAAAAGAACGGGTCAACAGCGACCCGTTACGTCCGGAATATAATCAAAAAATAGCTATTTGTCCAGCTTTACGAGTGTATATCGGTGGCTATGGGGCTTTATACCCTGGTGCAAGTGCAGGTGAAGGTATCTTTTTTTGTTAAGAGCGAGTATCTTGGTGCGGCGTTCCGGTATAAAATATTTTTTATCGATTTTATTCTGATTTTGTTGTTTAAATACAATTTGTTATCAATATATAAAGGTGATCAGTGCATGACGATAATCAGTCTGCGGGATATTAGTGTAAGTTTCGGCGGACCGGCTGTTTTGAGCCGGATCAGCATGCAGATCGAGCCTGGTGAAAGAGTCTGCCTGGTGGGCCGGAACGGCGAGGGTAAATCGACCCTCATGAAGGTGATTGCCGGAGAGATAATGCCGGACAGCGGCAAGATTGTCCGCCAGCAAGGGTTGAGCTGTGCTCGACTCAGTCAGGAGTTGCCTGAAAATGTAAATGGCAACGTGTTTGATGTGGTGGCGGCCGGTTTGGGTGAATTGTTCGGTCTTTTGGCCAAACACCATCAGCTTGCCAAACTTTTGGAACACGATCACTCTCCAGCGCTGTGCAGTGAACTCGAACGGGTCGAGCATGAACTTGAAACAGCCGGAGGCTGGCAGGCGATGCAACGGGTGCAGGCCGTGCTTACTCGCCTTGATCTTGATGGAGAGACTTTATTCACCAATCTGTCCGGTGGGTTACGCCGGCGGGTGTTGCTGGCGCAGGTGCTGGTCAACGAGCCGGGTCTACTGCTGCTTGATGAACCGACCAACCATCTCGATATTAAATCGATCACCTGGCTGGAGGATTTTCTGCTTGCCAGTGGCCTGACTCTGCTTTTTGTCACCCATGATCGTATGTTGATCCGTAATATTGCCACCCGCATTCTTGATCTGGATCGTGGTATCCTGACGAGCTGGCCGGGCAATTATGATACCTATCTGCAGCGCAAAGATGAGATGTTAAACAACGAAGCAACCCAACAGGCCAAATTTGACCGTAAAATGGCTCAGGAAGAGATCTGGATTCGCCAGGGAGTCAAGGCTCGCCGGACCCGTAATGAGGGTCGGGTTCGCTCGCTGGTCAAGATGCGGGAGGAGTATAAGAGCAGGCAAGCGCCGGTCGGCAGTGCAACTATGAAGATTCAGGAGGCTGAAACTTCCGGAAAACTTGTAGTTAAGGCCAAAAACATCACCTTTCTCTATGATGGCCAGACCATAATCGATAATTTTTCGACTACCATCCTGCGCGGCGACAAGGTCGGCATAATCGGTCCGAATGGCGTTGGCAAAACCACCCTGTTGCGGCTACTGCTGGGCAGCTTGACCCCTTCGGTCGGGAGTGTGCAGAATGGCACTAATCTGCAGATTGCCTATTCCGATCAGCTACGCACCCAACTCAATGAGGAGGAGACTGTGATCGCCAATGTCGGCGAGGGTTCCGACACCCTGATTATCAATGGCCGGCAGAAACATATCATTGGTTATCTGGAGGATTTTCTGTTTACCCCTGATCGGGCCAGATCACCGGTTTATGTGCTCTCGGGCGGGGAGCGCAACCGTCTGCTCCTGGCAAAATTGTTTAGTAAGCCGGCAAATGTCCTGGTCCTTGACGAACCGACCAACGACCTTGATGCCGAGACCCTTGATCTGCTTGAGGAGTTGTTGTTCGATTTTGCCGGCACCGTGCTGCTGGTCAGTCATGATCGGGCATTTTTGAATAATGTTGTGACCTCCACCCTGGTATTTGAAGGCAGCGGCCGTATTCAGCAATATGCCGGCGGTTATGATGATTGGCTTGTCCAACGCCCGCAAGAACTAAGTGAGATTTCAACTCAGAAAGGCAAAAAGAGAGAGTTGAAAAAAACAGGAGCGGTGCGGCCGCGCAAGTTAACCTTTAGAGAGAAACAGGAACTGGATAGTCTGCCGCCGGCTATTGAAGCCATGGAAGTTGAGCAGGATAATCTGTATAAAGCCATGGCCGAGCCGGGATTTTTTCAACAGGATAAAGAGGTGGTTGAGCATACGCAGATGCGTCTTCCGGAGCTCGAACAGTTGTTAGCGGTAAGTTACGCCCGCTGGGAGGAGTTGGAGAAGATCAGGGAACAGGGAGAGTGATCAGTTCCTTCCCCCCCTTAAGAGGGTGCTGCAAAGAGTCCCATTTATCAGGGTCGGTTTTTGTGGTTGGATAGATAAAATATAACTGTAACTTTCATATATCTATGGCTAGAATTGTTTAGACCATCGATTTAGTAGCGATTAATAGAAGGAGGTCAAATGGTCAATTCTCGAGGCAGTGGTATTCTTATGCATATTTCCTCCCTGCCGGGTCCTTATGGAATCGGTGATCTGGGTAAAAGTTCGCTTGATTTTATCAAGTTTCTCGCTGCCACCGGACAGCGTTATTGGCAGATTCTGCCGGTCGGTCCCAGTAGTGGCGTCTTTGCTTATTCACCATATATGAGCCTGTCAGCCTTTGCTGGTAATCCTTTACTCATCAATCCGGAAATGCTTGCCGAGCTTGGGGTGTTACATGGCGAACATCTGACCGATAAACCAAATTTTTCCGAATATTACGTCGAGTACGATAAGGTTGTTTCGTATAAAACCAACCTGCTCGAACAAGCATATAAGACCTTTCTTGGGCGTAATTTTGGAGATGAATTTACCCTGTTTTGTAAAAGTAATAAATGGTTGGATGATTATGCTCTGTTTATGAGTCTAAGGGAAGAGAACAGCCTAGCACCATGGAACAGATGGCCCAAAAAGATTGCCGGACGTAAACCAAAGGCTTTGTCCGAGGCGCGAAAACGGCTTGCTGACCGGATCGGTTTCTATCAGTTTGAACAGTTCTGTTTTTTTAACCAGTGGGAAAATATGCGCCAGTTTGCTGCGGAACACGGCATAACGCTCTTTGGCGATATGCCGATTTATGTCGGGTTTGACAGCGCGGATGTCTGGGCGCATCAGAGTTGTTTCAGTATTGATCCTGAGACCCTCGAACTTATAACGGTGGCCGGAGTTCCGCCTGATTATTTCAGCGAAACCGGCCAGCGTTGGGGAAATCCTCTCTATCGCTGGAAGACTCCGCAAGGTGAGATCAATGATGAGCTTGTTGCCTGGTGGATGGAGCGGTTCAGGCACGCAATGACTATGATGGATTTGATCAGAATAGATCATTTCCGCGGTTTTGCCTCCTATTGGGAGATCCCAGCCCTTGAAGAGACTGCAGTCAAAGGTCGTTGGGTTACTGGCCCGGGCAAGGAGTTTTTCGACATATTGTTTGCGAAAATGGGGGATCTGCCAATTGTGGCCGAAGATTTGGGGATTATCACCGATGATGTTATTGAATTGCGTGATTCCTGCGGATTTCCCGGGATGAAGATCTTGCAATTCGCCTTTGATTCTGATGAGTGGAATCTCTATCTGCCGCATAATTTTGCATCTACGAACTGTATAGTCTATACCGGCACCCACGATAATGATACTACGGTTGGCTGGTATTTCAGCAGTAAGGTCTCTGAGTTCAGTAAAAAAAGAGCCCTGCGCTATTCGAATAGCCATGGCGGCAATCAGATCCATTGGGATTTCATTCGGATGGCTTTGGCCTCTACCGCCAGGATTGCGATTATTCCCCTGCAGGATGTCCTGGGTTTCGGCGGCGATTGCCGGATGAACCAACCGGGAACTGTCCAAGGCAACTGGAGTTGGCGTTGTGCTCCTCGTTTTTTAAATGAAAGCGTCCAGGGGCGTCTGCGTGATGAAACAAAGTTTTACGGTCGGAATTTGCAGGAAGTCTCAGGGTAAAGCGCTATTTTTTTTAAGAGGTAACCTAATGCAGGTTTTGGCTCTGTATGGCAGTCCAAGGTTGGGAGGAAATTCGAGCATCCTGCTTGATGCCGTAATCCGGGGCGTGGAAAGGTCCGGAGGAGTGGTGGAAAGAGCAAGGCTGGCCGAACTCAATATCAATCCCTGCATTGCCTGCGGAGGTTGTGACCTGACTGGCGAGTGTGTCATTATCGATGATATGACCAATCTCTATGACAGGATTATAGAGATTGACAGGATTGTGGTTGCTTCGCCGATCTACTTTTATGGAATTACAGCGCAGACCAAGGCCTTCGTTGATCGCTGTCAGGCTCTCTGGAGCCGAAAACGGCTATTGAAGGAGGCAGGGCGGTGGGCTCTTAATACGCAGCGCAAAGGGTATTTTGTCTCGGTTGGTGCGACTAAAGGCAGCAGGGTTTTTGAAGGCGCCGGCCTTACTATGAAGTATGCTTTCGATGCTATGGACATGGCCTACGGCGGCGAGTTTCTGGTCAAGAGTGTGGAGGGCATCGGTGAGATGGAAAAGAGTGTAAAGACCATGGCCGATGCCGAGAGGTTTGGTATGACTATCATGAATGACATGTAACCACCGACCCCAAAAAAAGATAAATTCGACTACATCATCATGCCTCTTTTTTTCTCTCTTTATAACTGGTTACGCGGGACAATTTTTCATCCCCAGTGGCTATCTGATCGTTTTCATATTCGGGCCAAAAAAAAATTACCTGCCTTGGAGAAATGTACAATTCTGGATATCGGCAGCGGCAATAGCAACAACAGTAGATATTTAAGTGGAAGCAACAGGGTTTTTCGGTTGGACTATCCTGCAACAAATATACGTTATGCAGCATTGCCGGAAATATTTGGAGATGCTTGCGCACTACCTGTCAAGGAAGCTGAGATAGATGTTGTTTTTTTCTTTGAAGTTCTGGAGCATGTTTTAGATTACAAAAAGGCATTGCAGGAGATCCACCGAGTCCTGAAATCCGGTGGAAAACTATATATTTCAGTTCCATTTATTTACCCGGTTCACGACGCACCCTATGATTTCAGGCGTTTTACGATTCATGGCCTGCGTGTGATATTGAATGATCATCATTTTACTGTCAAACAAGAAGTCCAGTATGGAAACTCTTTTCTTGTTGCGTT
This sequence comes from Deltaproteobacteria bacterium RIFOXYD12_FULL_50_9, assembly GCA_001799225.1. Lineage (GTDB taxonomy): Bacteria > Desulfobacterota > Desulfobulbia > Desulfobulbales > CALZHT01 > XYD12-FULL-50-9. The sequence continues at coordinate 8,345 of MGTA01000035.1, forward strand.
GCAATTGATGAATTTAGCCTTGTTGGAAACCGGGAAAAATTTATGTGAAAGCAATGCGTTGTGCGGGATCTTGTTTTCGGCCTTGGCATATCCATTGTGCTTGCTTAATAATCTTCTGGCCTTACCACTGACCTTTCTCTCTCCGAAAAGTGCATCATGCTTCGGATACCTTGTTATTGCTGAGCGAAATTGATCTGATGCAAGCGCATATAAAAAACAGAAATCAGCAATAAATATACCGATGGAATATCAGCCAGTTTTTTTAAAATTAATCACCGCATTGCCACCATATTTGATTTAACCTCGTACTCTTGCCCAGTTACGCGGTTTTTAGGGAAGTGCTTGGTTTTATCAGCCCGATTACCTGGTAGCTCGTCTGAAAAAAAAGGGGCTGTGATGTGTTGTCAGGAGAACTTTTGAAATGGGGATACCAGCTTGAAATTATATAAAAAAAGATATATATACGAAAGCAAATGGAAAAATTGGTGTACAGCCCTGTTTTTTGGGTTTCCTAATTAAGCAATTTCTTGTCACTCTATGGCTATATCCTCTCATGAAATAATTATTGATGCTGTTCTCCAAGAATGGCCAGACCACAAGTTTGCTATTGATCGTAATTTAAAGGCATGCTCCGCAGAAGAAATGGACTATTCTAATCGGATTGCGTCTATGATTAGAGATATTACAGGTGATAACATGTCTAACTTAGTTTCAGGATATAAGTGGATGTGTAAAATGATTGAAGCCGAGGAGTTACATTTTCGTCGTACGGGATTGTATCGGAACAGATCATTTAGTGAAGTTCTGGAGTCTGTTTACAACGTTCCTGAAATTATGACTTTATACATGGATGGTTTGCTTGTGTCACAAGTACTCTGGTCCAATCATATTAGAGTCGGCAATTAT
>MGTA01000036.1:0-989 GCA_001799225.1 Deltaproteobacteria bacterium RIFOXYD12_FULL_50_9
GATTTTAAGAGGCGTCGGTGACATCGCCCAGCCGCATATAGAAATAGTTACCAGAGAACTTGGCCTTATTCCGGGCGACCTTGGTTTGTCACGCTTTGAAGACAAGCTTTCGGATGCGTGGCCGCGCTGTCACAATCGCGACGAATCGGCTTTTCGGACCATGACGGCGTTTCATCGCCTTGTCCAGTGCGGCGCAGAAAGGGAAGCAAAACTTGTATTGATCGACGTCGGCCCCAACCTGGGCGCTATCAACCGCTCAGCCCTGATTGCCTCCGATCAAGTTTGTCTGCCGCTGGCGCCGGATCTTTTCTCCCTGCAAGGTCTCAAGAACCTTGGTCCGACACTGCGGGAGTGGCGCGCAGTCTGGGCAGAGCTTCTTACCAAGGCGCCTTCTGATCTGCCGATGCCCAAAGGGGCAATGAATCCTATTGGTTACATTGTCATGCAGCATGGCATTCTCGATACCCGTCCGGTTAAGGCATACAAACGGTGGATGGATCGAATACCAGGAGTCTATCGAGAAGCAGTTCTGGATGAAACAATTACGTCTTTGCCGCAGGTTGCACAGGACCCATACTGCCTTTCATTGCTCAAACATTATCGAAGTTTGATGCCAATGGCAATGGAAGCTCGTAAACCGATATTTTTCCTCAAATCTGCCGATGGGGCGATTGGCGCCCACATTGAAGCTGTAAGAAGTTGTTACCTGGATTTCGAAAAACTGGCCGGCAAAATTGCATCGTCTGCCGGCATTGCGTTCGAGTGATTATTGAGGCAATAAATAACCTTTCCCAACAGGGGCGACCGCAAGGGATCGCCACTACAAATTTTCCCTTGATGACCAATGCCGGTTGTTCCACCGTTCAACCTCTTGAACAAACGACTTGAGACGGCCCAGATCTTTGCGGCCCGGCGCAATTTCCACCCCGGAGTTGACATCTACCGCATAAGGCCTGACCTGTTGGATTGCCTGAGCAACATTTTCAGGG
>MGTA01000036.1:1023-4463 GCA_001799225.1 Deltaproteobacteria bacterium RIFOXYD12_FULL_50_9
ACCAGCTTGGCGTTCATTGTGTCGAGCAGAAAACCGGAAACCACCCCCTTATACAGGGTAGATGCGGCTAGATCAGCAATCGAACCTATCCGGAAAGCCTTCAACACCCGACAATCAAGCGACCGACAATAATCCGGCGACTCGTCCCCGTGCAACTGCACCACAGTCAAACCGCAGTACCGGACAATATCGCCAACTGCCTTTACATCCTCGTTGACAAAAACTCCCACCGCATCAACAAACGGCGGCAAACTCCTGATGATCTCCCTGGCTTTTTCCGGCTCCAGCCGCCGAGGGCTGGCAGGCGCAAATATAAAGCCCAGAGCATCAACTCCCAGGTCGACCGCACTGTGAGCCTCAAACGGATCAATCATGCCGCACACCTTGATCCGTGTCCGTGCAGACATAATCTTAACTGAAAGCGTCATCCCCAGCCCATCAACGTTCTGACTGCTTCAACCTGGTCATCTGCCCGCATCAGAGTTTCGCCAACCAGGGCGGCGGCCACACCGGCAGCAGCAAGTCTCTTAATATCCGTAAAACTGCTGATTCCTGACTCACTTACCACTGGAATATCGGGTGGAATCAATTTTAATAGACGGAAGGTGGTATTGAGATCGACTTTAAAGGTTTGCAGGTTCCGGTTATTTATACCGATCAGCCGACTGCCGGCGGTCAAGGTCATTTCCAGTTCAGTCTCATCATGGACCTCGACCAGGACATCCATGCCCAACTCCCTTGCCTTTGCCTGATAATCCCGGAGTTGGTGGATATCAAGAATGGCGGCGATCAACAGAATGGCATCGGCACTATAACAACTGGACTGTTCGATCTGAACCTCATCAATGATAAAATCTTTTCTCAACACCGGCAGTTGGACAGCATCGCGAACCATAGGTATAAAATGGAGGGCGCCTTGAAAGAAATGTCCATCGGTAAGTACCGATATGGCCTGAGCGCCGGCCTCCTGATAACGGAGAGCAATCCGGACCGGATCAAAATCAGGCCGGATAACACCCTTGGAAGGTGAAGCCTTCTTGACCTCCGCAATCAAAGAGACTCCCTGCCAGTCGATCAGGGCGCGTCTGAAACCACGCGTTGACGGAGGAGCGGTTAAACAGGCGGCATTATGGGCAACGAGGTCTCTCTTCTTGGCACGACGACGGGCCGCCAGCAGGGCTTTAACCTCAGCACGTTTCCGTTCGACTATCCGGTCAAGAATCATCCTGGTGCTCATTGGCCATATTTTTTACTGAAAGCGATCAAGGCATTAAGTTTGGCCATGGCCTTGCCGGTGCTGATCACCTGGCGGCTATAATCAACCCCCTCTCTGATCGTCTGCACCAATCCCGCTGCCATAAGAGCGGCACCGGCGTTGAGCAGAACCATATCAAGACGCGCGCCCTCTTTACCCTCGAGGATCTCAACAAGCTGCCCGGCCGCGGTCGCGGCACTCTCCCCGCCCCTGATATCCTCAAGAGTAGCACGATTAAGGCCCACATCCTCCGGCCGCAGCAGATAGGTATTAACTGCACCGTTCGCCCACTCCGAAATTTTTGTATCACCAGTGATGGTGATCTCATCCATATACCGCAAGGGCATAAGTTTCGTATGAGCAGGCAAGCTGCTCAACTCAGCTATATTACCCTGACCGCAGACGACAAGCGCCCGCCGTGCTCCCAGTTTCCCCAAAACCATGGCAAGGTTCTCGGTCAGCAGCGGACTATAGACCCCCATAACCTGGACATTGGCCCCGGCCGGATTGGTGAGAGGACCCAGTACGTTAAAAATGGTCCTGATCCCAATTTCACGACGCGGACCGATCGCGTGTTTCATCGCACCATGCATGGAGGGCGCGAACATGAAACCGATCCCCACCTCACGGATCGCTTGACCGATCCGATCCGCCGACATGGCAAGATCAACCCCTAAGGCCTCAAGCACATCAGCGCTGCCGCAACGACTTGAGACCGCGCGGTTGCCATGTTTGGCCACCCGGATACCGGCGCCGGCCACCACAAAGGCTGCGGTTGTCGAGACATTGAAGGTTGAGCAACCATCACCACCGGTGCCACAGGTATCGACCAACACCCCACCCGGCTCAATGGCCTCAATACGGGTAGCCTTTTCGCGCATAACCAGGGCGGCTCCGACAATCTCGTCGATGGTTTCACCTTTGATCCGCAGGGCCGTGATAATAGCGCCGATCTGGGCCGGCGTGGTTTCGCCGCTCATGATCTCACGCATCATCTGCACCATCTCATCCTGAGTCAGATCAGAACCGGCTACCACTTTGGCAATTGCTTCTTTAATCATATACGTACCCTTACGGTTACCAATGTTTGATATAATCCGGCGAGAGAAAATTCCGAAACAGTTCAATACCGACTGCGGTCATGATAGATTCGGGATGGAACTGCACCCCCTCAACCGGCAAACTCCTGTGCCTGATCCCCATCAGCTCCCCCTGATCACTCCGGGCAGTGATCTCCAGACAATCCGGGAGATCGGTTGCGCTGACCACCAACGAATGATAGCGCATAGCCTCAAAAGGGTTTGGCAGGCCACGAAAGACCCCCTTGCCATCGTGCTGGATAGGACTGGTCTTGCCGTGCATGAGCCGGCCGGCCCGCACGACTTTGCCGCCAAAAGCCTCGCCAATGGCCTGATGTCCCAGGCAGATGCCGAGAACCGGAATTTTGTCAGCAAAATATCGAATTGCCGCAATCGAAATGCCGGCCTGGGCAGGAGCGCATGGCCCCGGGGAGATCAATAGACGCTCCGGGTGCAACGCAGCAATTGCAGCAACATCAACCTGATCGTTCCGAAAAACGACAACTTCGGCGCCCAAGCCACCAACTGCCTGGACCACATTATAGGTAAACGAATCGTAATTATCGATAATAACGATCATCTCAAAGTCCTTGTTCGGTCAACTCAACAGCCCGGCGCAACCCCCGCGCCTTATTCAAGGTTTCCTCAAATTCGGTGGCCGGGTCTGAATCCGCCACAATGCCGGCGCCGGCCTGCAACCAGAGGTTATCACCCTGCATGACAAAGGTCCGGATGGTTATACAAAAATCCATATTGCCGGAAAAACCAAAATAGCCGACAGCCCCGGCATAGGGCCCCCGCCGTTCGGGTTCAAGCTCTTCAATAATCTCCATGGCGCGAATCTTGGGAGCACCGCTCACGGTCCCGGCAGGATAACAGGCGCGCAGCACATCGAACTGATCCTTGCCCGCCTCAAGCACCCCATGCACCCCGGAAACGATATGCATAACATGGCTGTAACGTTCAATCACCAATTTTTCGCTGACCTGCACACTCCCGTAACTGGAGACCCTGCCGACATCGTTTCTGCCCAGATCAACAAGCATGAGATGTTCAGCCCTCTCCTTGGGATCACTCAGCAACTCCTGCTCAAGGGCGGCATCCTC
>MGTA01000036.1:4497-10373 GCA_001799225.1 Deltaproteobacteria bacterium RIFOXYD12_FULL_50_9
ATGGGCCGCACCTCGACATCATCGCCTTCCAGGCGGACCAGAATCTCCGGCGAAGAACCGATAAGAACCGTATCGCCGAGCTTGAGATAGAAGAGATATGGACTGGGATTGATATGACGCAAGGCACGATATAACAGAATGGGATTCAGATTTGTTTTGGCATGAAAGCGCTGCGACAGAACCACCTGAAAGATATCACCGGCCAGGATATACTCCTTGGCACGACTGACCATTTCCATATACTCTGCCCGGCTCATATTCGAGACAAATTCGTGCGGTCGGCCCTTGTTCCCACCTTTTAGCGTTTCGTAGGGCACAGGATTCTCAAGCTTGCCCAGCAAACGGTCAATTTCGGCCACGGCTTCAGCATACTGTTCAGCCGGCTCACGGTCGTCGACCTCGACACAATTGACAATTGTCAGACTCTGTCGCAGGTTATCAAAGATCAATATGACCTTCGGCACCATAAAGCTGGAGTCCGGGAAATGGTCTAAGCCCGGGTTTTTCTCCGGCAACCGTTCGATGAACCGGACAATATCGTAGCCCAGAAAACCTACTGCCCCACCAAAGAAGCGCGGCGCCTCCAAATCGCTTAAGGCGTTAAAAGAGGCGAGCACCTCCTTGATAATGGCCAGCGGATCACCCCGCCGTTCAACGGTCTGTCCCCGGCGCTCCACCGAGACCAGATCGGCTCGACTTTCAATGGTGACAAGCGGAGAGAATCCGATAAAGGAGTAGCGTCCCCATTTTTCTCCGCCTTCCATACTCTCAAGCAGAAAGGCATGGGTTTCAGCGTCGGCCATCTTGGCAAAGATGGTCAGCGGCGTATCGAGGTCGGCAATGATCTCCCGGCATACCGGAATCAAACCGGCCCGCCCGGCAAATTTTTCAAAATCAGCAAGGCTGGTATGTTGGCCCATGATTTTCCATCCAATTCCTGCAAGCGACTAAGATGCTCACTTTGACGTTACCACAAAAAAAGCCACGGGGAACTCCCCATGGCTTTTTATCGATTCCAGTCTCGCCGTTAACTTTTCCGGCATTCATGCATACAATTATGCACTGGCCTGCAGGCCGGCAACCATGGCATTGACCCGTTTTGTCAGCCTGGACACCTTGCGGGATGCTGTTCTCTTATGGATTACACCCTTTACAGCTGTCTTCTGAATTACTGGGATCGCCTCACGCAAGGCGGCCTGAGCTTTCTCAGCCGACTGTTCTTCTACAGCAGTGCTTACAGCCTTGACAATAGTTCTCATCGAATTACGTCTGGCCCGATTAAGACCACGACGGTTCAGGCTCTGCTTAGTTCGTTTTACCGCTGACTTATGATTTGCCAAAATCTCTCTCCTTAACTTGATGTCTCTTATGTGGGTAGTAATAAAATAAACGAATTAACGACCAGAATCTCTTTCCACTAAAATAGCAGAATAGACTCTGATGCAAACCGATCTTTGAAAGAAAATAAATTTATATCACTTTACACAATCTGTCAACCTGCAAGGCAGATTCTAGCAATTTTTATAAAATACCACAGTTCTTCTTGCCCTGGCCTTTAAGAACTGGTTAATTACTATAAACCGTGGAGATTACCGATTGCCCCCGTTTGCCGAATAAAGATAGATAACCAACCTGTAACCTTTGGTAGATAACTAAAATCTAATGATAGAGATTCTCAAATCATTACGTTGGCAAGATTTTGCCGATATACTTATAGTCGCCTTTATCATCTACCGCATTATTCTCTTTATCCGCGGCACCCGGGCAGTCCAGATGCTGGCCGGCATCTTTGTGTTGATCGTTCTCTACTTCGCTGCCCGGGAGTTTGAGTTTTTGACCCTCTACTGGCTGCTCGGCACCTTTCTGAGTTCAATCTTTCTTATCGTAATAATCATTTTCCAGCGCGACATCAGGCGCGCCCTTACTCAGGTAGGTCAGACCCCTTTTGCCAAAACCCATGACGATACCGGTCATGCCCTGGGTGAAATAGTCCTGGCCGTACAATATCTCGCCCAGCGCAAAATCGGCGCACTTATCATCATTGAACGGGAAACCGGCCTCAAAGACTATATCGAATCAGGCCATTCCATCGACGCCATTTTAAGCAAACAGCTTCTGGTGAGCATCTTTCATCCGGATTCACCGCTGCATGACGGCGGCGTCATCGTACGCCAAAACCGGATCGAAACCGCCGGATGCGTGCTGCCGCTTACCAAAAATCCCTTTATCAATAAACAACTGGGCACCCGACACCGTGCCGCCATCGGCCTTTCCGAAGAGACTGATGCCGTGGTAGTGGTTGTTTCCGAAGAGACTCAACAGATCTCCCTGGCCCAACATGGCGCCATTACCACGAATCTTGACAAAAACACCCTACGCAGCAGATTAAACGCAATCTTTATTCCCAAGGAGAACCAGGCGCAATCCCTATGGAAAAACTGGTTAAGAAGATAACAATACTTTATAGATGGCTCAAGGCCTCGACCTTACCAAAGAACTGGTTTCTCAGGACGCTGTCGCTTTTTCTGGCCATTTTTCTCTGGTATTTCGTGACCGGAGAAGACAAAGTCGACAGCAACGTCACAATACCCATTGAAATCGTCAACCTGCCTGGCAACCTGATTATCTCCAATCAGTACAAAAAACAGCTTGAAGTAACGATCAGTGGCCCTCGCGGCCTGATCAGAGGTCTATCCAAACAGCACCCAACCCGCTCGATTGATCTTTCCAAGGCCTCGCCAGGCACTGTGATAGTCAAACACGACATAGATTCTATCGCCTTTCCACGAGGCATTCGCGTTCAACGCATCCAACCTACCCACAGCACCTTTCTGCTGGATCAGATTATTCAAAAAGATTTGACCATAAAAACGCTTACCATGGGATATCCCACCCCTGGTTTTGAACTGGGTTCGATAACTATTCGTCCACCTACAGTCACTATTAACGGCCCGAAATCGTTAATCGGCAACAAATCATTCCTGCAGACCAACCCTATCGACTTGAGCGGACTCAAGGAGTCAACAGATAAGCAGGTCACCCTTGATGTCAACGAGGATATTAATAGCCTCTTAAGCGACCCGATAGTGACTGCCCATATCAGTATTGTCGAAAAAAGAGTTAGAAAAAACTATTCCGAGGTGCATGTGATCCTGGAAAACCCGATCGCATTATCGTATATTATCTCCCCGCCGACAGTAAAAATCGAGGCGGATCTGCCCTTTAAATTCATTGGGAGCGGAGCCAGGGCGCGTGATCTCATAAAAGCCAGAATCAATGCCGATGGCCTGCCCCCCGGCCGACATGAGCTCAAAGTAGAGATTGCAGCTCCTCCTGAGATCAGAATCAACGATGTTAATCCAAAAATGGTTTTCATGATTATCAGCGAACAAAAACAGAACAAAAACCAGAAATCCGGGCACCATCCATAAAAAATGTAAGGGCGCGAGCATCGCGCCCACCGAACAACCAGGGCGCGAGCATCGCGCCCCTACGACATACAGGTATCTATAGGAAATCGCTATGAGAAGACTATTCGGTACAGATGGCGTTCGCGGTGTTGCCAACATTTATCCAATGACCTCGGAAATCGCTATGCAGATCGGCCGCGGCATCGCTTTTCTGGTCAAAGATAGCCGCAATCACGACCATCGCATCGTGATCGGCAAGGATACTCGCCTCTCCGGATATATGATTGAGAACGCCCTGGCCGCCGGTATCTGTTCCATGGGTGTAAATATTTTGCTGGTCGGCCCGTTACCGACCCCGGGTATCGCCTTTATTACCACCAGTATGCGCGCTGACGCCGGTGTCGTCATCTCAGCCTCCCACAATCCCTTTCAAGATAACGGCATCAAAATCTTCTCCAAAGATGGTTATAAATTGCCGGACGAGCTGGAAGAGAACATTGAAGACCTGATCTTTTCGCAAAAGATGGCCGCCTTACGACCTGTTGCCGAAGAGGTCGGCCGGGCAGTCCGGATCGAGGATGCCCGGGGCCGCTATATCATGTTTCTCAAAAACACCTTTCCCAAGAAATATACCCTGGATGATTTTCATATCGTCCTCGATTGCGCCAACGGTGCAACCTATGGGGTCGCCCCCCATGTTTTTGAAGAACTGGGCGCCAAGGTAACCTGCCTGAACATAAAACCGGATGGCAAAAACATCAATCACGAATGCGGCGCTCTCCATCCCGAAGTCATTGCAGACAAAGTCAGGGCCCTGGGTGCTGATATCGGTATTGCCCTGGACGGCGATGGTGACCGGATAATCGTTGCCGATGAAAAAGGTAATATTGTTGACGGCGATCATATCATGGCCATCTGCGCCAGTGATCTGCTCAGCCAGAAAAAACTCAAGAAAAAAACACTGGTGGCAACCGTTATGAGCAACATCGGACTTGAGTTGGCCATGCACAACATGGGGGGGAAACTCGTACGCACTAAGGTCGGCGACCGCTATGTGGTTGAGGAGATGCGCCAGTCCGGCTATAACTTTGGCGGCGAGCAGTCCGGCCATCTCATTTTTCTCGACTACAATACGACAGGCGACGGCACCCTTGCCGGCCTGCAACTGCTCTCGATTATGATCAAGAGAAAGAAGCCCCTTTCTGAGCTCACCAAAATCATGCAGCCCTTCCCCCAGACCCTGAAAAATGTCCGGACCACCAAACGACTCGACGTCCATTTGATTCCAGGCTTTGACAAGAGTGTTAAAAGCATGGAGGAGTCACTGGGCAACGAAGGTCGGATACTGGTGCGGCCCTCCGGAACCGAACCGGTGATTCGGTTCATGCTGGAGGGCAAGAACATCGATACCATAACTGCCATGGCCGAGGAGCTCTGCGCCATGATCCGCAAGGCCGATGCAGCGTGATCAGATTTCGGCTTGACACCCTGCTGGTTGAGCGGAATCTGGCGCCCTCCAGACAAAAGGCCCAGGCCTTGATTGGTGCCGGCCAGGTAGAGGTGGATGGTCGGATTTTCGACAAGGCCGGCAGCCCGGTGCCAAATGACTGCCGGATAGAAATCCGCGGCAAGCCTTTGCCCTATGTCAGCCGGGGGGGGGTGAAACTGGCCGCCGGACTTGCTCACTTCAACATCAGGCCCCAAGATTTTATCTGCGCTGATGTCGGTGCCTCAACCGGTGGCTTCACCGACTGCCTGCTCCAAAACGGCGCGAAACGAGTCTATGCTATTGATGTAGGTTATGGCCAGCTGGATTGGAAACTCCGGCAGGATCCCAGGGTGGTAGTCATGGAGCGGACCAACGCCCGTAACCTCAAGCCCGGAGATATCCCGGAATCGCTCGACCTGGCGGTGATTGACGCCTCCTTTATCTCACTCAAACTCCTGCTGCCGGCACTCCTCCCGCTGTTTCGTGAGCAAGTATCAATTCTGGCGCTCATCAAGCCCCAATTTGAGGTTGGTAAAGGCCGGGTCGGCAAGGGTGGCGTGGTCCGTGATCCGGAACTGCATAACGAGGTGCTGGAAACTATCACTTCGTTTATAAAAGAATTGGCCCTGAAAAGCGCCGGAATCATCCCCTCCCCAATCCTTGGCCCGAAGGGCAACCGGGAGTTCCTCATCCACCTTGTCAACTACTTAGGTTGTTTTGGCGATAAATCATAATGAATAAGTCTTGCTATTCCAGGTAAACGCATCTCGCTGGCGCTCGGCAAGAACGGTAGTAGCATAATCCTGAATCAGGCCGGACTCCACCAGGACATCACAGACATCGCCGTCCAGATGTCCGTCCTTGACCATAAACCCGAGGATCCGCATGGATTCGGAGAGGAGCTTCCCCTTCTTATAGGGACGGTCAGCCGCAGTCAGGGCCTCAAAGACGTCGGCCACAGCCAGGATCCTCGCCTG
>MGTA01000037.1:0-286 GCA_001799225.1 Deltaproteobacteria bacterium RIFOXYD12_FULL_50_9
GGTTACCAAACCGACATAACCGGTGCCGATCATCGTTATCTGCATATCCTTACTTTCCCCTATCAGCAGTGATAATACTCGCGATACCAGTCGACGAATTTTTGCAGCCCCTCCTCAATCAAGGTCGTCGGTTGGAAGCCGACTTCGCGGCGTAATTCAGCTATATCGGCGTAAGTTTCCGGCACATCGCCGTTTTGCATGGGCAGATAGTTTTTTTTGGCTTTTTTCCCCAGACAAGCTTCCAGGACCTCGACGAAGTGCAGCAACTTTTCCTGCTGGTTGTTGC
>MGTA01000037.1:300-866 GCA_001799225.1 Deltaproteobacteria bacterium RIFOXYD12_FULL_50_9
CGATAAGGAGCCCAGCTTGAGGCCGGATCGGGCTGCAGCCGATTCCACTCCGGAGAGGCGGACGGCGGCTTGGCCAGCAGGCGGGCAACACCCTCGATGATATCGTCAATATAGGTGAAATCCCGTTTCATATTTCCATGGTTGAAAATATTGATCGGCTCCCCGGCCAGGATGGCCCTGGTGAACAGAAAATAGGCCATATCCGGCCGGCCCCAGGGCCCATAGACCGTAAAAAATCGCAGTCCAGTGGTTGGCAGACCATAGAGGTGGCTATAAGAGTGGGCCATGAGTTCATTGGCCTTTTTGGTGGCAGCATACAGGGAGACCGGATGATCGACTCGGTCATGAACCGAGAACGGCATTTTTTGATTGCCGCCGTAGATCGAACTTGAGGAGGCAAAGAGCAGATGCTGCACTGCCGAGTGCCGACACCCCTCCAGCACATTCAAGAAGCCGATCAGATTGGAATCGGCATAGGCGTGCGGATTCTCCAAAGAGTAACGGACCCCGGCCTGGGCGGCCAGGTTAACCACGGCATCAAAGGCATGCCGGCCAAACAGCTCGGC
>MGTA01000037.1:891-10282 GCA_001799225.1 Deltaproteobacteria bacterium RIFOXYD12_FULL_50_9
GCGGGCTTGTTTTAACCCTGGGTCATAATAGTCGTTCAGGTTATCGATCCCGACAACCTCCAGCCCCTGGCCAAGAAGTTTTTTGGTCAGGAAAAAACCGATAAAACCAGCCGCGCCGGTGATAAGTACTTTGTTTATAGGCCGCATTGCCGGTATCCTTTCTTGGCTTTCCTGTCAACCTTTGCCGGAACGGCCGTACTGATCATCAAACCGGACAATATCATCTTCGCCGAGATAACTTCCGGACTGGACCTCGATGAGTTCCAGGGGAATTGTTCCCGGATTTTCAAGCCGATGTTTTTCGCCAAGCGGAATAAAGGTAGACTGATTCTCGCTGAGCAGCAGCTTTTTTTCGCCGTTGGTGATCAGGGCCGTACCGCTCACCACCACCCAATGCTCGGCGCGGTGGTAGTGCATCTGGTGGGAGAGGGTGGCGCCGGGTTTGACCGTGATCCGCTTGACCTGGAAGCGCTCGCCATTGTCTACCCCCTCATAAGAGCCCCAGGGCCGGAAAACCCGGCGGTGCAGCAGGGCTTCCTCCTTTTTTTCTCTTTTCAGCTGATCAACAATGGCCTTGACCTCCTGGCTCTTTTCGCGATGCGCCACCAGAACCGCGTCGGAAGTCTCGACAATAATCAGATCTTCGAGGCCAACGGTAGCCACCAGCCGATGGGAGGCGTTGATGTAACAGTTGCGGCTGTCCTGGATAACGGTATTGCCCTTGACGACATTGCCGTGCTCGTCGTGCGCCGCGACCTCCCACAGGGCGGCCCAGCTGCCGACATCATTCCAGCCGCAGGCAAGCGGAATAACTGCGGCCTGATCAGTCTTCTCCATGACCGCGTAGTCGATGGAGTCGCCATGACACTGCTTGAAGCTTTTGGCGTCCAGCCTGACAAAATCAAGATCTGCCTGTTTAGCGTCATAGGCCCTTTTACAGCAGGCCAGCATCTCGGGCGCAAATTTTTCGAGCTCTTCAAGAAAGCGCGAGGCCCGGAAAACAAACATGCCGCTGTTCCAGAGCAGTCCTTCGGCAATGTAGCGGCTGGCAGTCTCCTGGTCGGGCTTTTCGACAAACTGGGCGACCGAATAGGCCTTGGCCTTGTCGTCCGACCCGGTAAGACTGGCGCCTTTCCTGATATAGCCATAGCCGGTCTGCGGGCTGTCCGGTACAATCCCGAAGGTGATCAGGCGGCCGTCTCTGGCCTGGGCACAGGCTGTTTTTACGGCTTGGGCAAAGGCATTCAGGTCACGGATTACATGATCGGCTGGCAGAACCAGCAGAAACGGATCATCACCGTCGGCCCGGGCCGCCAGGGCGGCGACAGCCACGGCCGGTGCGGTATTCCGGCCGGCCGGCTCAAGAATGATGGTGGATTTGGTCTTGATCTCCTGGAGCTGTTCCGCTACCAGAAAACGGTGATCGCTGTTGCAGACCACCAGGGGCGGCCGCACCCCGGCGCCGGCCGGAAAACGCAGAACCGTCTCCTGGAACATGGTGTTAATGGCGGTCAACGGTAAAAACTGCTTGGGATACTGTTGCCGGGAAAGCGGCCATAGTCGTGTTCCGGAACCTCCGGCCAGGATAACAGGAAGAATCATTTCGGCCATTGCTCTCTCTCCTCCGGCATAACAAGTATTAAATTTTTAGGGGTCAGACCTGACGTTTGTAAGAATGCTATCATATCCTGTAGTTGTGCGCAACAAGGGAAAATGTCGTCAATGGGAGCAGGTAGGGTTTCGGCGGTGTTGAGGGGTCTACGGGGCGCCAAACAAAAAAAAGCCGATTGGAACATGTCCAGTCGGCTTTTGGGCGGGGTGCAAGATTTTTTTGCCCCTAAACGGTTAACATTAGAATCAATGCCCGCCGACAGCTAACAGACCGCTGGCGGCCAGAGTCAGGATGAGCACTTCAAGAATGGCCATAACCGTATAGGCCGTATCCTTTTTGGCCTGCAATACCGGGATAATAGCCAGGTAACACAGGAGTGTGATTCCTGCCAGGATGGCCACCGGAATGAAATTCAGAAAATCACTGTAGTTGATGAGCTTCATCCAGCCCCAGCCGGTGACAGGTTGATCCAGGTGGAGAAAATTCTGGTTGATTGTATCCAGGTATCCGAGTTTGGCTGGATGGCCGGCTACAGCCGCGTGGGTGGCGACCGGCAGTTTCCAGTAATTGGCGACCTCATTTAAGGGCACCGCCGGCTTCATGATGCCGAAAACATAAATTGCAAAGGTGATGACCATCAGCAACAGGCCAAAATACATCCCTTTTTCCAAGATTTTGGCATAAACCACTTGTTCTTCGCCAGCTTGCGTCTGCATATTTTGTATAGCCATGAGTATATTCCTCCAAAAATTGGTTGCGGCGTCCGTTTAGAAAGTGATGCCGAGGCCCTTTTGCAATGCCTTGGCCCCGGAAAAAAGAAGAATCCCGATAACCATCCAGCGAATAAAGGAGGGCTTGGCGATCTTTAACAGGCGCACCCCGACTAACGACCCTAGCATGATGCCGATCAACGATGGTACAACCATCATGGGGATGACGCAGCCTTTATTCAGGTAGATCCAGGCAGCTGAGGTGTCGGTGATGGAGAGCAGGAATTTGCTTGTGGCAACGCTGATTTTAAGCGGTGCGCCCATCAGGAGGTTCAACACCGGGACGTTTGCCCAGCCGGCGCCCAGTCCGAACATGCCGGCCATGAGGCCGATGAAGACAAAAAGGAAGAGGCCCATCGGGGTACGATGGATCTTCCAGTTAATGGTCTGGCCTGAGCTGGCCTCGGTATAGACCCCGCAGATCTTGAGGGCCGAGGAGAGATTGTCTGCCTGGGGGACGTCGGGTACATCGGCTTTCTTGGCGGTGAACATGATCACCACGATACCCAGGATGGTGACACCGAGAAGGGTTTGCACTACATTGGTGGGCAGTGCGAGTCCGATCATGGCGCCGACTATAGCGCACGAAGAGGCGATTACGGCAACCGGCATAGCGAGTCGGAGGCTGGCCAGATTGGCTTTGAGCAGACCAGGACCGGCGGCCAGGGCGCCGCTCAAGGCGACCAGCAACCCGGTGCCGCGCACAAAGTCAAGATGGAAGGGGAAAAAACCGCTGATGATCGGTACGAAAAGCACTCCGCCGCCAACCCCGCCGAGCACGGCGACAATGCCCATGACAAAGGTGACGACCAGGAGAACAAGCGGCCAGACCCACCAGGCTGTTCCGTCATTGATCGGTACCGGAGACTCGGCCGTGGCCTCGCTGGCAAAGGCCAGCATCGGATAGAGGACCGACGACCCGGCGAGAAGCAAAACTCCCTTGCCAAGTTTTGAGAATGGGTTGTTCAACATAAGTTCTTCCTCCTTTTTAGTGATACTGCCAAAAATTTGTTAGTGGTATTTTAACCCTTTGGGTATCATAGCGTTTTCTTCTGAAAAGAACAGCCGTTGATCAGGGTGTAAATATATGGCGTTAACAAAAAAAGTGTTTCACTCTGTTTCAATTATTAAGCTGGGTATTTATTCCCTCTTGTCCGGCATGTCAAGTAGAAATGTTAAAATAACTGAAATATCAAAGTGTTAACAAAATCAATTCAAACTGAAGAACAAATTGCCGAGATCTTGGCCATCCTAGAGAAGGAGGTAGCAGGCTACGCCGTGCCGGTGGTGGATCTTATTGCCGTGCAGTCGAATGACCCGTATCGGATTCTCATTGCTGCCATGCTCTCGGCAAGGACCCTGGATCAGACGACTGCCCTGGCAGCGGCCCGCCTGTTCAAGGCAGCTCCGGACCTCACCACCCTGGCCGGCCTGCCGGAGGAGGAGATTATCCAATTAATCTATCCGGTGGGTTTTTACCGGGTAAAGGCCAGGCACTTAGCGGAGTTGGCAGCCGGCCTTGCCGGTTCCGGCGGCAGGATTCCGGCAACGCTCGACGACCTTCTCACTCTGCCCGGGGTAGGTCGAAAAACAGCAAACCTTGTCCTGGCAGTGGCTTTTCATCAACCGGCTATCTGTGTGGACACCCATGTCCACCGAATTGTCAATATCTGGGGATACGTCCACACCAAAACACCGCTTGCCACGGAGATGGCCCTGCGCCAAAAGTTGCCCGAGCGTTTTTGGCAGAGGATCAACAGTATCCTCGTGGCCTTTGGTCAAGGCACCTGCCGACCTTTAGCCCCGCACTGTGACCGTTGTATAATCAGTAACGCCTGCCCGCAGATCGGGGTTGTTCCGAGGAAAAATCGGTAGGGGCAGGCCCCCGTGCCTGCCCCTACCGGGATTGCTTGGGTTCAAGACCGGCTTGTCTGGCGCAAGGATCAATTGAGGTTGCACAAGGATCGACCAACCCTTGATGGATGGCGTCGAGCAGGGCCTGCGGCGAATTCAGAAACTCCTCGGCCCGTTTCCTGGGGTCAAAAAAATCCGGGTTGAAACGGATGAGATTGAGTTGTTCCCATCTGGTTAAATAATACTCAATAAGATCGGGGAGCTCGGTGAAAATTGTCGTCTGCGGCTTAGGGTCGGTGAAACTCGATTGGGCGAGCTTGGCCGAGGAGAGAGACTGATTATGATAAAATTGCTGCATGAACATGAGTTCGGCCGGCATTCGGGCTTCGATCCCGATCCGGTTTAAGGCCTGGATCAGGAACTGGACGCTCGACTTGCCCAGATGGGCTAAAGGATAAGGCAGATAGATCTCCTTGGGAACCTTAAGTTCAAGATAGGATTTGATCGTCAGAATCAACAGAGCAAGTTCGACCGGGGTTGGATCAACAAAATTATAGACCTGTCCGGAAAATTCCCCCCGATTCTCAAGAAGATGATGGACAAAGTAGGGCAGCTTAGCGGCATTGGTATAGGAGTGCTTTACCCCTTTTTTAGTCAACATTACCGGCATGGCCTGATTGGCCACCGAAAAAAGCAGCCGGTGAAAGCCTTGGACTTTATGGTCGTGTTTGCCGTAAACCACGGCAAGCCGGATAGCGGTATAATCAAGTCCTTGGGTTTTGTGGAGATGCGCGAGGGTCAGTTCCGCCATCAACTTTGATTTGGCGTAATTAGACAGATCCGGACTGAGCGCCAGCTGCTCATCTTCTCGGATATTTTCACCTGCGGGCAGAGCGGCTGCCGAACTGAAATGGATATAGGGAATCTTCAGCTCTAAGGCCTTGCGGGCCAGATTGATGCTGCCCAGATAATTGGTTTCGTATGCCAGTCTCGGATCGCTGTCAATAGCGGCGATCGAGGCGTTGATGATAAAATCAGGTCGGAACCTGGCAAAGTATTGCTGGATGTCGTCAGGCTCCCGCAGGCTCATTTTTTTGCTGTTGGGAGCGTAGATCTCCACTTCGTCAACCAGCCTGGTTTTGAAATAGTGCATGAGCGTTCCGCCGATCAGGCCGGAACCACCGACTAATACGCCGATCTTTTTTCTGGGAGACCTGTTTTCGCTTGAGAGGTTCATATCATTCATCATAACGAATTTTCAGCCGTTGCCAAGCCTGTTTTTAATTGTCAACGGTCTGCTTTTCGCCGTCCATCCTTGCGCTCGAAGTTACAATACACTATATAAAAGTAATTATGCCTGTAATCAAACGTAATGATACAAACACCCTGCTGGCTGCGATTGGCAAGGGCCAGGTAAGCCCGGTCTACCTGGTGGTCGGCGACCGCTTCTTATGTCAAACAATGGTGCAGGATCTCCTAAAAGCCCTGCTGCCTGATCCTGACCGGCGTCTCAACAACTGCATTGCCATAGACGGCGCCCAGGAAGACCCGGAAAGTACCCTGCGCCATCTCAGAACCTACAGTCTGTTCCCTGGCAGGCAGGTGATCAAGGTGGCGGACACCCTGCTGTTAAGCTCTAAGAACGATGCAAAAACCCTCTGGGCCAAAGCGCTCAAGGAGCATGCAGCCGGCGACGGCAAGAGCGCTGTCCGGGTGTTGACCAAGATGTTTAGCCTGGCCGAGATCAAACCGGCCGACGTCCTGACCATCTCCCCGGAAGAGTGGAAAAAACTTTTTATTTTTGAGCGGCCGGCCGGAGATTTGGCCTGGCTGCGTGAAATTATCAGTGATCCTGAATTGCTGCCGGAACGATCCACGGCAGGTTCTAAAGCGGCCGACGCCGCCGACCGTTTTGCCGAGGCTTTTGCCAAAGGGATTCCGGCCAATAATATCCTGGTGCTGACGGCTGAAACCGTCGACCGCCGTAAGGCTTTTTTCAAGTTCATCTGTGCCGGCGGCACGGTTATTGATCTTGCCGATCTTGCCGGCAACACGACTGCCATTAAAAAAGAGCAAGATGTCGTCCTCCGGGGACTGGTGCTTGATACCCTGAAGGGTTTTGGCAAAACCATGTCCGAGAATGTTGTAAGATCCCTGCTGGAACGGGTCGGTTTTTATCCGGTCGCCGTGGTCATGGAAACCGAAAAATTGGCCCTCTATGTCGGTGAGGCGCGGGCCATCACAGCGCAGGATCTCGACACGATGATCGGTCGGACCAGGGAGACGGCGCTCTACGAATTTACCGAGACCTTTGCCGTCCGTGATCTTGGTACGGCCATCCTCAGGTTGACCCGCCTGCGGGAAGACGGTGTCCATCACCTGCAGGTTCTGGCCGGGTTGCGCAATTTTATCAAAAAGTTATTAGTGATTGCCGCCGTGCAGAAGCGGAAAAACCCGGTCTACGCGCCCCAGTCGTATGATGGATTTCAAAAAAACTATCTGCCTGCCCTGAAGGCGAGCTTGGAAAAATGGCCAAAGGTCCTTGACGGTAATCCGTATGCATTGTACATGAGCTTCCGCCAGGCTGAAAAATTTTCCATTCTCGAGCTGCAAACAGCATTAGAGCGACTCCTGCAGGCCGAGTACCAGATGAAGGGCTCAAAACTGCCGGAATTTTTAGTTATAGAAAATTTTCTGCTGGGGCTGTTCGTGCAACCGGAGACAAAATATCAGATTGAAAGACGTACCCGCCGGTCGACGGCCTGAGCACTCTTTTGCAAGGTGCTCTGGTAAAAAATCCACTCCTCGTATACAATCTTTCAATAATTGACGCGGTTGTCCGAAAAAAAATGCCGACACGGGTGCATGTTCGCAAATAAATGATTAAAGTAGGGCTTTGAGATTCTGGAGAACAAGACCAGATCGGCCCGGTACCTATTTAATAATGGAGTTTATCAGAAAATGAGTGCGGTGCGCGACCAGCAAGAGGGCTGGGTGATAACCGACCGGCGGCAGGAGATTGACGAGCCTTCTCTCTATAAGGTTTTGTTGCACAACGACGATTATACCACAATGGACTTTGTGGTGAGGATTCTCGAGGATATCTTTCATAAGAGCACGGCTGAGGCGACTCAGATCATGCTGAATATACACAACAAAGGGATTGGCGTGGCCGGTGTCTATACCCGTGATATTGCCGACACCAAGGTGGCGGTCGTTCATGAAATGGCCAGACAGAACGAGTATCCGCTGCGTTGTTCAATCGAGCAGGCATAGCTGCGGCCTTTGGCCGCAATGAAGAGTGAAGAATTACGAGTAGAAAAGGTTAAATTTTTCAGGTTACCCCTGATTCTCCAAGGAGAGTAAGTTCATGATCAGTCACAAACTTGAAATGGCTCTTGTCATGGCGATTCGCGAGGCCAAGATCCACCGGCATGAATATGTCACGGTCGAGCATATCCTCTATGGCCTTCTCCACGATGATCTGGCGGTTCAGATCCTCGCCGGTTGCGGATTTCAGCCCGACAGCCTTAAAAAGAAGCTTGAGGAGTTCTTTGAAACCAATCTGCCGGTCAGCAAGGAGAGTAAAAACGATCCTATCCAGACCGTCGGTTTCAACCGCGTCCTGCAGCGGGCCATCGCCCATGTCCAGAGCAGCGGCAAGAAAGAGGTCAACCCCGGCGATGTGCTGGTGGCGATCTTTGCCGAGCCGGACTCCTTTGCCGTCTATTTCTTGAAGAAAGAGGGGATATCCAAGCTGGATATTGTCCAGTACATCACCCAGGCACAGCCGGCCCAGAAGACGACTCCGCCCGGCGAGCAGAAGGAGAAGGAAAAATCAGAGCTCGACAAGTACACCGTGAATTTCGCCCTGCGGGCGGCCCAGGGGCTTATCGATCCGCTTATCGGCCGTAATCGGGAGCTTGAACGGGTCATGCAGATCCTCTGCCGTCGCCGGAAGAACAACCCGCTGTTGGTCGGCGAACCCGGGGTCGGCAAAACCGCTATTGCTGAAGGCCTTGCCCTCAGAGTTCACGATGATCAGGTACCGGATCTCTTGAAGGGCGTCGAAATCCGTCTGCTCGACATGGGCGCTCTGCTTGCCGGCACCAAATACCGCGGCGACTTTGAACAACGGCTGAAGGCCGTGATCACGGCGGTGGAGAAGGAACCGCATATCATCCTGTTTATTGATGAGATCCACACAATCATCGGTGCCGGCGCCACCAGCGGCGGCAGTATGGATGCCTCGAATCTGCTGAAACCGGCACTGCAGTCCGGGACCCTGCGCTGCATCGGCTCCACCACCTACGAGGAGTACAAAAACCATGTGGAAAAAGATCGGGCTTTGTCCCGGCGTTTCCAGAAAGTCGATATCGAAGAGCCTTCGCTTGAGGATACGGTAGCTATCCTGCAAGGTCTCAAATCGCGCTACGAGGAGCATCACGGTATCCGCTACCCCCAGTCAGCTCTGCGGGCCACGGCTGAACTCAGCGTCCGCTACATCAACGACCGCTTCCTGCCCGACAAGGCCATTGACGTGCTGGATGAGATCGGTGCGGCTTTTCGTTTGACCAGGCCGGAAAAACGTCGGAAGGTTGTCACGGTCCGGGACGTCGAAGAGGTGATCTCTAAAATGACGCGCGTGCCGGTCAGGAGCACGGCAGGGTCCGACCTTGACCAGCTTAAAAATATTGACCAGAGAATGAAAGGGCTGATTTACGGGCAAAACCAGGCAATCGACGCCCTGGTCACCGCGATTAAACGGTCCAAGGCCGGGCTCAAGCAACCGGAGAGGCCGACCGGCTGCTTCCTCTTTGCCGGGCCGACCGGGGTTGGCAAAACCGAGGTGGCTCTACAACTTGCCGGGGCGCTCGGGGTCCATTTCGAGCGCTTCGACATGAGCGAATACATGGAAAAGCACGCAGTTGCCCGGCTGATCGGGGCGCCGCCCGGCTATGTGGGGTTTGACCAGGGCGGACTGCTCACCGATGCCATTCGTAAACACCCCTACAGTGTCCTGTTGCTTGATGAGATCGAGAAGGCCCATCAGGACGTCTACAACATCCTCCTGCAGGTGATGGACCACTCCACCCTTACGGACAATGGCGGACGCAAGGCCGATTTCAGGAATGTCATCCTGATCATGACCACC
>MGTA01000037.1:10331-13557 GCA_001799225.1 Deltaproteobacteria bacterium RIFOXYD12_FULL_50_9
GACCGGCCAGTCAATTGGTTTCATGAGTGCAAAAAGCGGCAAGGAACAGAGGGCGATCAAGGAGTTATTTGCCCCGGAATTCCGTAACCGGCTTGACGCGGTTATCACCTTTAACGCCCTTGATAAAAATGTAATGGAACAAATCGTCGGCAAGCTTGTCAATGAATTGGAGAAGCAGTTGGCCGCGAAAAAGGTCGCAATCGAACTGAGCGGCGAGGCCCGGGCCTGGCTGGCCGAGCGGGGCTATGATCCGGACTACGGAGCTCGGCCGCTCAAACGCCTGATTATGAGCGCAATCGGTGATACCCTGGCTGAGGCCATCCTGTTTGGCCCTTTAACCACGGGAGGTGTCGCCAGGATAGCTCTCGAAAATAATCAATTGACATTTTCCTATCAGGGAAGATAATACTTGCTCGCTTATTTTTTTTATTAGCCCGGCGCGCCATAGTGTGAACGGCATTTTTCTGTTTTTTGCATAACCCCCTGCCGGGGCACGGACAAAAAAACAGTTGAGGATTTTCCCCAATAATCATCAGGAGTATATTGCAATGGACATCAAGAACATGTATGGCAAATCAATTCTAATTATTGCTCTGGGCATCAGCCTTGCCACCCTGGTTGTTGCCTGTAAAAGTGACAAAAAGACCGCCGAGCAACCCCCCCAGCCCGTCGCCCCGACGGCGGCCAACCAGGGCGATATGCAGGCCGAGGCCGAGGCCGATCCTTTGCGCGGCACTCTTGTTACCGGCAAGGTCCTTGAAATATTAAATGCCGGCGGTTATTCGTATCTCAATCTGGATAAAGGCGCTGAAAAGGTCTGGGTAGCGGTGCCGGCCATGAACGTAAAGGTAGGCGATCAGGTTAGTGTAGTCTATAGCATGCTCATGCTCAATTTCCCCAGCAAGACCTTGAATCGTACCTTTGAGAAGCTGATCTTTGCCTCAAGCCCGGTAGGCGAGGGTGCCGGCGGTGGCGCCGCACCTGCCGGCCACCCATCACCGAACTGGGGCGGCCAGCCTGGTGGGTCTGCTAAGAGCGGCGACAGTTCCTTCTCTGCCGCCCTTAAATCTGAAGGGGTGACCTCATCGCCCGGCCAACCCGGAACGCCCCCCGTTGCCATGGGCAGCAGCAAGGCTGTAGTGCCACTAAGCGAAATCAAGGTCGACAAGGCCAAAGGGGAGAATGCCTTTACGGTTGCAGAACTGTTTGCCAAAGCCGGCAGTTTGAACGGCAAGAAAATCATGGTCAAGGGCAAAGTGGTTAAGGTGTCACCCAACATAATGGGCAAAAACTGGATCCATGTTCAGGATGGCAGCGGCAATCAAGCAGATAAGACCCATGATCTGGTGATTACCTCCTCGGAGATTCCGGACAAAGGTGAGGTCGTAACCGTCAAGGGCGTGCTGACCGCTAATAAGGATTTTGGTTCCGGCTACAAGTATGCGGCACTTGTTGAGGATGCTAACTTTACTCGGAAGTAGGGTATAGTTCAGGGGCCATTCTCTGGCAGGGTGTGGAGCCGGAGGTAGAATATGAAGATTGTGGTGATCGGTCCGGGCGCTCTGGGATGTTTTTTGGCGGCAAGCCTTGCAGACCAGGGCGCAGCAGAAATCCAGCTGCTTGATCACGATAGCCAGCGGGCGGCAAGGGTTGCCGCCCAGGGTATTCTGCTCGAGCGCAATGGTGAAGAGCGCCGTATCAAGGTGCCGGCAACGGCCGATCCCGAGCGCTTAGGTCGGGTTGACGCCATCCTGCTCTGTGTTAAATCACATCAGATTGCTGCTGCTCTACCCCGGATTCGCAGGCTCGCATCCCCAGACAACCTCGTTATTGCCCTGCAGAACGGCATAGCCCACCTGGCCTTTCTGGCAGCCCGGGACAGTGCTCTGCCCTGGGCTGCCGGAGTCACCTCAGTCGGCGTTACTCTGCTTGGGCAAGGCCATATCCGGTTCGGCGGGCAAGGGCAGACCAAGGTTGGGTTTTTAGAAAAAAAATCAGGAGATGACCGTGAGACCAGGCTTACGGAGCTTGCCGGGCTGTTTGCCAAAAGCGGCCTGGAAACGGCAGTGGTCGATAATATTATTGACCACATCTGGGCCAAATTTTTTATAAATATCGGGATAAATGCCTTGACCGCCATTCATAACTGTCCTAATGGCGAACTGCTGATGTCCGCATCCGTCCGAGAACAGATGATTGCGGCAGTCCGTGAGGCGATAACTGTAGCCCAAGCCCTGGGGATCCCGATAAGCGGCGATCCCGTAGCAGCAACTCTTAAGGTTTGTCAAGCGACAGCCGGCAATATCTCGTCCATGCTGCAGGATGTGCGCAACCACCGGCAGACCGAAATCGACGCTATCAATGGCGTCTTGCTGAAAGAGGCGGCACGCCTTGGCGTCGCCGTACCGGTCAATGAGTCACTGGTCAGCCAGATCCGCAAACTGGAAAAATACGGCTAAAAGGCCCCTGTCTGACCTTCTGTGAGGTTTAAGCAGCCATTTTTGCCTGTTTTTCCTTGACTAATCGGCCAAAATCTTTTCAATTTAGAGATTCATTTATTGGCGTTTTTATACTGAAAAATTTGCCATAACTCAAAACAGATGCTTGCTAAGCCATTTACTAAAAGGACTACCAATGGGAAATTATCTTTTTACCTCTGAATCTGTTTCAGAAGGCCATCCTGACAAAGTTGCCGACCAGGTTTCCGACGCGATACTCGATGCTATTCTCGAAAAGGACAAGTTCGCGCGGGTTGCCTGTGAAACCTTGATCACGACCGGTATCGTGGTTATTGCCGGCGAGATCACCACCTCCGCCTGGGTAGACATGCCCACGGTAGTGCGGAACATGATCCAGGAGATCGGCTACAACTCCTCCGAAATGGGCTTTGATTCCCAGTCGTGCGGGGTGTTAACCAGTATCGGTAAACAATCGGCGGATATTGCTGTGGGCGTCAACGAAGGCAGCGGTCTTGATCTGGAGCAGGGGGCCGGCGATCAGGGCTTGATGTTCGGTTATGCCTGTACTGAGACCAAGGTGCTCATGCCCATGCCTATTACTTATGCTCACCGCCTGATGAAACGGCAATCAGAGGTCCGTAAGTCCGGTCGTTTGCCATGGCTGAGGCCCGACGCCAAAAGCCAAGTGACCATCGAATATGAAAACGGGGCGCCCAAACGAGTGGAGGCCATCATCCTGTCGACCCAGCACTCCCCGGATGTCGACT
>MGTA01000038.1:0-4664 GCA_001799225.1 Deltaproteobacteria bacterium RIFOXYD12_FULL_50_9
TGTCGGGGATTCGAGCGCAAGCAAGCGGGGATCAAGCGAGAATATAAGACGGCCGTCCAGCCCGGCTATGATCATATTCTCATAGCCTTCCAGATCCGCATACAATTTGAGGCGCTCTGAAATCACTGATTTTAAGGCGGGTTCAAAAGAGGAATTAAGCCCTTTGGTAAAGTAGGATCTGACCGTGCCGGTGGCATTCATTCGGGCGTCGGCCAACCGCTCTTGCCGCCAGCGGAGCAGTTGGCCGGTTTTCAGGTCGGCAATGGCCTTGAGGTCTTGGTACTCATGATTGTGGATTGCCTGTGATTCATAGCAATAAAACCAGTAGCCGACGGCGACCAAAGCCAGGGCGATCACAGCTGCGGTTATGCTTAAGATCAACCTGGAATGATCTGCTTTTTTTTCTAACGGCATTCATTTTCACCAAGGTTGATCCAAGTTACTGCATCTGTAGTCCAGTTGAATTTATCCAAACAGGATTAGTATAGCAAGATAATTGCCTTGAATTCGATATATTTTTGGACAATTGTTAAAAATGTGCTCTGAGATGGGAACAAGAAAGGTACTGCGGAGAGATCTCATCAGTCAAGCGTGACGGGCGTCACACCTGACTGATGAGATCTTTTCATGATAATCAATCAAAACTGACAGACCTGCGATAATTTGTCGGCCTTTTTTGCGACCCCGGCCCAAATTCTAATGATCACGGCGGCAATGGTTGCCGGGTCAACCGGCTGTGAAAAAAGGACGCGCGGCCTTAGTTTGTGGCCTTTGGCGAGCGTTGTCATTTTGTCGTCATGTAGAACAAGCACGACTCGATAATTCAGAAGCTGTCTGGCATATTCCAGCAACTGATCGAGATCGTCATCCTGTCTGGTATAGATTATTACCGGCGATCCCCAGGTGTCAGAGTCGAGATCGTTGATCAAGTCGGTAATAATTACCTGTTTCTCTATATCTTTCCTGGCAACAAATCCGGTAAGCGCCCGGACAAGAGCAAGAGAGTGGTCGCGGTTTGTATTGCTGGCATATATTATTAGCTTCATTCGACGTCTGCCTAGTACTTCATTAACCTTTGCTTTGCAAAGCAACAGAATTGACCAGATGCAACCTGGGGCCGGATTTTTTTTGAACGGCCTGAGATTTTATCCTGGCAATTTGCTTAATCTCCGGCAGGGCCTGCTGTTCTCGACTCAAGGCTGGAAGAGTCCTTTCCCTGCCCTTGCTTGCATCGCTCTTGAAAAATCTAATAGCCTCAAGGAGTTGGACCGACTGACCACTGAGTTCTTCAGATGCGGCTGACACATGTTCGGCGGCCGCGGCATTCTGCCGGATTACCTGATCCAACTGCTGAATGGATTGATTGATCTGGTCGGTGCCAGTGTTCTGTTCGTCCGAGGCTGAACTGATCTCCTTAACTTTTAATTGCGTCTGCCGCCGCCTTGACCGCAATCCGGTCAGTCTGCAGGGCATTGGCGGCATTCTGGCTGATACTCGAAGTCATCTGTTCCATCGCCGAACTTGCCTCACCGGCGGCCGAGGCTTATTCAGTGGCACCCTGCGATAACTCCTCGGCACTTGCACTGAGCTCTTGGCTTTCGGTTGCAACATTATCGGCTGTAGTGCGAATATGGCTGACAATGCCGTTCAAACGAGCAGCTGACTCCTTAAGGCTGCTAGCTATCTCGCCAACCTCATCCTGCCGGTCGATGGTTAACTCCACTGTCAGATCCCCTTCGCCAAACTTCCGGCTATAAACAAGCAACTCCTTGAGCGGTTTGGTGATGCTTTGGACAAACCAGACGCCACCACTGATCCCGGCCGCGAGGATCACGACTGTAAGTCCGAAGATAATCCAGTTGGCCTTATGGGTAGTCGCTTCCAGGATTGCCTGATAATTTTCCTCATCTTTTTTCAGGAGCTCCTGCATTCGGCTTAGATTTTCTTGCACCATACCGACGGACGGAACGGTCTGCTGCATATAGATATCTTAAGCCTTAATTTTGTTTCCCTCGCCATATTCGGCCAGAATCCTGACCGCACTTTCATGCAATTTGCGATGCGGTTCACGCAAAGCCTCGAAGATCGCTGCGTTCGCCTCGGAGTAAGGCTTGAAGGTCGTCATCCATTTACCGAGATTGCACTCATCAGGATTCAGTTTGCCACTAAACTTCTTACCTTGCATGAACAATCCGGAAGAGAGGCCATCCTTCCATTTGAAGTGATCGATTATCCTGGACGACAACAGGCCGTTTAATACTTCAAGCCTCTGTTTCTCGTCCATTGCATGTTTGACCCGGTAGTTGGCCCACAGAGAGACCGCTCCCATTACAAAAACCATTGTCATAACCATTGTCAGACCTTTTCCCAATCTGTTACCGATCGTATTGTTCATCAGATCCTCCTGAATTTAAAAAATAATATTCTTTAGTTCAGTGTAATTGGTTTCTGCGGATCAATAGCATGCTTCAAGATGTCGGAAAAACATAAAAAGACTGGAAGCATCAGGTAATGGCCGTTAACAACGTTTTTCTGGATATTCAGGTTAATCCAAAAAACGTGCCAAAGAAGGCAATATACTATAATGACGTAATTTCTATAGGTTGCAAAACAGAGATAGATAGTGGGTAACACAAAATCCGTTTGACATGTCTGAAATCTCAGACATGTCTGAGATTTCAGACATGTCTTGCAGGAAAAAGCGTGTCGGCCATCTCCCCCCTCTTTAAGGCTCCGGTCCCTTGGCACAGCCTGCATCCCAGATGTTGATCTTGGAGCGACCGGCAGTATAGGAGACTGTGTTTTACTCCAGACTCTTACCATCAAGAACCTTGCGAATGACGTTGGAGAGCTCCGCCATGATAAACGGTTTCGGTAGAACAGCATCAACGCTCAAACTCTGCAAACTTTTCGATGGAATTTTATCAACGTACCCAGTACAGAGAATAACGGGCAGGTCCGGCCGGATCTCTTTGATCCTCCGGGTCAAAATATCGCCGGTCATAAACGGCATGGTTAAATCCGTGATCAGAAGGTCAAAGGCGCCAGGATCGGTCTTGAACGCCAGCAACGCTTCCTCGCTCTGCGAGAAAACTGTTACTTTGTAGCCGAGTTTGCCAAGAGCCCTCTTGGTCATGGCTCCCAGGGTCACCTCATCGTCGACAAAGAGAATACTTTCGGATCCCGACAATGGCTTCTCTGTTTTCCTGTCAATGAGATATCCTGCACGACTAGCAATCGGTAAGAAAATCTCAAAGGTTGTGCCCTTGCCCACCTCACTTTCAACCGTGATCGCCCCTTTCAGATCGGTAACAATACCGTGCGTAACCGAAAGCCCCAACCCTGTTCCACCTTGATCTTTTCGAGTGGTAAAAAAAGGTTCAAAGATATGACTTTTCACTTCCGGGGACATGCCGCAGCCGGTGTCGGCTATCGTCAGCCGAAGAAATCGTCCCGGTGTCGTTCCGGAATAGAGGGCGGCAAATGAGGCATCAAGGTCCACCTCATAGAGACTAACACTCAAGACTCCTCCTTGCTGTTGCATTGCCAACCCGGCATTGGTACACAAATTAATCACCACCCGATGAATCGCAGTCGGATCGGCCATGACATTGGCTTCCGAGACAATATCCTGTTGAATCGTAATGCTGGAGGGCAGGCTGGCCCGCAGGAATTTGAGGGCTTCGTTAACTACAAGTTTAACCTGGATAGGCTTTTCTTCCTGCTTGGTCTCACGGCAGAAGGTCAAGATTTGTTTGACAAGCTCAGTTGCCCGGTCGGCAGAGGCCATTACGGCCTTCAGGTCTTCAAATGACAAGGCGTCTTCAGGAATCTCCGACATGGCCAACTCGGTAAAACCACGGATCGCGGCCAGGACATTATTGAAATCGTGCGCAATGCCGCCGGCCAACGTGCCGATGGCCTCCAGCCTTTCAGCCATTACAAGTTGCTGTTCCATTTTAACCTGAGCCGTGACGTCCCGCCGCGCCGCGACATACCCTACAATGCGGCCGGTGGCTTCCCAGATTGGCGCAATTCTAGTGTCCTGCAGGATGTCGCGGCCATCCTTGTGGCGGTTCGAAAATCGCCCATGCCAAACCTGCCCCGCTCTGATCGTTTTCCAGAGATCTTCATAAAAAGCCTTATCATGTCTGCCGCTTTTGAATACCCTGGTGTTTTTGCCCACTAGTTCGGCGGCTGCATAGCCTGTCGAGCATTCCACCGCTGGATTCACATACTGAATATTTCCCTCGGTATCAGTAATGATGATATCGTCAGCCGCAGACTCAACAGCCGCCACCAGCCGCATCTCGGTTTCTTCGGCCTTTTTACGTTCGGAGATATCGGCAATGAGACCATCGTAGGCGACAAGTTGGCCTTGATCATCCCGCCTGGGCACCAGGATATTACTGATCCATCTGAGCAAGCCGTCCTGATGGCGGATTCGGTGTTCCAAAAAAAGTGAAACGTCGGAAGTCAGGATGGCCTGCGCCGTCTGCACAACCTTTGGCCTGTCTTCTTCAGGCACCATCTTATACCAAAGGTCGGGATCAGCCTCATATTCCTCTGCTGTAAAGCCGGTTACCCCGTAACAGCCTGGCATATAACTAGTTTTGACGACTTGCCCATCTATGAGGGTGGCGGTATAAACATAGCTGGTGACC
>MGTA01000038.1:4693-9373 GCA_001799225.1 Deltaproteobacteria bacterium RIFOXYD12_FULL_50_9
ACTCTCCCTGAGTTCCTTGGTCCTCTCAGCCACCAGCCCCTCAAGTTGGAACCGATAGCGGCGATTCTCCGCAAGGAGCCGCGCCCGTTCCAAAGCGCCTTCTATAACAATATGAAACTCGTCCACTTCCTCCACGGGTTTTAATATGTAATCCCATGCTCCCTCACGAATGGCATTGATAGCGTCTCGAATGTTGCTGGTACCGGAAACAACAACAACCGGCGTATCAGGACTCGTCGCCTTTAGCTCCGCCAGCAAGGCCATTCCGTCCATCCCGGGCATCCACAGGTCGGTCAGAATTATATCCGGACGCTTGTCGACAAAGATCTTGAGCGCCTCATTACCATCGGCTGCCGCGTAGACAGTATAGCCCAGCTTCTCCAAAATGCCCTTAAAGGTCCGCCGGATCAATGCCTCGTCATCAACGACCAGCACTGTTATCATTTCGCTCATGAGTGAATCTTCCATTTTATCGACAAACAAATTATGGGCATTCTTGCCTTAATGCACTTCTGATTAATATTGCCAGATCATGAATAACATACGGTTTCACGATGTATTCTTTGATTCCAACTAATTTCGCACTTTGTTCATTAATCTGCGTGCTGTAACCTGTGCTGAGTATTATCGGCAGATCCGGCCTGATCAGCAGCAACTCTATGGCAAGTTCGGTTCCGGTTAGCTCCGGCATTGTCTGGTCGGTTAAAACAAGATCAATCTCAGCCGGAGTCGACCTGAAGATGTTAAGAGCCTCTTTGCTGCTCGTCGATGCGATAACCTTATAGCCCAGACGTTCAAGCATTCTCGTCGCCATTTTAACAATATTCGGTTCATCGTCAACCAAGAGAATAGTCGCATTGCCCTTAACCTGGGGGGCGCTTTGTTCAAAATCCGGTTCGACAGCCTCTTGGTTAACCATTGGAAAATACACTCGAAAAGTGCTGCCTTTTCCCTCACAGCTTTCAACGTCAATCATTCCGCCATAACTACTGACAATGCCGTGCGTTACCGACAGGCCCAAGCCAGTCCCTTTGTCCACTTCCTTGGTTGTAAAATACGGATCAAAGATCCTTTCAAGAACCGCTGGCTTTATTCCGGTACCGGTATCACTTACCTTGAGCACGACATATGGTCCTGGTGCGACATTAAAGTTTTCACGGATATCGTTAGCTGAAATAAACTTTTCTTCCATTTCAATCTCAAGGACTCCACCTGTTTTCTCCATGGCATGGTAGGCATTCGTACAAAGATTCATCACTATCTGGTGGATATGGGTAGGATCGCCAAGAATAGTGCCTGAAAGGGGCTGGAACCTCTGCCTGATCTCTATGGTTGTTGGAATTGTCGCCCTTAACAACTTTATTGTTTCTTTAACAATAGGCTGGATGTTGATGGGGTGGCGTTCTCCTTCGGTTTCCCGACTGAATATCAGAATATGGGCAACCATATTTTTGGCTCGATTTCCCGCCGTTAGTATCTGATCAATAAATTCTCTGATCTCACTGGTTTCGGGAACCTCTTCCCTGGCCATATCGGCATATCCGATAATTGCAGCAAGAATATTGTTGAAATCATGAGCAATCCCACCCGCCAACGTGCCGATTGCCTCTATCTTCTGTGACTGCCGAAGCTCGCCTTCAAGCTTCTTCTTTGTGGTAACATCCAGGCTGTATTCAATTACTTGAATGACCTTGCCCTCTTTGTCGAAAATCGGGTAACCGTGTACTTCGAAAAATTTGGCTTTTCCCTGGTCGTCATAGTGAATATGATCTAAACACACGGGCAGCAAAGTTTTTTTAATTTCTTTTATAGTGCAGGGGTGATCTGTCCCTCCGCACGGTTTGTCGGAGTGATGGGTCAGAGAGTAACATGTCGAATTTTCTGAAAGACTACCGAAGTTGGCGGCTTTGTTGGCCATTTTGATGGTGTAATTATCAACATCAATGACATGTAATGGATGGGTCAACGAACTCATAATATTATTCATGAATTCATTCTGCTGGATGATCTGAACTTCGGCTTCTTTTATTTCAGCCATTTGTTTTTCCAGAGAATGAATCGTTTCAACAAGTTTTGCAGTCATGCTATTGAAGGACGCTGCCAAAACCCCGATCTCATCCTGTCCGGAGATTTTCGCCTGCTGCGAAAAATCGCCTTCTCTGATCGCGCGGGATACTCTTGATAGCGATTCAATCGGCCGGATGATTTGCCGGGCCAAGATCAATTCCAAGGCGACAGCTCCTCCCAACGCGATCAGCAAAAAAACCAGCACAGCGGCCAGAGAGCGAACAGTATATCGCAGTGCCTCGGATAGCGGCAGTTCGGTAACTATATTGAACTGCTGATTACCAAACATTATGGTATTCACATCGACTAGAGATTCTTGCCCTTGTAATCCCATTATGATAGCAGCCTGTTGGGGCACGGCAACATATGTCCCTCTTAAGACCATGGAAGGGTTCGGATGTGCGAGAAGCCTGCCATGCCGATCTAAAATATAGGCAATGCCTGATTCACCAATACGTATATCTCTCAATACATTAATCATGAATTCCATCTTGATTTCGGCGACCAGAACCCCCATTAAATCCAAGTTCCGAAGGTCGACAATAGGAATGGCTATTTTCATGAAAGGCTCGCCGGTCCGTTCATAAACAAATACAGGGCTGTAGTAGACTTCGCCTTTACCGGCCGGAATCAAAAATTCTTCGGCCCGGGATAGGTTTCTGTTCTCAGTAGGTGGATAAAATGTTTCCCGAGAGAGACGTACCAGCTCATTACCTTTGCTGTCCAGCAGATCAAGAGAATTGAGAATATTTATATGCTTTTTGTCGGCAGCGGAAAAAAGCAGTTTCGAAAGCATCTGGTATTGGCTGTTGTAGTCCAGATTGATAGGATTATTAATCCTGACTGACGATAACAATATGGCTTCTTGCTCGTGGATATTCGAACTTATTGTATTGGAAACCAACTGAGTCAACTTGTTTTGCAGTTCTTTTATTTCCTGTAATTGAACCATAAGGTTCTGCCATACCAGGAGCCCCCCAAAAAACAATAATGGGCCGATTGAGAGGATTATCAGCCAGATCTGAAACTTCCTCCTGATGCTTTCTTTAATAGTCTTTTGCATTGAAAGTACCTATCGGGAGATGAAAGCAGCCTGTTGCAGGATGTCGTTTGGAATTTCAAGGCCGATGGACTGGGCAGTTTTAAGATTGATTCCAAAGGAAAATTCTGATGTCTCCATGGGCAATTCGGCGGGAGAAGTGCCATGCAGAATGGTGTGAGTGAGACGGGCAGCCTGCGAGCCTATTCGATCATCCAAAGGGCCGTATGACAATAGCAGGCCGTCATCATAATTTACGTGTCCAGCCGAAATCGTTGGAAATTTTCGCTCTTTTGCTTTGTCCAGAACGATGTTTATGTTGGCGCCGACCAGCCAGGAATGGACCAGAAAGACGGCGTCAATGTCTTTGGGTATGGATGTCATCGTTGCCCGGAGATCATCAACTGTTTTGACCTCGGCAATTGTCAGTTTGAAACCGGCGGTGGCGGCGCTTTGCTCAAGCTCGGTAAGACTTTGTTTTGCAGCCCCGGTGTCAAAACAAACCGGAACAAAAATATGTTTTGAACCTGGCGCAATGGCCGATAGCCATTCCAAGGCCTTTGGCGTGCTGCCGCGCAGCTGGACACCGGTAAGATTACCACCCGGTTTAGTCAAACTTCCAACTACCCCGGTGCCAATGGCGTTGTACAGAACAGCCACTACAGGGATGCCGGCGCCTTGCGTATATTGTGCAGCCATCTTGGTGGCAGGTGTGGTCATGGCAAAAATCAGATCGACTTTTTTTGCCAGCATGGTTTTGAGAGCCTCTTCAATGCGTTTGAGATCGTTAGTTTCGTTTTTAATATATGTTACGTTTTTCCCCTCGATATACCCAAGTTTTTGCATATGGCGCAAGAATCCTTGCGCCCCTTCCTTTTCTCCGGGATTGGGATTGATAAAGCCGATGACATATGCCTTCTCAGAAGTTTTACAGCTAACGATGCCTGTCAGTATTGCCATTAATCCGAAAATTACAAGTGCCGGAAGCAAAGGGACGACTTTACAATATCTAATTGGAATAGTGTACATTCTCTAATATCTCCCTTGGGCAAGTATTGCAGATGGACTCGCTTTATAATCTCATGAGGTTGCCCGAATAATGTCCTCGAATAGTGAATGGATACCCATAAAGCAGTCAAAAACTGTGGGGTCGAAATGCACCCCGCGCCCTTCCATCATAATCGCCAGTGCCTTTTCCTTGGGTAAGGCCTTGCGGTACACCCTGTCACACATTAAGGCGTCATAAACATCGGCGATCGCCACGATCCGCGCCGCCAGCGGAATCTCCTCGCCTCGTAATCCTTGCGGATAGCCTCTGCCATCCCACTTTTCGTGATGAGAGAGGGCTATATTCTTCGCCAGAATCAATAATGGTATGTCAGAGCCATCCAAGAGGGAGGCGCCGATTTTGGCATGCGTTTTAACTATTTCAAACTCTTCGGCTTTCAACGGTCCAGGTTTGCGCAGAATCAGATCAGGGATACCGATCTTGCCGACATCGTGCATCGGTGCAGTGATCCGCAGAGAGTCGACATTCATGGGCAACCAACCCAGGGCCTTGGCAAGCTCTGCCG
>MGTA01000038.1:9408-14280 GCA_001799225.1 Deltaproteobacteria bacterium RIFOXYD12_FULL_50_9
TCTCTTCTTCACGCGCCCGGATTGCCGCTGTCCGCTCCAACACCTTTTTCTCCAGTTCCTGCTCATAACGCTGACTGATAAGCACAAGTTTCCGTCGTTCAAGGGCGTTGACCACGTTGATCAGAAAGTCATTCCGGTCAATGGGCTTGATTAAATAGCCAAAAGCTCCCAAATGCAGGGCGTCAAGGGCTATCTGTCGGTTATCAAGCGCCGTAACCATGAGAATAGCGGTATCCGGGGCCTTCTGCTTAACCTCGGTGATCAGTTCAAGTCCTGATCTGCCGGGCATCGAAATATCTGAAACGACCAGCTCGAACTGCTGCCCGGCCAGCTGGTCAACAGCCTCGCTAACGTTATAGGCTTTTTGCGATTCATAACCCTCTGCTTTAAGCCAACGGGACATGAGGTTACAGATATCAGGCTCGTCATCGACCACAAGAACCTTGACAGGACCGCAATCGGCTGCCAGCTGCCCTACCTTTATCAGATTATCAGCCAAATCTAACATATTTATCCTCCAGTAAAACTTCACATAACAACAAATCACATGCGAAAATAACGCCTATTGCCGGTCCTTATCATCCAGGATATCCCGGATGACCTGCGTAAACTGCCTGCTGATAATCGGTTTCATGATATACCCTTTAATGCCGATGGCCTTGGCCTTTTCCTGATTTATCAACTCGCTAAATCCGGTGCACAGGATAATCGGCATTGCCTTCTTGAGCGCCAGGATCCGTTGGGTCAGCTCAGATCCAGTCAGCTTGGGCATATTCATATCGGTTATAACCAGATCAAAGTCATCCGGGTGGACGGAAAACGCCTCGAACGCCGCTACGCTGTCGGTAAAGCTCGTTACCTTATAGCCTAGACTGGTAAGTAGTTGCTGCTCATATCTGACAATCTCCATCCGATCATCAACCACCAGAATTCGCTCAGTACCGGTTGGCAGGGGGCTGACAATCTTATGTTCAGACAGATCATCGGAGAAATCTATCAAAGGTAAATAGACATGAAAGGTTGATCCTTTATTGGGTTCGCTGTAAACGGTAATCAGGCCGCCAAAGTTCTTGACGATCCCGTGGACAACCGCTAAGCCAAGGCCGGTTCCATCCCCAAATGGCTTGGTAGTAAAATATGGCTCAAAGATTCTTTCCATGATTTTTTGGTCCATACCATGCCCGGTATCGCTGACCTCGAGCTTAAGATACGATCCTGGAGAGAGTTCGGATTTGTTGTCTCTTATTGCACCCGCTTCCAGATCAACATGGCTTAAAGCAACTCCCAAAATGCCGCCATTAACTAGCATGGCATGATAGGCGTTTGTGCACAGATTCATGATGACCTGGTAAATCTGGGTGGGATCGGCCAGCACCATGGAGCGCTGCGGGGAGATGTTCTGATGTATCTCAATGTTGGCCGGCAGGCTTGAGCGTAACAGTTTAATAACTTCCTTGGCGACCAGCTTTACCTCAACCGGTCCTTGCTCTTGTTCGGTCTGCCGACTGAACAGCAGGATCTGACGCACCAGATCTTTGGCGCGCAGTGCTCCCTCAATAATCATCAGCTGATCTTCGTGTTCAACACTTTGTGAAGGTAATGTTTCAAGCACCATCTCCGCATAGCCCAGGATAGGGGTTAATATGTTATTAAAGTCATGGGCAATACCGCCGGCCAGGGTGCCGATAGCCTCCATCTTCTGGGCTTGCAGAAGCTTCTTCTCTAATCCCACCCTTACCAGAGCCCCCTGCAGCCGTTCAATGGTTCCGGCAACACTACTGGCCGCAGCCTGTAAAATCGCCTCGGCATTCTCATCACGCCAGGAACCCTCTTTGATATATAGGGTAAATACGCCAAGCAGCTTCTTGTCAGCTGAAAGAATCGGAATACAATAGTGGCCGTGCGGATGCATGCCATCGAACCCGATATCGTGTCTTTCGTCGACATGATTAGCAAAAACAACCTTTCTACTCACTGCCGCTCGGCCGCAGAGACAGACGCCAAAGGGCAATCTCGCGCATTTCTGTTGCAAGGGTACGGCCAAACCCTTAAATGCCTTGAGCACCAGAACCTCAGGATCATCTTCAATCAAAAAAATCGCGCCCTGCGGTTCAAGTGACAGCCAGGGCAGGGAAACCACGCAAGCGATAAACTCGTGGAGCAGTTCGTCCATGTTTTCGCTTTCAAGCGAAAGGTGTTGAATTTTATTGATTGTCGCCGTGGTTTGATAACTGCGCTCCAGCCAGTCTTCAGTCTGCTGACGTTCCATTATCTCGCCCTTAAGCTGCTCGTTGATTGCTTGCGCTTCCTCGTGTTGTTGCTTGATTAGTTGTTGATCACGGTTTATCGATTTTTCCAATCGGCCCAGATATCGGTAAAAAAAGACGGTCAGGAGCACTCCCAGCATGATGGCGGTGGTAAAATTTATAATGGTAATTTCTCGTAAAGAGGATAATTCTGCGGTTGTGTCGTAGAGGACATGAAAATCGCCCAGATTCATACCTACGGCATCAGAAAAAGGGAATGTCCGAACCTGATAGATATGATTATTCAAGGTCAGCGTTTTATCGGCAAAAGAGCCCTTCTCATATAATTTGCCAAATATCCTTAAAAGGTTGTCCTTATCCATTAACAAGGTGATGTCGATTACAACCATGTCAGACAGGGTCTCCCAGGGTTGGAGGTCGGCCTGTTTATTAAGCATACGGCGGCCCTCATCCCAACCATCCCGTGACAGCAAGCTCTTGTTGATGGCAAGAACAAAATCAACCCTCAACACATCTTTGAGATGCTTGGTAATATGGGGCAACTCTTCTCCCAGTTCAATATAACCGGTAACCCGGCCGTTGATCACCCAGGGAAGCACCACTCGCAGGGTAAGTGTGCCAAGCGGACCAAGTTCGATGCCGTGCACAGCCTTCTCCTGCTTCTTTGTCTCCCGCAAGGTGTAGCGCTCAATTGGGTCTCCATGCTTTTGGGGGTGGTGTACTCGCAAAAAATTAATTCCATTTGGCTGATGAAAGTAAAAATGGCTTATCCCATAATTGTTCCGCATATCATTAAACAAGGGCAAACTCTGTTCGTAAAGCCTTTGCCGATCTTGTGCCAGCCAGCTTTTTTGTAACTCGGGGTTTTCGGCAATATAATTAAGCATCACATGGATTTTGGCAGCATCTTCCTCGATATGGTGGGTGAGCATTTTTTGGGTTGTGTCAAAGATCTCATTTGCATTTTTGCTGATATTTTTGCGAACGACCATATTAATGCCGATGATCGGTACAACAATGGCTATCAACAAACAGATACAGACAGGGACAATGATTTTATTTTTGATACTTGGGTTGTGCATACCTGTTCCTGAATATTAAGCAGTAACGCCTATCAATAAAGGCCGGCAAGCGGCTGCCGAGGAGGGGGCAGCCGCTTGACCCGGGGGCGGGTTTTGAGTGGCCTTCAAAAAATGCAATAAAGACGAAAAAATATGTTGATTCGGAAATGGCATGACTGTCATTTCAAGAAAATATTATTTCCAAAAAACGTGCCAAGGCCGAAAAATAATGTGGAGAACGAAATTTCAAAAAGATAAAAACATGAGCAAACCTGCTCAACAAGGGCTTTTGTCTGATATTTCAGACAATATCCGGAATATCAGACAAAATATAACTGAACTAATATGACTTTGGATAGGCACCTGGGTAGTGATTAAGTAAAGGCCATTCGAGTCGTCCACAAATATCAGATTTTGGCCGACTGTCTAACACAGCGTGCTGCTGCTTTGATAGCCATGATTTGCCGCTCATAGCATTTATTATGATACTCAATGAGCTCAACCGCCTCATATGGGAATAAATTTTCGGCGTAGTGATATTTTTCTTCGAGAGAGCAATCCTCCCGGATTTTCGAAAATGGGCAATCCTCCCTTGGATTCCTATTAATAGGACAGGCCACTACAAGGCTGAAAATGAAAATCCTCAAGTCATGCTGCTGATTCTGCAAGATGCTGTTCCCATCTGTTGACATTCTCTGCCTCTTGTGTTGTTACTGATGGAGTGGGATGAGATTTCGTTAATAGTTATTCCCTGCAATCTTCTTTAGTTAGCAAAAAACGCGCCAAGACAACTAATCTATAATAATAACGAAATTCAAATGAGATAGCATAAATGCTCAGGGTTGCCTGAGCATTAACTCATGCCAGACACGTCTGAAATTCCAGACGTATCTGATGTTTCAGACAAAACAATGGGCTATTGTGTAGGGGCGAAAATTTTTTCGCCCCTACTTTCTGGAAACGGAGTGTTCCTTGAGGAGGGTATAAAGGTGGGCTCGAGATAGCCCTGAGATATGGCAGGCCTCATCAATATTGCCGCCGGTCACGGCCATCAGGCTTTTCAAATAGTTTTTGGTGGTTGTTTCACGGAATTGCTGGAATGGCTGGAGATTTGGCAAGGGCAGATCTCTGCGGGATCCGTCATCTGCCGGAATCGATTGCCCAAAATTGGCGATCGCCCGGGCCGCATGCACCCTGATCTCGGTTGGCAGACAGTTGCTGTACAGGGTTTGCTGGGGGCCGGCCACTGCTACCGCATGTTCCATGGCATGGATAAGTTCACGGACATTGCCAGGCCATGGATAAACGGCCAGGGCTGCAAAAAACTCGGCGGAAATTCCTTTGGCGTCAATAGCGGCTCGTTCGCAGATTTTCGCGACAACTACCTGAGCGATTTCACGGGGGTCGCCAGCCCGCTCTCGCAATGGTGGCAGATGAATAGCGAGGGCCCGCAACCGGAAAAGCAGATCTTCTCGGAATAGACCATCACGCCCCATCTGGTCTAGAGTCCGGTTGGTGGCAGCCACCAGACGGAAATCGCTATC
>MGTA01000039.1:0-683 GCA_001799225.1 Deltaproteobacteria bacterium RIFOXYD12_FULL_50_9
GAATTCTGGTGCTGTCGCCTTTGGATGCCATTGATCTTTTACTTAACCCCAAGAGGCTCATGGCAACCCTTAGGCGTTAACAGGTTCACTTGGAGAACGGCCGTTCACCTCCCAATCAGATAAATATAGGATGTCCCGCAAACCCGCCTTTTATTCTTATTACACACCGGCGAATTAACTTCTCTTGACTTTACGTTGTCCTGTTGATACTTTTTTCCTCATGGCTAATCACATTCGATACCCTGAAATTCGTCGAGACACTCAAGGCGGCAGGTGTGCCTGCTGAACAGGCTAAGGCGGAAGCAGAAGCCCTTGTGTCTGCTTTTGCTGAAGCAATGGACTCACAGTTGGCGACAAGATCTGACGTCAACCGATTAGAGCGCGAGTTGCTTGTGATTAAATGGATGGTGGGCTTAGTGATGGGCGGCATCGTTGCATTGATCCTCAAAGCTTTTTTTCCCGTATAGAATAACCCTCTTAACGAGAGTATACCCACCCTGCCACCCCATTTCCGTCAGTTAAATCAATAGACAACAACATTTCTTTTTTTGTCCTCCAAAACTTATAATCTGAAGATGTCCCCCTTGTTTTTTTAACATCTGAAAAGCACCGGCGGCAGGACTTGGTTGTCATCGATAATTATGATTTACTTTTTCCCCAGCATCATTGGATTTTTAACAAGA
>MGTA01000039.1:711-8630 GCA_001799225.1 Deltaproteobacteria bacterium RIFOXYD12_FULL_50_9
CATGAATTGTTCGATCATTTCTTTTGCTCGTTGTCTCCGCTCCTCCTCGCTCAGTCCATGAGCGCCGTAAAGGATGTTGCCGAGCACTGTCATGTGCGGAAAAAGCGCGAGGTCTTGAAATACGTAGCCGAATGATCGTCTCTGCGGCGGCTGATCAATACCGGCCTTGTTATCGAATAGGACATCTCCATTCAACTTTATGAAACCCTCGTCCGGCGCCAAAAGACCGGCGATCATTTGGAGCGTCAAGGACTTGCCTGCGCCGGAATACCCGAAAAGAACGGCAAGTTCGTTGTCGATTGCCCAGTCGGCTTCAAATGCAAATCCATGCAGAACTTTCTTGGCCTTAAAAAACAAGTTCACAAGAGGACTCTTTTGTTCAGTTTATTGGCCGTATAGAGGAACATTGCCGCTATCAAGGTGAACAAGAGCACCATAATATTTGCTTGAACACGGTCACCGCTGCTGGCCGCGGAATAGATAGCGAGCGGCATGGTGCTTGTTTTACCGGATATGTTTCCAGCCAACATCAGCGTTGCGCCAAATTCACCCATCGCCCTGGCAAAAGAGAGCACGGCACCAGCCAGGATGCCTTTCCTGGCCAGCGGTAAAATCACCTTGAGAGCCGTCCACCATTCCGAATGGCCGAGCGTGTACGAAGCGCGGATGAGATTCTCGTCAATGGCTTCTATCGCGGCACGAGTGGTCTTGATCATGAGCGGCAGCGCCACCACAAAGGACGCGAGCACTGCCGCGTACCAGGTGAACATTATGCTCCATCCCAACCATTCAAACAGAAATCGCCCGATCAGGCCATTTCGTCCGAAGAGCACGATGAGATAGTAACCGGTGACCGTTGGCGGAAGCACCAGAGGAAGGGTCAAGAGCGTATCGAGCAGTTCCTTTCCCCAAAAATCCCGCCGCGACAGAAAAAAGGCAACGGCCACCCCGACAAAAACAATAA
Organism: Deltaproteobacteria bacterium RIFOXYD12_FULL_50_9; assembly: GCA_001799225.1. GTDB lineage: Bacteria > Desulfobacterota > Desulfobulbia > Desulfobulbales > CALZHT01 > XYD12-FULL-50-9. Next base: position 1,676 of record MGTA01000039.1, read on the forward strand.
ACACCGTGGCAACCGCTGCCACCCGGATGGACAGCACTAGAGAAAAGAGAACGGGATGTTCCATAATGTCTTTCCACACACGCTTGTTGCATTTATGCCGGACTAATTCCGTACAGGTTTGAATCCATGCTTTTCAAGAATTATTTTTCCACCCTCGGATAGAACGAAAGAAACGAACATCTTTGCGGCCTGCGCATTCTTTGCGTCTTTAATAACAGTGATAGGATATATGATGGGCTTATGACTTAATTCCGGTGCGGTCGCTGCAACCTTCACCTCCTGTTGCCTGATGATTGCATCGGTCTCGTAAACTACCCCGGCATCGACTTCACCACGAGCGACGTAATCAAGCACCTGGCGCACATTCTCCGCAAAAATCAACTTATCTTTCAGCTTTTCGGAAATTTTATAATATTGAAACGTTTCCTCGGTATAGCGGCCGGCAGGTACAGTTTTCGGATTTCCGACAGCAATCTTGCTTATCTCAGATCTCGTGAGATCCTCGAATGACGCCGTGGAAATCTTTGAGGAAGCAGGGACGATAAGCACCACGGTATTGGTGACGAAATTTGCTTTTGTATCCGGAAGCACAAACCCTTCCTTGCTAAGTTCGTCCATATCTTTAAGCGCCGCAGAAGCAAAAACGTCAACGGGTGCGCCGCCTTTGATTTGAGTCTTGAGATCGCCGGATGCTCCAAAATTGAATAGTACTTTGATGCCCCAGTTTGATGATTCAAAGAGTTTGCCGACCTCTTCAAAAGCGTTCTTCAGACTGATGGCGGCTGAAACCGTGATCTCTGTCGATTCAGCAGCATTTACCTGACCGACAAAGGCCCATAGCATCATAAATAAGGACAACGCAGAAATGATTCTTTTCGCCATAATTTTCTCCTTTTTGTTGTTCCTGTAAAACCCAGCCGGACGGCTTTACGCCAGGAGGCTTCCCGATAGTTTATCCATCCTTCTTCCGTCAGAAGCCAATAAGTGACACCAATGGGAAGGATATCCCTGCCAGGTCTCAGTCACCTTTTACATCAGCACGGGTGCCTTAATAATATCAATTACGACACATGTCAATATTGACATATGTCGTAATTGATATATGTCGTAATTGATATAGATAGTGGATGGAATCAGACTTGCCAAAAGGAGCGAAATGTGGTCGGATATCAGCCTGAAATCTGCTTTGGAATCGCTTTCATCACGGTCCGGCACCATATTCCTGCCGGCAGGGGGAACAGTGCATGACAATTGAAACTTCCGGATTTGTCATCCAGTCTAAAATCTGGATTGATGATAGCCAGGGCATGGCAGTCTTCGGGCCCGGACGTTACCGGATTCTCGAAGCGGTGGATCGGCTCCAGTCGCTCCAGGCTGCGGCCAAAGAGCTCAAAATGAGCTACCGGGCAGTCTGGTGCCGCATCAAGGCCTCGGAGGAACGGCTGGGGAAAACGCTTGTCATCAGGGAGGGCAGGGGGTCACGGCTCACTCCATTCGCACGAGAACTCATGACGGCGTTTCTGGGGATTCAAACCAGGGTACGGGAAGAGTCCGATGCGGCCTTCGCGAATCTCATGTCGAATTCGCTGAAGAGCAAAGGGATATGACCTTCCTTGTACTCAACTTCATCCTGCACATCAACATTTGCGGCCTCGAAATATAAATTTAGCAGATGGTGCGACAATTCACCGCATTTCCAAACTTACCTCATTGTGTTATTGAAGGAGGTAGGTATCAGCAACTAATATTTCTCCCCGGTTATATTTTTGCGATGCAAGTTGTCGGGTCTCCCCTGCTTCCGGATATACGCCGGATTGCGGGGGAGACCCTATTTGAACGTTGGCATTGCCTGGCATGTTTTAATAACGGTTTACGTTAATCATTTTCCTCGGAACCTTGGCACTCCCAATGTCCTCTGCAAAAACAAATCTGCCGCCGGCAAATTCCCTCAGAGCGGCGATTTCCCCAACCGCGAGAAAAGCCTTGGTGTCCTTCTGGGGCAATGAGGAAATAATCAACAAACCAGAAATAATCGCCGAACTCGGTGCGGATAACGTCGCCAGGATCAACAGGATCGGCAATAAGTCCCTTTTCAAAATTGCCGAATTTTTAAATTCCCAAGGATATATAAACTCTTTACACGACTGGCTGGCAAAAGAAAAATAATAGTCATTCCGTTAGGCTGCCCGAACCGGGCTGGCCGGCCCCTACTTTGATCCGGCCCAAAAAAAAGGCGGCTGCAAATGCAGTCGCCCTGAAAAATCATCCCTGAAAAATGGTCCTATGGAGAGAGAAAAAACCGCCTCAATTCTCAGGACTTGGCTGTCGGAACATTAGCGCCGTGACATTCACCGCAGTTGGTCTGCGATGTAATCCCGTTATTCAACGCATTGGCCAAAGGCTCATTGCGGGGTTTATAGGTGCCGGCCGCCCACTCGTTAAGGAGTTTCGCGGTATACATGGCAATATCGGCGGATATCCGTGCGCAACGTTCCTTCCGCTCAATGCCGAAGAATTTAACGTCCTCTTTTTTCATCCATTTACCGACGGAAACATGACACAATGGTGTGTCGCTGACGCTCTGATTCTTAACCTTGTACTGTTCCTTGCCCGCTGCCGGGACGTATTTGGGCAGACTCTCATTGGCATAATATGCGATAACATCGTTGATGATTGCATCGCCAACCGGAACCGGTGCCCGTCCTTTAGGCGTTGTAACCTTAGTAGCGTCACCGGAAGTTATCAGGCCGATAGCCATACCGGTGCCGATCAGGGTACCGCAGGCAGTGCCCCAGCCCATCATACCACCGTGAGCCCAGAACAGCGAACCCAATGGAAATGACGCATAAGGTTCACCAACACTCTTTGCCAGCGGTTGAAACAGACCGGTAATTGTCGTCTCGGCACAGAACTTGGTAAAATAGGTCTCATAGGCGATCCTGCCAACCTCCTGCTCATCAAGTTTCTTATAAGGATACTTGGTCACACCACTTGCCTGGGCATTGGAAACAAAACCGGCAATGCTGTTTGACATTACCAATGCTCCAGCCGCCACGGCGCTTGCTCCAATAAGAAGTTTTCTCCTATCGACGTCACACTCACATTCATGTTTCATATTCATACTTCCTTATCAATATAGAGTAACGAAAATGTAACTCACCCAAACAAACATCTGGCTAAGTTACGCCTGCACATCCTCGATCACAACAACCGGCAGGTTCAAATCCGGTATAATCCCTCGCACTCCCCAGTCGTTGATCATCTGACCGGGGAGTAGAAGAGATCGGACAACATGGCTTCACAAATTGCATGCAAAATAAAACGGGGAGAAATATCTTGCATCGCTTTATAAAGTCAAGGTCAAACTACTACAATGTAGGAGTGATTGGAATGTGGCAAATTGTCGCAGCTCTAGTTTAGGATTGAACTTCTCAACCGCAGTTACCAGCACTACAAGAGCAGCCACTACTACTGCCGCCACCGGCCGGATGGGTGGAGCTGACCTTGAAAGGAGATGTGAGGAATTTCAGGAAAGGGGAGAGACGCAGGCTGTTATTTCACCGCGTTCCACACGGGCGAAAAAGTGCGCCGCCGGCAGATAAAAAGGTTCCCGTCGCGCCAGCAGATCGAAAATGATATCGGTGTCAACGAACACGGTTTGTTTCAACGATATTTCTCCACCAAATATTCAGCGTATTCATTCTTGCGGCGGTCTGCCTCGTCAGGTTTGATCAGGCCCGAGAGTTCCTTCACTAAAGGGGTGAGGCTTTCCTCCCGGGAGAATGTGGTTGTTGCCTGGCGCAGATAGTTCTCCACCATTTTCGAGAGGCTTTTTTGCTGCCGTCGCGAAAATTCCTTTGCCTGTTCAATGAGTTCTCTGTCTATACTTAGAGTCAATTTTGCCTGCATTGGGGTGATCTCCTCTACGTAAGTGTTATCATAAGCAATACGTAAGATCAAAACGAATTTCTCGATTATGGGGAGAGAAAAAATAATTATTAGAGTTAGTCCAGCACCTGTGAAGCTTGCATTTAAGCTTACCGGGATGTATTTTTCTTTGTCTTTTTTTGTTCCAATAAATAACGGTCAGGATCTATACTCAGACATTCCCTTGCCAATAAGTTTCGTGCCGTAGAATAAATATTAAACTTAGAGTCGTCCGGTGAAAAACGATGCATGATCTTTTTTGGGTTGCTTTAGCCGACAGCGCCGCGATGATCCCCTTTCTACTGGCAATTTACTGCCTGGTTGAATTTTTCGAGCGCCGATTCGGCAAATCATTGGAAGGCAGGTTACAAAAAGCGCCGAAGGCCGGCGTAGTTATCGGGGCGGTTTTCGGTTGTGTTCCGCAGTGTGGATTCTCGGTAGTGGCAAGTGCTCTTTACACCCGCCGCCTGATCAGCACCGGCACCTTACTGGCGGTCTTCCTGGAAACATCGGATGAGGCGATTCCGGTATTTCTGGCTCAGCCGGACAAAGGCGGATTAGTCATGATGCTCCTGATCACCAAGCTGATTATCGGCATTATCGGCGGCTATGCCGTCGATCTCCTACCGGGAAGCAGACGGAAACCACCCATACAGATAATATCGCTTCCTATGGCTGAGTCAGCCGAACGTGGTTGCTGCCAACACCATCTGTCCGGAAAGATCAGCAAGTGGCAGTTGCTCACCCATCCGCTTATCCATACCCTAAAGGTCTTCGTTTTTATCTTTGCGACGACCTTAGGGCTTAATTATCTGATTTCGCTGGTCGGAGAAGCAAACCTGGGTAACGTCCTGCTCCGGCAATCGATATTCCAACCCTTCCTGGCGGCCTTGGTGGGCCTGATTCCTAACTGCGCAGCCTCGGTTGCCATTGCCGAGGCCTTTCTCAAGGGTGGCCTGGGCTATGGCTCGACGATCGCCGGCCTTAGTTGCAGCGCCGGACTTGGCCTCCTTGTATTGTTCAAGGAGAATCATGACCGGGTCGATACGATACGAATTCTTTTTTTGCTGGTGACGATAAGCACGCTTGCCGGTATGGCGATTCAGCTACTTACCGTATAAAAGGTAAACACCAACCGGCTAGCCAAACCAGACTAATATGCTCTACTCTCTTTTCTTGCCGCCGCCCGTAGCCATCTCTTAAGATTAGCGGTTAATTGACCAACTTTTTTCTGGAATGCCTGAATATTTGGATTGTTTGAATCGAGGGCCCTGAGCTCCTCTATCATTCTGTTGGCTGCCTCAATATCCTTGGCCGCCTCTTCCGGTTGGTCCGGCATCCGACGCTCGGCAACGGTAAGGATCTTTTGGATTTCGACAACAGTTTCAACGGTTCTGGCGGCCAGTGCCACATCACAGAAAAAGCAGACCAACAGAACCTGAAAACCCAACCACGTCAATATCTTGATCTTGCATCTCAAGTTAACAACCATCACAACTCCTCCGACTCAAAAAATAAAATGAAATTATCCTCTCCTGACATTGTCAGAAAATAACAAAGCAATGTATGCCGCGCACTCAGATGGGATTGACGGCGCGTTTGGCCAATACCGCCTGTTGCATACGACGAGGCAGCAAATGCAGGTAATTCTTGACCAGAAAGGCATCTATCCTGATCAACTCATCAAGCCGGCCGGCATGAAATTGCGCCTCAAGAGGGAGGTTCTCCGCCTCGGCCCGTTTTTTTTGCTTTTTGACCTCAGAAATCTTGACGCCAGTCAGGTCATGGAGTTCCAGCAGGTATGTATAAGCCATCTATTCCTTAAAGTACCGTTGATCCTTCAGATCATATTTCTCGACAAGCTGCTGCCTGAAAAAAAGCAACTCGGCAATCCTGCCCTCCTGGAAACGCACGGCAGCCTCATCGCGTTCCTGGGTTGCCCTGGCCAGTATCTGTCGCGCCTCTTCCAGGTTACCTGTTAAAAAATTATGGATCTCTACTGAGAATTGATGCGCCATACCTGGCTCCGAAAAATCGTCCTTTCCTCCCAAACCAACCCATTTATGGCTATATCGGCAAACAGCACCTCTGTCAAACAAAAAATCCCGACATCCGGAAATTCCTATGGCAAGCATGGTTCTGCTGCGGCCCGATCACAAAATGCATAATTACAATTTCGTAATATTATGAATATTTCTATTGTCAAGATGATTCCAATCTGCCATATTGCTTTCCCATTGTATTGAACCGACTTAGACACCAGACAAAGTTTTTTTCATATTTGTTGCCGGTCCGGGTCAGATTTTTTCAAACCAGATAGAGAAGGAGTACAAGCTATGGCCAAGATGTTGTTTACAATTTCCAAAGGTATGCAGGATGCGCTCATGGTTGCCAGGACCTTTCAATTTGCCAAGGTGGCCAAGGAAAAAGGGCATGAAGTAACTATCTTTCTTCTGGAAGACGGAGTATTCTGGGCCCAGTTCGGGATGACCGATGATTTCACGACAACCACCAGAGAGAGCATGAAGACTCAGGTTGACTACTTGTCTAAAAACGGGGTTAAAATCTATGTCTGCAAGGCCTGCGTTGATAAAAGACTGCTCGACCCGGAAGAGTTCATCACCGGTTGCGAGCTCAAGGCGGCGCCGGAGTATATTGATCTTCTGGCCGAGAATGACAGCTCGTTCATGATCTGAAATCTCATTGGGGGGAACTGCGGTTCCCCCGGTCGCTTGTTTGTAGCTACTCAGGAATATGGAATTCAGGAGACAGAATCCAGAATACTGTTTTCTGACTAATTGCATAGTTTCTATCATCCCGTAAAGATATGGAGGAGTTCCATGGCAACCTTTACAATACACCCGATCGTTATGGGCACAAAGGTCTTTGACAAGAGCATGATGACCTATCAGTACGGATACGGCGAACCATACACCATCCCCATCTATTGCTGGTACCTGGAGGGCGGCGACCGGAAAATCCTTGTCGATACCGGCGAAATGAGTCCGATCATCTCCGAGGAACGCAA
>MGTA01000039.1:8678-8943 GCA_001799225.1 Deltaproteobacteria bacterium RIFOXYD12_FULL_50_9
CTGGGGCCTGAAACCGGAGGATATCGACATTGTCATCCATACCCACCTGCACAACGACCACTGCGAAAACGACTACAAGTGCGCCAACGCCACCTTTTATATCCATGAGAAGGAACTTGAGCACGTTCATAGCCCGCACCCCCTTGATTTTCGCTATATGGAAGACTACATCCTGGACATTGAAGCCAATGGCCAGATCCGGACCGTAGTCGGAGATCAGGAGATTGTGCCGGGCATCCGGGTAATCCATACGCCGGTTCATACT
>MGTA01000039.1:8955-9788 GCA_001799225.1 Deltaproteobacteria bacterium RIFOXYD12_FULL_50_9
ACGGTTTTGATAGATACCGCCAAAGGCACAGCAGTCATAACCGGTTTCTGCCTGATCATGGAAAACTTCTTCCCACCTAAAAAGATAACCGCCATGGAGATGGAGGTCATTCCACCCGGGACCCACATCAATGCCAATAAATCCTATGACATCGTACTCAAGGTCAAAAATATGGCGGATATCCTGCTGCCGTTGCATGAACCGCAGTTTGCCGCCCTGAACACAATTCCCTAAGATATTTTGCTGCTCACGCTGCCCGGGCAGGAAAGTGCCATAAAACTGACCACACTGTTTGGCACACTCATGTTTCTGTGCTATAATGGAAAAACCTGCAAGGAGATCAAAATGGCGGAGACAGAGCAGGCCCACATCGTCATAGATTGCCCGATCGAGACGGTCTACAATTTTGTGGCGGAACCAGGAAACTTCCGGCAATGGCAGCCGTTCGTCGTCGAGGCGGACCTAACCTCAGCCAGACCGATGCGGGTGGGGTCGAGCTATCGTTATATTTTCGAATCCATGGGCCGGCGGATTGAGACCACCGGCAGGATTACGGAACTTGAACCGAATCGCAAGTACTCCTTTGCGTCTGATTCAGGACCATTTCCAATCAGGGGCGGCTATCTCTTTGAGCCCATAGACCAGTACACCCTGCTCACGGTTATGGGGGAGGTGGAACCCTCCGGTTTTTTTAAGACTACGAAGATGCTGATCTCCCATCTTTTTAAAAAACAGGTCGAGACCAGCCTCGGGACGCTGCGCCGGCTACTTGAGGCAAGGGCGAAGAAACAAATATCGCATTGAGGCCACCTATGGAAATTAATCAAACCAAC
>MGTA01000039.1:9899-15260 GCA_001799225.1 Deltaproteobacteria bacterium RIFOXYD12_FULL_50_9
GCGATGGCAAGTCCAAGGCCGGTGCCGGTCTTCTTGGTCGAAAAATAGGGTTCGAAAAGTCGGGGTTTATCCTCATCCTTGACGCCGTGGCCATTATCGCGGACCTCAAGCAGGGCTCGACGATTGGCACTATCGTTGCTCAACTCAATCTCAATAACCCCGCCCTCAGGTGGCAGGGCCGCCACCGCATTATCGAGCAGATTAATAAGGACGCGCTTCAGCTGTTTCAAATCAAACAGAAACCTGGGTATATCTTCTCCCCCTGCCAGCGTAAACCGGATATTCTTATGCGAACCCTGATAGAGAACCAGGGCCTCGCGAGCCATGTCCAGCAGACTGTTCATGGATTTTTCCACTGCCGGCATCCTGGCGAAATTGGAGAATTCGCCAACCAGCCTTTTCAACTCCTCAACCTGATTAATAATGGTTTTAGTGCAGAGGTCAAAGACCTCGGTATCGCCTGATAGCCGTTCCAGATATTTCTTGCGCAGGCGCTGGGCCGAGAGCTGGATCGGCGTCAACGGATTTTTGACCTCATGGGCGATCCGCCGCGCCACCTCCCGCCAGGCCGCCATGCGTTGGGCCTTTTCCAGTTCGGTCAGGTTGTCGAAGACCAGCACCGCCCCCAGCGGGGTGCCCTCCTCATCGGTCAACCGGGTAAAATTGATCCGCAGCAGAAAGGTTTCGTTGTGGATGCTCAACCGGATAGGCCGCTGGATAAATGATTTGTCAGCCCCTTTAAGCTCGGCCAGAAAATTTTCAAGGATCTGCAGATGAGAGGGTTGCAGCACCTCCCGGTAATCGCGACCCAGGATCTCACGTTTGTCGAGGTGGAGCAATTCGGCAGCAAACTTGTTCAAGGTAGTGATCCGGCCCTGTTCATCAATGGAGATAACGCCGGCCGCCACATTCTGCAGAATCGTCTCAGTGTAGCGCCGCCGGGTATCGAGCTCCTGATAACTCTGCCGTAACGCAAGGTTTGCCTCTTCCAGTTGCTGCTTACTGACCAGGATGTCCCTGGTCATGCTGTTAAAGGAATCAACCAGGGTGCCCATCTCGTCAGCTGAGGTTTTCTCGATCACGAAATCGAGCTCACCATCAGCAACCCGCCGGGTAGCCTCGGCCAGCTTACCAATCGGCACGGTCAGGCCACGGGCCATATAAAAGCCAAACCAGATCGCACAAAAAACAATGAGCAGAGTGACGATAAGCAGCATCACCAAAAGGCTTGTCTTGATCGGCGCTTTCAGCAGCATGAGCTGGCGATAGCCTTCCAGCCCTTTGGAAATTAAAGAGAGCCGATCAAGACGACTGGATGGAATCAAAATCGAGGCGATCAGAACATGGTTACAATCCTCTGCTGCTGCTCCGGGCATACGAAATAGAGCCAGTCCCCGAATCAACTCACCCTGCGCAACCGGCTGCACGACAACCTGATGCCTGGCTCCGGCCAGCACCTCGTTAAGGAGATCAACAGGTATATCCGGAATGGGCTTGGCCTGCAGCTGGCGATCAAAAAACGTGATCTCCATGGTCTTCTGATTAGTAACCACCTCAAGGCCATTCACTACCCCGCTGTTAACAATCTCCGTTAGTAACGGAGCGAGCATGGCGGCATCAGGATCCCGAACGCTGCGGGTCTCGATCCGGCCGGCAATGGTTTCCGCCTGCCGGGCCGCCTGCTCGCGATAATCCTGATATACGGTCTTAGCGACCTCGAGCGACTCCATGAGCGACTGTTCGACATTGGTGTTGAACCAGTAGTCCATACTGCTCGAGACAAACTGCAGGGCGATAAAAAAAAGCAACCCGGTGGGAATAAGCGAGAGCGATACAAAGGCGATAACCAGCTTAGTGCGGAGCTTGGCGCCCAGAAACCGCCGGCGGCGTTCAAACACCAACTGCACAAGATTGCGCAGCACTAAAAAAATCATGAGCAGGAGCAGCAGGATATTGATGTTGATCAAGGCAAAAACCAGAACATTGCCGCTGACCGGGAAAGGGATCTCCCCGAGCTTGAACACCTGCGTCTCAAAATAGGTAAGCAACGGCAGGAGACCGAGACAGGCGAAAATAACCAGCCAGATCCGCCGGCGTCTATTCTGATCGCGACGCTCCAAATACACCTGGCTTATTGGTTCATCAACTTCGTTTTTCTCCACCGCCTGCATCTCCCTGGCTACTTTCCAGTCAATATTTAAACTCAATCTGCTGATACTCCGTTTCAAAATCGCCCATGCCCCAGAATGGCACTAGATAATGGAAATTAAGCGGCAGGGAGCGTTTGACCAGAGTCACTTTGACCCGCACGAGATAGGTCATTCCATGGGGCATACTGCTCAAGGCAGCAAGCTCAAGTCCATTGATTTCAATCATTATTTTTCTGGCCTCGACCAAGGTCTTACTTGCCATGATTCGACCGGACTTCTCCATCATTTTAACCTGATATTCATCCTTCAAGTTGTCATATGACAAGGTGTGATTGAAGTTAAAAGCGGCCAGTTGCTTATCCGGCCAATCCTGACGCTTTTGCAGGAGCTCGACATAAAAAGTGAAAGTGACCGGAATACCGTTTTTGATCCCCTCTTCCATCTGAGGAGTAAAGGCGTTATCCACCATTAAATACAGCAGCATTTTAGTATCTGAATTGGCGACGACCATATCCTTGACGACTGCTTCCTGGGCGTTGGCGGAATTCGGCAGCACAGCCATGCCGACCGGCAAAACAACACAGGCAATGGCAAAAAAAAGTACAGCCTTCGGCAAGTACAGAGAAAGACGTTTCGTCATTAACACTGAAGCCATCACTCCCATCTTTTCAGGACCAAATCCTGAACCCGTTCGAGAAACGGGCCCAAAGTCTGAGCATTATTGGCCGAGACTGCGACTCCGCCATACTCTTTAAGTTGTTGTTCAATCAGTTCGACGGCAACCCGATCGATCTTGTTAAAAACACGCAAACAAGGGATGGTGTCAAGCTCTAAATCATGCAAAATAGTTTCAACGACCGCTATCTGTTCAACAAAGCGCGGATTACTAAGATCAATAACATGCACCAGAACATCGGCCTCATGCAACTCCTCAAGGGTGGACTTAAAGGCCTTGAGCAACTCGGCCGGCAGGTTGCGGATAAAACCAACCGTATCGGTGACGATCACCTCGATATCCCTCGGAAACTTCAGTCGTCGGCTCGTGGGATCCAGAGTGGCAAACAGCCGGTCCTCGGCCAGGATATCACTGTTAGTCAAGGTGTTTAACAGTGTCGATTTCCCGGCATTGGTATACCCGACCAGAGATAGAACCGGCAACTCCTTCTTACGGCGCAGGCCGCGCCGGTTATGGCGCTCCTTACTCACCTCTTTAAGTTTGTCGGCAAGTTTGGTCAGACGGTCTTTGATACGCCGGCGGTCGACCTCAAGCTTGGTTTCACCCGGTCCCACCCCACCGATCCCACCGGTCAAACGAGAGAGCGCATCGTCCCGCAGGGTGAGTCTGGGCAACATGTATTTGAGCTGGGCCATCTCGATCTGCAGCTTCCCCTCGCGACTGCGGGCGCGACGCGCAAAGATATCCAGAATCAACTGGGTGCGGTCAATTACCCGAAGTTCGGTATGATCGGTGATCGAGCGGATCTGGGAGGGGTTCAACTCCTGATCAAAAATCAGAAGATTGGCGTTTTGCCGCAGGGCCGACAGCATGATTTCGGCAAGTTTGCCCTTGCCGAGTATCCATTTGGGATTGAGTTTTTCCCGACGCTGGATCACGACATCCTGAATCTCCACATTATCGGAGCGCACCAGTTCGATCAACTCATCCATTGACTCCTGCGCCTGGGTCTTGGCGGCAGTGGTGACACTCACCAGAATAGCACGGTCAACGGCAGCTTCCACATCCTTGAGAACTCGCAAGCGCGAGAACTCCTCCTCAATCGCCGCAATCAACGCCCGGCAGGTCTCGGGCTGTTGGGTCGGAGGGACGGGCGGCAATAGCGTCCAGTTTTTACCCTCGACCGGTACCGGCAGCAGATGAGCGGCATAGAGCCGCTCCGGAAACCCGTCCGCCTGCACCTTGAGCATCGCCATCAGATCAAGCCGCAGGAAGAGGAGGTCCATAAAATCATCCTCGCTCAAACCCTCCCCGGCAAGGTGGGTATGGATGAGACGCAACCCCTTGAGCCGGCCGCCGGCCGAACGAAAATCGCTAAGGTCGGGAATGACCAGGCCGCGATGGTCGCCGACGATAACGTCTTCCACCTGACCGCTACGCGCCACCAGCACCCCGATCTGCCGCCCCGTCTCATACGAAAAGGCGCAGAGCTCCCGAGCCAGTTCCGGACTGATGATCAGGTTCTGGTGCACCCTTCGGCGGGAGATGCGTTCAAGCTCTTTGACCTGGCTGGGCTTAAGCCCGGCAATGTTACCGGTTATTTTTGAGATACGACCACCTGTTCAATAGGCTGAAAGACGAAATATACCAAAGTTACCTTTCCAGTGTGCGATTTTTCAAACAAAAAACCAATCTATCCGACAAATACGCTGATTGAAAATTTCGGCGTCTAAACCATAACGGCTATTATGGAAGGCATGCCGAAAAGGTCAAGACTATTCCTCGGGAAGAGAACAGCTTATTCCGCAGTTGCGAACGGTTTTCCCGGAAAGCGTACAACTTGGCAAGCGGATAAATCCACATAATTATTAGCAACAGATTGTTTTTATTGGAATTCATACGACACTGAAATAACGGTACAAATATTGCATAATAAATATGATATTAAACTACTTTAAATGACGGCAATTAACGAGACATAATCTTTACAAGGAGAAAGAGATGAAAAAGAAATACGGATTCATCGGTGCAGCTGCTGCACTTGCTGTTACTTTGGCCTTTTCAGCCCCCGCGTCGGCCACAAATATAGACGGCCCCCTATTCCAAGCACACATCGGCATTGACGACAGCAACGCGTCGACGATTACCATCAGCGCCTCTGGTTTCGCAGGTGGTTTTTTCGTCAACGACGCCCAGCTCGCCGACGGCGGATCGATAACACTTGCCGACGGCGCATTATACACGATCAATGGATCATGGGATGCCATGGGCTTTCCGGGAGGCGGTTATAGTGGCCTTCTGTTTGCGCTACCGGGCGACCCGATGAATATCACTAGTGGAATCGGGTTCGAATGGTTTGGGGGCGCCCCCCCTGATCTCGCCGCTTTCTTCAGCAACATCAACGGGCTGGGACAGGGTTTTGCCTCCCTGAATGGTTACTTTGGCGGTTTCGGCCCTCCCGCATCTTACCCTAATATTTCTATGCTGCCGACACTACTACAAGATGGCCAAACAGGATTAACCGACTTGCCATTC
>MGTA01000039.1:15352-16296 GCA_001799225.1 Deltaproteobacteria bacterium RIFOXYD12_FULL_50_9
CCACCATGCTTCTGCTGGGCACGGGCATAGCAGGGCTGGCAGGCTGCTCGCGACTCAGGAGAAAGAAATAATACTTTTCTCCGCGCTTCAGGGGCTAAAGAAAGGCAGGGTCAGCAATGGCTCTGCCTTTTCTATTTGCGGCTACCCGTCACTAATCTGCTAGCGGAGCAGCCGCTTGTCGCCCACCCGGATGGTGAGCTTGATCCGGTCGAAGTATTCCATGAGCGGGATAGTGAATTTACGAGTAAGGCCGGTCAGCTCCTTGAAGCCTTGGGCATCGATCCCACCGTCCCTGTTGATCCGGCTCACCAGTTTTTCCTGGAGCGCGGCTAACGCCTCGGCATGAAAATAGAGCTCCTCGCTTATCTTCATGACCGTCTTTTCACGCAACAGCAGGTCGAGGATCTGGCGGACCACCTGCGGCTGGTGCGCCGCAAAACCGGCCAGCACATCCTTGATCAGGGGTGGGGTCAGGCCGGCATTGCCAAAAATCGCCAGCATCTCATTCTTAAGTTCCTGAGTGTCGGTCTTGAGCGCCAGTTGATGGGAGGCCAGCCGGATGACAGCCTCTTCCTGCACAATAACCCCCTTGCGCAGCAGGTCGTTCATCAGATACTGAAAAAGCCGGGGATCAATACCGTGGGGCAACATGGCGCGAATCTCCTCGCGGGCCAGTCCTGGCTTTATAGGATTCTCCTTATGAAAGCGGGTAAGAATTGCCTGAAACCGCTCCGGCAGGCTATCGTAAATCTCGGCAAAAAGCATGCGCTGGCTATCTGATTCAACCACCTTGATGCGGCCGGTCGATATCGGTCCGCTCAAGATCTTGCTGATTCTCTTGCCGAACAAGCCGGCCCGCACCGACAACTCAGCCAGAGTGAGTCCGCCATATCCGCTCTCCTTGAGTAGCAAGAACAGCCGCTCCTCAGGGCTGCCGTGCCGAT
>MGTA01000040.1:0-3879 GCA_001799225.1 Deltaproteobacteria bacterium RIFOXYD12_FULL_50_9
AAGATTAATTAGTTGCAAGGGATAATAGCAATATTTTTTTAAGGGAACATCCGTTCCAAACAATTGATGCTTGGAAAAATTTTCCCTCCCTGACAAACCCAACTTTTTTCTCAACGCCGATTTCCGTAACTTCCCGATAAAACTAAGTAAATAACACGCAGCCAACCATCAACAACAACTAAACAGAAAAATATTTAAAAAAAACCTTATAGAGACCCCAAAATCAGCGGCGTGCCCGCTTATTAAAGAATGAAAGCACAAGGACCGGGGTGTAGGAGGAACTGAACGGGATAGGGAGGTGATGAAGCCCGGGAGGAAACAATATCCCCGACGAATATCAATATCATTGATCAACATTGTTACACAGAAGCCGGAGTTAAAACAACAACAAAATTTGGAGAAAAACAATGACCAGAACACATGATCAGAAGATCGGCAGAACCAACCAGTTGATTGAATTGTTACCCAAAGGCGGATTCCGTGGCGATGATCAGCTGCCATCAGGAGGCTTTAGGGGTGATGATCAGCTCCCAAGTGGCGGATTTCGTGGTGATGATCGGCTGCCTAGCGGTGGATTTCGGCGCAATTAATTATCGACCAGTTAAAAACTAACATTAACTTCAAACCCCGGCAGCGCCTTCACCGACGCTGCCGGGCACTTAAATTATTTTTTATATGGAGGCCAAACATGTCTGACCGCAGAAAAATTGACAGCTTTTATTATGATGTCCACTCGAATCCACCGAGGTCTTTCCACTTTACCCTCGTTGAACAAACAGACGGTACGGTCCGTTGCTACATCGATGATCAACCGTCCTATCCAAGTGGGCGTGCAGCTGATGGTCACGCCACGCATCGCTACGGACTTGGGACTGGAAGACCTTATATTTGCTATGAGCCACAACCAAGATCTCACAGAGATGCTCGAACTGTTACCGAGTCATGGGCGCGTCATACAGCTAGATACATGGTAACCGGACGGTGGTAATAACCATTAAATCTAGGTATCAAAAAAACAAATTATAAAGGAGAGGCATATGGAGCCGAAAACCAATAATTACCAGATGTTGATGAATGCGGAAACGCATAACGCGATACGTGACCATATCGGGCAAAACCGTGCCGAGCGCGGCGGCATGCTGGGGCGTGACTCGGACGGCGTAATTCGGCATTTTGAGGCTGATCATAAAGGGCGCTGCAATGCAGCGGCATATGACCCTGACATTGATTACCTGAATGGGGTAATAAAAGGCTGGAAAACAAAAGGTATCGAGTTTTGTGGTTTCGTTCATAGTCATCCACCTGGCCTGGTGCACCCCTCCGGGCATGACCGGTGGTATGCCGGGGAGATCCTTTCCTGTTTCAAGCGTTTGGAATATTTGGTCATCCCGATCGTCCAGACAATTCCTGATACTGGACGGTTTGAAATATTTCCATACATCGCGATGCCTGAAAAAGAGGATAGAAAGCAATGCAATATCCTCAAAACCAGTTTAACAGTTTTAGAGGGGCTAAAGAAATCAGGTTATTTTCCAACCGACAATACTCTTAGACGACAGGATTGGATACAAAAGGACGTCCCTCTGGTTCAAAGCCAATATCCAGAGCATAGCTCGACTGAATCAAAGAAAGCCGGTAGCCAGACTACATGGCGTTATTACGGCAATTTTGAACATTCAATCTGGAAGAGCTCACCGCTTAATCCGAATCAACTCCCAGCAGTTAAGCTGTCCTTTCCGGCGGTTATTCATGCGACAATGAGTCAGTCTTTCAGGCAGCAGGCGGCAGCGATGGTTTTGGCGCAGCGCTACACTGAGCGTCAAAGGTCAGGGGTGGACCTCGAATCGCTTGATCAAACGCGGCTGATTTTAATCGGTGCGGGAGGAGGGAGCAGTCTAATCAGAAACTCTGCGCGAATGGGATTTGGAGAATTCGTGATTTGCGATCATGATCAAGTTAGTGATTCCAATATCGCAACTCAGCAGGCAGAACCTGACGCAATCGGACTGCCGAAGGTTGAGGCCTTGGCCAATGACCTCGTTCGGCTCAATCCGGCCGCTTCTGTCCTCGCGATAGCTGAGGGAATTGAAACTATTGATGACCAAAAATTTTCTTTGCTGATCAATGAACCCCTGAGATTCCGTCACTTCGCCGGAATAAATGGGTGTACCAAAACTATCCTGCTGGTGTTGACTGACAACTTTGAGGCACAAGCTCGGGGGCACCGGTTGGGTTTGCAATTCGGCTTGCCGACAATTTGCGCCCAAGAGTACCGTGAAGGCCGTGGTGCTGAAGTAACCTTTACCGTCCCCGGCGTCACCCCTGCTTGTCACCGGTGCATTACTGCATCACGATACAGTGCTTACCTCAAGGAAGGATATCGAAATAATGTGACATCAGCCGGCGCACCGATTTTTGCCGCCGAGATGTTGAACGCTGTATTGGGGCATATTCTGTTGGCCGTCGCTCATCATGGCACAAGCCATCCGAGATGGGGATCCATGATCGACCGCCTGGGTTCAAGGAACCTCATTCGGGTTAGAATGGACCCTGATTTTGACCAGTTTTTCGGTGACACATTCAATAAACGCCTGGTTGGAGCGAAAAACTCAGACTGTTTTTTTATGCTCGACAGTTTGTTCCTTCCCCAGACGCCCGATTTCGGTCAGACACCATCAAGACCTGTTTGTCCGGACTGCGGCGGAACCGGCGATCTTCGCTATTCTATTGGAACTTTCGATGATACGACAATTATGCGGCAGGACAATACTGATTATGAATGCGAACGTCGTGTCAGAACTGCTCAACACCCCAAATATGCATTGACCGCCTATGAATCGGCGAGGAGGACAGCATGAATCAATTCATCAACGGAGCGGATTCGTCCTGGAGAGACCTTAATAAAAAGGCTGCTCGCAATTGTATCCGCTTTAAAGATCAAGAGATGCCACCGGGCTGTGTTCCATCAAAAGCCCATGTCGGTTTTGAAATTGATCCAGGTTCGCAGGCTGCGGTGCTTTTCGTGCAGAACGGCGTTACCTATACCGGATCAAGCGATGAACTCCGTTATTGGTTTAGATCAGGCGAAAAAAGATTCCCGGACTTTAGCAAACTGAGGCACTGGGTCTGTACTGAACTGGGTTCCCAATATGCCGCTCGCCATAAAGTTGCCACGGAAGCGGTTGGCTCACCTGTTGAAATAACAAGCCAGCCGCTAACTGATATGTCAGCAGTCCAACAAGGGATCCTCGAAGTCCATCGCCCTCTATATCTAGATGAAGCCAATCTTTTCGAGCGGCTACATCGACGGGTGCTCGGTCAGGACAACGCCCTTCGATCATTATCAGGAGTAATGGCAAGGCATTGCGCCCGGAAGCAGCCGGCACGCCCGGCGGTATTATTTGCCGTAGGACCTTCAGGTGTTGGCAAAACGCGCAGTGCCGAGGTTGTGGCTCAGGTGCTTCGTGAGTTTGGTGATGAAAACAACGGCTATCAATTCCTGCGGCTTGACATGACTGAATATTCTGAACCACACAGGGTAAGTCAGTTGATTGGCGCTCCACAAGGATATGTCGGACATGGCGAAGGCAGTCAACTGGTGGACGCGCTGCGAGCCAATCCTCGAACAATTGTTCTTTTTGATGAGATCGAGAAGGCGCACGTCGCGATTCTTCGTGTCTTGATGAATGCCATGGATGCGGGACGGCTTTCCACAGCATCGCGTTCCACTGCCGGCCGCGAAATTGACTGCCGACAGGCCATCTTCATGTTCACTAGCAACCTTGATGCCAAATCTATACTGGATGAGCTTGAATCTCGCAAGGCCTTCGGTAATCGAGCGGTGGAGGATGACGTCTGCCGTAGGCGACTCCAGGCGGC
>MGTA01000040.1:4025-4507 GCA_001799225.1 Deltaproteobacteria bacterium RIFOXYD12_FULL_50_9
GATCTGATGCACAAGACACGTCAGGAAAACTTCGGGGTAAGGCCGAGCCGCTATCTTATTGATGATACGCTTGGTTTCGCTTTTGCCAAGGCGGCAGAGCAAGGTGTCACAGGGCCAGTAAACGTGGCAGGTCCGCCGTATGTATGCAGCCCGCACAACAATAACAGGCATAAGCAAACAGAGGTGCCACAGAGGAAAAAAGCAACCGTTCTCCTCATTGAACATAATAGCCGAATCAACCCCAAAAACGTATAAGGAGGTCACCCATGCAGAAAAAAAGGCCACCCAACCCAAAATTCAGAACTAACGTATGGGAATCAACAAACAAAAAGGCGCCTATCAATCATGAGGTCCTTTGCCCCTGCCGGGACCGGCATAACCTGCCCGTTATTATGGCACTCATCAGTGTCAAACTAGCAGACAATGGCCTGCCTATGGCAATTTTTGCATGTCCGTATTCCGGTTGCGCTTGGCGGGAAGGC
>MGTA01000040.1:4531-4743 GCA_001799225.1 Deltaproteobacteria bacterium RIFOXYD12_FULL_50_9
CGGCCCATTCGTCTCTGGGCCGGCCGGCACAAATAGAAAATACCAACGTTATTATTATGGTGCTGGTGCAAACTCATCGTGCCAGCCAACCTTGTAAGGAGGTTCGATATGCTGTTCTTTAAAAACTGGCTACTTAAGGTCAAGCCTAAAATCAACAACAATTATATTGCCAAGGGGCCGCAGGCAAAAAAAAGGTACGGCTCGGATAAAAT
>MGTA01000040.1:4836-13767 GCA_001799225.1 Deltaproteobacteria bacterium RIFOXYD12_FULL_50_9
GGCTATTGGAGAGAATTCAGCTGCTGCCATCCAAGATCAGCGGATCATCCACCAATATTGCGAGCGCCATCGATCTTGCTCTGCAGGTTTTGGCCCACCCATCCCTGCAAGGCTATCAGAAAAGAATCTGGATATTATCGGACGGCTTGCCCAATGCCGGACAGGATCGGCACGCCGCCCTGCTGAAAAATGCAAGGGAATCCTGGGTGAATTTAAACACGGTTGCCCTGGGGAACTTCTTCAATTCCAACCACGGATTGCTCCGGGATATGGCTACAGCCACTCATAATGGCAAGTTCTATGAGGTTAAAAATCTGCGGGAGCTTCGGGCAGCATTAGGTATAACCAGGAATCCCTCCAGAACTCAAAGAAGCCACCGGGCTGAAGCGACCGTTTATGCAATTGACTGCAGTGGATCGATGCTTGGGGCAATGGAGGGCAAGCGTAAGATCGATGTGGCGGTTCAGGCCCTTGAAGATCTTATTGCCTATAAGCAGCAAACCTGGTCATGAGCAGCAATGCCCTGGGGAGTCGAGCCTCTCGCTCCCCAGGGTTTGACATTTGGTATTTGTGAAAAACAACTATCCGAGCGCGATAAAAAATCATGCCAAAAGCTTTAATGATAGTTTACGGAGGAAGACCATGAGCCTTGCCAGCTTGTTTCAATCCATTATGGGAGGCGGCCAGCCAAGAGGGGGGTGGAATGCCGGAAAAACACATGTCAAAAAGAAGCCCTCCAAACAGAAAACTGTTACAAGGCAACAAAACCAACACTCTCGGAAATCTACGAATACTCCAAGAAAACAAGGTGTTATAGCATTGTTGGGGATTCAACAGAAAAAACGAAAGGGGAGCGTGATAGCATATCATGGCACGCCTTCAACCACAAACGCCGGGGATATTATCAGGAATGGCTTTCTGGCCGGCACAGGAAACGCGCTGGGCTCGGGCGTTTATTTTTCCACCAATCTGGCAGAGGCGAAAAGCTATTCCCGTGGTAGCGGGGTTTATCTGAAGTGCATCGTGCAACTTGGACGGTCGTGTACCTGGGATGCCAAGATCCAGAACGAGTATGTGAAATGGTGTCGGGATAAAAATGTAATCCAGGATCAGAATGCCCGGTCAGCCTTTCTGCTGCATAAACGGATTGACACCCTGCAGGCCGACTCTGTGATAGTAGTACCACGGCCACAGTTTTCCAATCCGACCGCCCATAAAGTCAAACTGCGGCAGGTGAAGATAATCGGTGTATATCGGGCCGACAACGACCAAAAAATTCGTGTTTGATCATTACAAGGAGAAAACCATGACATGCGGAATCGGAGATCGAAGTAATTTTCGCCAGGGTTTACCCCGACAACGCCGACATTATAGACAAGGATATCCGATAGGCGCGTTTGTTCTGTATTATTTTATCGCTTGGGCTGCAGTGATCATGGGGGTGCTCGCCCATCCGCTCATCGGCATTTTCATGTATTTTGCTGCGGGATACTGGCTTAACCGTAAGGTGTTGGCTGAAGTTGAGTGGCACAGGTACACAACCACTCTTTCTTCCCTTGCCATGGTTAAGGTCCGTTCATTGATGCTCTGGCCCCTTGAGTATGCCCATTTCCTGGTGCAACTGTTCATCTGTCGATATCTGTGATGTCGCTATTCCCTGAATCATGTTGACGTGGGCGAGAATATTTATTAGGGCTACTATTGGATACTTTTGGGGTGCCGCTTTCTTTTTTGATTTCTGAATGAACAATACCGTTAGAATGCGAACGAGGGCCTTTGCCTAGCAGTAATTCAGTAGCAAAGTTCTTGCTAAATGCAATACAAAATGTGTTGTCAAGACGCGCGGTAATCATGCAGCCAAGTGGCAAATTGAGTTAACAAAATAAAAGGTTGTATAGATCGTAAACGCAACTAAAGTTGGAAACTTTTTTCAGCAGGGGGGAATTCCCATGTCAGAATTAATGGAATCAGAGTTGAAGGAATTTGATAAAAAGCCTAAATCAATTGAAGAGAATAACCTTAAAAATCTCTCAAACCAATTTCAAAAACTACATAACGACATGACGGGAAAGGAGAAATTCCAGCAGTTGACCGATATGCAGAAAGAAGTCACGACAATGTCGTGTAACAAATTATTAGCAATATTGTCAAATGATGACCAAATAATTATTAAATATCATTATTTAACCACTATTACTGCATGCACGTTAGCCCAAAAAGCCTTGTTGGAATTTTCTGATATTGCTATTTATCATATGTGTATTGCTGTTAATATATGCAGGATTAAACCTCCAAGAACTGCATGTACTGGAAAATCAATTAATATTAAATCTGATATATGGAGTGAAATTTTATTATCTAACCAACTATATATCAATGAATATCATAAAGGATATGATAATTTTTATGCTTTCATGCAAAAACGGATAAATAAATATATCAAATCTGAGCCAACCTCAACAATTGATAACAAACGCAGAATGTATAATAATTTATATCTCGCATTAACTAACAATAAAACAAGTCATCCAGGGGTGTTAATTAGACTTGCAGACGAAAAAATAATAATAATTCAAGTACCAACAGGCAAGAATAATCATGAATACAGAAGGCATTTAAGATTTATTCGATCTAATAATAATGATGATCAAGTAACTGTAACTCCAGATGAATTGGCAGATATTTTATTAACAAGTCAAGCCTGGAAAGACAACAAAGATAAAATCTTAAAGAAAGTAAATAATGAAGTTGATGGTATACCAATCACCGAATATCAAATTTTGAAAGAATTTCTCTCTGCTATAGTAGTTGCAATTGCTGTTATATCCAACAAATGGATCTATTTAAAAGATTTACTTGATCTGCTTTCAGAAGAGCTTTTTTCACTCATGCATCATCCTGCCGATATAATAATGCCAACAGATGACGCCCTAATTAGTGTTGAAGAGGATGAAAACGACCCTCAACTTACAGAAAACGACCCACCAGCGGTAGATACATTTATAACAGATTATAGCCGTTTATCAACCCATGACAACACGGTGCGCGATTCAGCACTGGCAGAAATAACTGACCAAGATAATATTGATTGTGTCATTTCTGTCGAAACGGAAGGCTCAACAACGCATAGGGCTACAGGTTCCTACGAAAAAAACAGATTAGTCGAAGAAACACGGGCAGTCCAAATGAGGCGGTTCCGTACTATTTGGACACACCAAAAGAGGCAGTTTAAGGAGGACTTAGTTGCATGGTTAAAAGACTTGGCTGCAGGAGAAAGAAGAAAAAAAGGAAAAAGGCAGGAGGCGTTGTGTGAAGAATTGCTTTCTGAGACCATTCCTGTCTGCAAAAATATTAATAATTTTCTCAACCAAGAGCTCATTAAATCACAAAAAGAATTATGGGAACCGGACAGTACGGAAATCAAAGTATTATCGATTATGCCAGAAGCAATGCTAGATGAAATATGTAAGATGCAAAAAAAACATCGCCATCAAATACAACAATTCCACGAACTGCTGCAGAATTTGCCAAAAGAGATGGAAGAAGCCCTCGGTTTTTGGATAATGAATATTTATAAGTCAAATAAATCTTCAACTCAGTATCGTAACAAGGATAATGTCACTTTTTATATGAATAATTTTTACCCAATCAGTGAACTAATCATTACAAAAGATGAAATGCAGCGAGTATATAAGCAAAAATTTAATATTAACAATGTTAGAGCACGTAAATCTTCAAAATAATATCTACACTAGAGTCAACTCGCATGACACATATCGCAACTTCTGCCTGCCAAGGACAATTGACTGACCATTTGACCGAGTTTTACATATGTCATTGTCCTGTTTACTCAGATCACACGCTTGATCATGCAGGATGTTGCAATATCAATACTGTAAATCAAGGAGAATACCATGAATCAAGAAGTAACAACGAATAAACCAACGCTAAAACCAGGAACACTGTTTTCCCTTCCCTTCCCTGGTCCGCAAATGCCTTCAACATACCTTGCTCTTGCACAGCAGGATCATAGATTTGAATGCGCTCGTGCTAGCGGCGGGGAGGAG
Organism: Deltaproteobacteria bacterium RIFOXYD12_FULL_50_9; assembly: GCA_001799225.1. Classification (GTDB taxonomy): domain Bacteria; phylum Desulfobacterota; class Desulfobulbia; order Desulfobulbales; family CALZHT01; genus XYD12-FULL-50-9. Next base: position 8,904 of record MGTA01000040.1, read on the forward strand.
GACTATACTGGAGATCACGATATATTCTGGTCCGGTCTCATAATTGAGGTTTGGAATACCATTTATCTCACTTCCGAACTTATTACCGCGCAAGGCTGCGCCCTTCGCCCTATTCCTTCGGATATTCTTGAGGACTGCCTTGAGATAAGGAGTCAGATCACAGAAGATCAACCGGAATATCCAAATGATCCGAATAGTTCTTTTGATGAGCATACTTTCCAGTTAATTGAAAAAGGCGCTAATGACGCGCTTGCCAAAGCAATCGCGGGAAATTCTGTTACCCCCTTAAGAATTGTGCCGGTCTGGAAAAAACTGGGTGATCTTCATGAAGTCATTACCGATAAAATGAAAGCATCAATACTGCGGACTAAGTTGACCTTGATCTATGAAAATGCATTGCCCCCGCCGCAGTGCCTGATCTGGGACTCTACAGATTCCTTCCGCATAGCAGTATTGGCTCCAGATAGCAATACAAACACTGTTTTTACGGTCTGGAAGAAACAAATGAACAGCGGATGGAAGGCAGTTGTTCAAGTCCCCTATGATATAATGAAGTTAGCGCTTGTTACTCCCGAGGGTAGCGCTATTCTGGAAATCCTTCCATCTTCCAATATGCAAAGTGCAGCAAGCCTTGCAGAAAGGCTTTTTGTTGCCCGGCGTGAATCGCTTGCCGGCTTGGTCTTTACCAGTGAACCGCAGTTAAAAACCCCCCATCCTTATGGAGTGCTTGAGGAACTTGCGACTGCCAATCATAGCGGGTTACGAGCTCTCATGCTTGGCCTGAAAAACCATATTGGTTTTGCCGTGGCCGCAGGCCTCTGCTGCCAGAATCTGCCCGGCATCCTTCAGCTAGAGCTGTTTCAGCTCGCGGAAGACATGACTAAAAAATCAGACAGCGGCAAGGAAGGACAAGAGATCGGCGCTCTGGCTGACCACCTCAAAATTTGGCAGACAAGTAAAAGCGAACCTGACTGGATCTGCAAGAGGGCCTTTAAACTATGGGACAATGAACTTGTTAAAAATTTTGCACAAGCCAAGGCCATGAAGCCAAGCGAGGATATTACCCATGCATTTGAGCGGTATGCTGATTGGCTTACGACTTGGGTGCCTGTCCTCTGTGAAATTGAAAAGGGAAAAACGTGGACAGCAATCATGGCAGCTACTATTAAGGAAAATCTTTCTAACGTAATTACCGGCAGGCTTCCTCAGCCACAGGCAGCCCATGCGACCAATGTCGGCAGACAACCTCAAGATCCATCTTCAGCTAACATCCTCGAAGCAGCCATCACATCCATACCAGATAACTGGAATCCATTCGACACCGCGGGGACCCTTAGACCCCTCGATGCTAGATCACGAACTGCAATCAAGCTATTGCTGGAGAATTGGAAGAAGAAAGATCAATGGTTCGCTCTTTTGATAATTGGCGAGGACAATATTCATATCGTTGGACCCAGTAACCATTGTCAGACCTCTCCCACGGCCTGGGAGCAGAACTGGATCTCCGTTTTCGTTATCCTTGGCCATTTAGAGGCTTCGGTCAAAAAGGCGCTCGATGCGGTCGAAAACATTGCGTCTGGCCAGCCAAGTAATGAGGACTCGCCAGTATTACCCACGAGCCCGGCGGAGGTGGCGGTTATTCACTGGAGCATAAACCAGTGACCACAAATTTCCGGAAATGATGTCCACTTCGATAGTGTAGATGGTGCGGACGTATCACCCCTTCCCCAAGGCAGCTCAAGGAGAGCAATGATATGAATCAAAATATCGATCGTGCGGTTGGTGCAATTCTAGCGATTGAAACAGCGACACCCCTTACCGAATCTTCAACACTCGCGCAACGTGAAAGGCATCAGAAGCTGCTGCATGATGAAACCAAAAAGATTGAGCAAGCCTTCATAGCCCTGGCGCAGCCTCCCCAATGCCGCGCGGTTGAGATAGCAGCCCTCAGCCGCTTTCTCCAGATGACCCCCCTAGCGGTTGGCCCGCTCCGCAAACGGGTTATCTGCCGGGCCGAGCCTCTGAAGGACGATGCGCACGAACAAGAGATCGCCAGCCATTTTAATGGACTTTTGCTCAGGCTGGCCAAGGGGCTCTTGGCCAGCGCACTAAATCCTGCGGGCATTCCTTGGCGGCGAAGGGTTCTGTGGCTTGAGAAGGCTGCCCATATCGCCCACAGGTTCGACAAGGAGCCCTTAGCCGATGACAAGGAAAGAACCGAGGCAGCTGGCGTCCTGGCCCGTTGCTGCCTGCATCTGGCCCTTGCCCATTTGCCCAAGGGGAAAGATAAATCCGCCATGGCCGAACGGCAGGAAGACCTTTTGCAGTCCCTGATGTGGGCGCAAAAAGCAATCGTCCTGGCAGGCCAGGACAAGCTTTCCGGCGAAGAGTATAAACTGCTCAAAGCCCTTGTCCTTATCGAGCTCGACAATCTTTCTCCAGGCAGGTTCCAACAACAACTCAATTATGTTCTTTATGACCTGGCTGTAATTTGGCTTGAACGCGATACTGCAACCAAACCTTTTCATCCACAGGAACTCTTTGTCTTATGGCGATATTTAGCAACTGATTTCGAACCAGATTTAAATATGTTGCTTTTCAAAGGATCCAATACTTCCGAGAGGACGGCAGCCGTGCAACAGGCCTCACCGGAAGCGGAGCGTTTCCGGCCGCTGCTCCCCTTGATTCACGCCTGGTCAGCCTGGAAACTTGACCCTCCGAACAACAAGATTGCGGAAGTAATACTGCAAGCAGTCAACAATCTTGACGAACATCAGGTCTATGAACAGGTATGGAAATGGACCGTGGATTTTCTCCAGGAACTCCGCAATACCGGCGCGGTTGATTGGCAATTACCGGCGATAGCGGCCTGGGAGCTTTGCAACAAAAAAGAAAAGGAACTTCCTTTCGGTTTTCAAATCCGCCAGTATTGGTCGCGGCTTGATTCCCTGTATCGTCTCGCTTTTGATGGAGCTCTGGAACTTAAAGATTGCATGACCGCTGCGCGGATCGTCGATTCCCTCAAGTCCCGAACCCCCCTTACCTGGCGCGACATGGATACCCTTTTCGCCAAACTGCCGAAAGAAAAGGCCGATCAACTCCGAGAGGCCTTTTACTCCATGGAGGTCCAGGCCCGGATGGGTTTCTATGCGGAAGCCAAGGAAGACGCGAATAAGCTCAAAAAACTGCTGGCCGCCCAGGTCCGCAAAATTCGGGATATCGAATCCGTGCCGGCCGGCTGGACTGTCGTACACTTCCACCTGCGCGAGGACCAGGACCTTGGTTATGCCCTGGCATGCCGTTTGACGGCAGACGGCATGTCTTACTGGACTAATCACATTTTCCCGGTTGCCGGAATCCGCCGAGCTTATGACTGTTGGCTTGAGGCGTACCACGGCATGGAGCCTGGAGCAAGGGAGAAAAGCGGATATCAGCTTGTCGAACTGAGTGAAATCATGGGCAAAGACCTGGATTTTCTCTTTGAGCTTGCCGGGGAAGATGGGGCCAGAGGGCTCCTCTTTGTTCCTCATGGTTTTTCCCATCTCCTGCCGCTGCATGCCGCGAAAAAGGACGGCAGCTACCTTTTTGAAAAAATACCATCTCTTACCTTGCCGGCCTGGGAGTTTGCCCCCGATGTTGACCAGATCCCGGTATCGGATGGCCAAGATTTTTGTTTTATCTCGCAAAGGGCAAATGAACAGGATTTGGTCGGAAATATAGAACGTTCCCATACTTGGAACGGAGTGTGTAATAAAAACGCCGCATGGACAAATGTGCTTAACACAAATAAAGAATGGAGTAAGGCACCGCCGCGTTGGCTGGTGTTCTGGTGCCATGGCCAGGCTGACCCCCATGTCGCGTTTCGTTCAAAACTTCTGCTCGGCACCCTTGGCGTCAGCCTCTTCGAGATCCAGGAGGCTGCCTTGAGTCTCACCGGCACCAAGGTAGTCCTGGCTGTTTGCGAGAGCGATCTTGCGCCCCCGGAAGAATATGAAAAAACCGATGACCATCTCTCTCTGGCTGCCCCTTTTCTGCTCAAGGGAGCCCGCCAGGTCTTGGCCGCAATCTGGGAAGGCGCTCAGCTTGATCTGCTGAAAGCCATGAAAGAAATGCTCAGCAACCAAGACAAACATTCCTGGGAAATCCTCCGAGAACTGCAAAGCTGTTGGATGCGCCAACCCGGTGCCATTTTTAATGATGAGTACATCCGCCTTTATTATGCCGCCTCTTTCCGGATACTGGGTTTCCCGGAAGTTGCGACTACAAATATGGCGACTGCAACCGCCCAGGAGGAAATAGCATGACTACCGGCAACACTTCCGCTTCTCACCCGCAATTTGTCACGTTGACAGTCTGTTTGCGCTTTTGCAGCCCCTTCCAGATCCGACCCTGGATCAAGGAAACGGTGCGCAACAAGGTTAAAATGCCATCCACTGTCAACGCTCATGCTGAAACTGCTCACCTGCCGGATGACCAGGATACCGACGACACACAAGATCTATTGGAAGAAGAACGTTTTGAGCGGTATGCCACTGCCGCTGATTGGCACAAGGGAAGTATCAACGGAAACGCGAAGTATTCACCCTATGTGAGGGGCGATCTGGTCCGCAGCGTGGTGGACAGGGAATTGCAGGAGCATTTCCACTGTTATAATGAAAAGCTTGCCAATGAGAATAAGGGGTGCCCTGGAAAACGGGACCGCCATATTAACGCCGGCGGCAAGGCGTCCGGTTTTATGGCACACCTGCCCGCGATCAAGGACCCGGCCGGCAAGGAGATCTGCAAGGGCAGCGATAACATCTGCCCGGTCTGCCATTTCCTCGGGGCGTTTGCGGAAGGAATAAAGCCGGTTAAGTTCAGGAAT
>MGTA01000040.1:13795-14000 GCA_001799225.1 Deltaproteobacteria bacterium RIFOXYD12_FULL_50_9
CGGAAGATCTGGCCAAGCAGCGCGGCCGGAACTGTTACAGCGGGCAAAGCCGGAAATCCCTTGATAATTTTACTGTCTGGGAAGCGGATCATACCGCCTGCCCTGTTTTCTTCGGCAGAATCGAGGTGAACAAAACTCTTTTGCCGAAAGAACAAATCCTCGCCCTGCTGGCTGGCGGCCTTGCTCGGCTTGACAATTTGGCGGG
>MGTA01000040.1:14008-18470 GCA_001799225.1 Deltaproteobacteria bacterium RIFOXYD12_FULL_50_9
TGCGGCGAGGGAGGCACTTGGGCTACCAGACGACGAGCACCAGGCACTCCTCAACGATTTTTCAAGATTTTTCATTAATCCCGAGAAATCGCCTGCTGTTTATACTTCCTCCCCGGTTATTGTCCCTGTCCAGGGAGCTGTTGATAAGGTTGTGCTCTTGGAAAAAGCCCAAGATATCGCCGGCAGAATTGCCGCGTGTGTCTCCGACAATCCCCGCCACCTCCATCGGCTGGCTGCGGCTATCCGGACCCTGGGCTGGCCGGGCCGGTCTCTTGCTTCGGTTATGACTAAAAAACCGGGTACCGAAGACAAGGCCACCCTCTGGGGAAAAGAATCAGCGAGTAAATCGGTCAAGACGATTCTGGAAGAATCAATCCAAGGCTTCACTGTAGAACAAAAGCGAAGCTTTTTTGCCAACCTTGCCGACCAGCTCGTCAGCAGAGCAGGAGAACAAGGCGCTAAGTCGGTCAGAAGCCAGGGACTTATTATCGGCCGCAAGGAAAACTATGCCAAGCCCTCGGCCCAGGAGCCAACCCGGCATCATCTCTACCGGCAGCCAAGCAATGCCTCTGCCTTTCTCGCCACCGGCTGGCTGATAGCAGAGACGCCTTTTTTTATTGGCTCGGGAACCGAAGGTCAGAAGCAGACCGATGACCAAGCCGAGAGCCTTCACCTGCGCACCCTGCGCGACGGCCATGGCCGGTTCCGCATCCCTTTCACAACCATTCGTGGCGTTATGGACAAGGAACTGCGCGACATTCTCCAGGCTGGCTGCGCCAAGGGCCGTAGCCTTCGAGCGCCCTGCCCATGCCAGGTCTGCACTCTCATGCGTCGAATTCAGGTACGGGATGCCATTGCAGCCGATATCCTGCCGCCTGATCTTCGGATGCGCACCAGGATCGATCCATCCCATGGCACGGTTGCCCATCTTTTTTCTCTGGAAATGGCTCCACAGGGGCTCAAGCTGCCTTTCTTCCTCAAACTCAAAGGTGTGGAGACGATCGACCCAGACAAGGAACTGCTTGAGATCCTCAATGATTGGAGTGCCGGGCAATGTTTTCTGGGCGGCCTTTGGGGCACGGGCAAGGGTCGGTTCCGCCTTGATGACCTGCAATGGCACCGTCTTGAACTGGATAATGCAGATTACTATACCCCCTTGTTGCAAGACCGGTTCTTTGCCGGCGAGACTATTTCAGACCTGCGCCAAGGGTTACAAAGTATTAATATACAGCCAGAGCGGATCCCCGCTCAGACTCCCAGCCGGAATATGCCCTATTGCCGGGTGGACTGCATTCTTGAATTTAAATCCCCGGTTTTGTCCGGTGACCCGGTGGCGGCGCTTTTTGAAAGCGACGCGCCGGACAATGTGGCCTACAAAAAACCGGTGGTCCAGTATGATGAAACCGGCCGCCTCCGGACGACTGACCCTGGTCCGGTTGAAATGCTCACTTGCCTGAAAGGCGAGGGCGTCCGCGGCGTGGTCGCTTATCTGGCCGGCAAGGCTTATGACCAGCACGACCTGAGTCATGATAGCTGCAACTGCACATTCTGCCAGGCCTTTGGCAACGGGCAGAAGGCCGGTAGTCTCCGTTTTGACGATTTCATGCCAGTGCAATTTGAATCGGATCAGGCTGGAAATTTTTCTTGGAGTCCTCATACCCCGCATGCCATGCGCAGTGACCGGGTCGCCTTGGATGTTTTCGGCGGTGCCATGCCCGAGGCCAAATTCGATGACCGGCCCCTTGCCGCTAGCCCCGGCAAACCTCTCAACTTTAAAAGCACTATCTGGTATCGGGAAGATATGGGAAAAGAAGCGGGTAAGGCGTTGAAACGGGCTCTGATCGACCTGCAAAACAATATGGCCGCGATTGGCTCCGGCGGCGGCATAGGCCGGGGTTGGGTTAGCAGAGTATGCTTTGAGGGAGACATACCGGACTTTCTGGAAGACTTCCCTGAGCCTATAACCGTAACCGAGCCGGAGCAAGACAGCCAATTGTTGAAAAATCAGGCGGTTGCCGATGAGACAGCAGTCTCGGCATGCGACACCGCCGACGCGCCTCACCCACTGGCCGTCACCCTTGAACCCGGCGCCCGGTATTTCCCGAGGGTTATTATTCCTCGTGCCCCAACGGTGAAACGGGATGAGTGTGTCACCGGCCAGCGTTATCATACAGGCCGACTCAGCGGCAAAATATTCTGTGAATTAAACACGCTAGGCCCACTCTTTGTACCAGATACCGATTATTCTGCTGGTGTGCCAGTGCCAATCTCAGATGAACAGTTGGCTGAATGCCAGCTTCAAGCGGTATTTGAAAATACCTCAAAATTTAATGAATTTTTTGCCACCTATCCAGAAGAGACAGTAACAAAGCTAAAGGATCTTCTCTGTGCGGCTGATGATAAGTGGATACTGGCGGTAAAGGACATCACCGCTGACCTGCGCCAGGAAATAGGAGAAGACACGTTTCAAAGAATTATCCGGAAGGCGGGTCATAAGACCCAGCGCTTCCATCAAATAAATGACGAAATTGGCCTGCCCGGAGCATCCTTGCGCGGCATGGTGCTTTCCAACTATCAGATATTGACCAATTCATGCTACCGAAATCTCAAGGCTACTGAAGAGATTACCCGAAGAATGCCCGCCGATGAGGCAAAGTATCGAAAAGCTGGCCGGGTCACAGTGTCAGGGGATGGAGCCCAAAAAAAGTACAGCATTCAAGAGATGGAAGTGCTCCGTCTCCCTATTTACGATAACATGAACACGCCCGACAACATGCCTGATGTTGCCAAACAGGCCACAACAGCAAAAAGATGTAATAATCTAATGAATGAAGCAGCCAAGACGAGTCGCGTTGAATTAAAAGCACGCTGGCGGGAAGGCCAATCTAAAATTAAATATCAAATTATTGACGCCCTAAATAAAGTAGATCCGATCATTCAGGTGATTTCTTCAAGTAAACAAATCAATCCTAATAATGGGAAAACCGGATGGGGTTATGTCAAATATACCGGTGCCAATGTCTTTGCGAAATCTTTAGTTGCCCCTATTGATTGTCTTCGGAAAAAAGATGCTGGGCATGTTTGTTGCCAGGTTAATTTGAATCCTGCCTGGGAAGCTTCCAACTTCGACATTCTCATAAACGAAAAATGTCCTGTCGAAAGGCAAAGCGGTCCTCGTCCGACCTTAAGATGCAAGGGGCAAGACAGCGCTTGGTATACGCTCACGAAACGTAGTGAGCGTATATTTACTGACAAAAAACCTGTTCCCGACCCCATAAATATCCCTCCAAGAGAGGTTAAACGTTACAACGAACTTCGAGATTCTTATAAAAAGAATACCGCTCATGTGCCTAAGCCACTACAAACTTTTTTTAATCAAGAAAGCCTCGCGAACGGGGATCTTGTATATTTTGAAGTAAACCAATTCGGCGAGGCGTCACAACTCACACCAGTATCCATCTCTCGTACAACTGATCTTTTCCCTATCGGTGGAAGATTGCCTCAAGGACATAAAGACCTGTTTCCATGTACTGCCATGTGTCTGTCAGAATGCAAAAATTGTGTACCAGCCTCTTTCTGCGAATTTCATAGCAGGTCGCACGAGAAACTTTGTCCGGCCTGTAGTTTGGCAGGTACGACTGGCAACCGCGGACGGATCAAGTTTAGTGAGGCATGGCTTTCTGGATTACCCAAATGGCATAGTGTGTCGCAGGATAATGTAGGGCGAGGACTTGGTGTGACCATGCCCCGGCTTGAACGTTCTCGTCGGACTTGGCATTTACCAACAAAGGATGCATACCTCCTTGGGCAATCGATCTATTTGAATCATCCCGTGCCTGCAATTTTACCAAGCGATCAGGTGCCATCGGAAAACAACCAGACCGTAGAACCGCTTGGCCCAAAAAACATTTTTTCCTTTCAACTGGCATTTGACAACCTGTCCATAGAGGAACTTGGCTTGCTCCTTTATAGCTTGGAGCTCGAGTCAGGCATGGCCCATAGGTTAGGTAGAGGTCGTGCACTCGGCATGGGCAGTGTCCAAATTTCTGTAAAGGATATTCAGATCCGCGATAATAAATCTTTTCTGTTTTCGAGCAATATTTCAAAAAAATCCGAGTGGATCCAGTGTGGCAAAGATGAATTCGCACAGGAGGCTTGGTTTGGTGAAAGTTGGGATAATATCGATCATATACAGCGATTACGCCAAGCGCTTACCATCCCGGTTAAGGGTGACGTGGGCTGCATCAGATATCCTAAACTAGAGGCTGAGGGTGGCATGCCTGACTATATTAAGCTGAGGAAACGCTTAACACCACTATGCGACAGGGAAGAGCCCGTCCGGTATCGTATCAATCCGGTACAACTCGCCCGAATGATTTTACCATTTGTACCTTGGCATGGTGCATGTCCTGCTTTGCTGAACGAACAGGTAATGATAGAGGCCAAACGATTGACTGAGTTA
>MGTA01000040.1:18479-21033 GCA_001799225.1 Deltaproteobacteria bacterium RIFOXYD12_FULL_50_9
GACCGCGCCAATTGGCCATGTTGAATGCCAGCACAACCAGCTAATATATCGAAATCGCTGGCAAAGTTAGCTTTTATTGTAAAATTAGATGATTAGGAACGATCCGGCAGGTTATTTAAATGAAGTAAAGTCTGGGGTCGTAGCATAATCGCAAAAAAAATTATTTAACAGAAACAAACAAATAGACAGCATAAAGTTGAATTGAGTATTATAGAAAGCAGGGGTTGGTGCATCAGCCCGGAATTATGATGTTTTGGTACCGAAACTGCAGCCTCGACGGTCAGATTTGCCCGGGTTGGTGCATCAGCCCGGAATTATGATGTTTTGGTACTCGCTAGAGTTTTCGGCGATGCGAGTGATAACAATAGTTGGTGCATCAGCCCGGAATTATGATGTTTTGGTACATTATTTTTTCTTCATTGGCTAGCTGGTCCCGTTGGTGCATCAGCCCGGAATTATGATGTTTTGGTACTCCAGGTCGGAGCTGGTAATTGTTAATATAAGGTTGGTGCATCAGCCCGGAATTATGATGTTTTGGTACAATACAATACTTTGGGGTACGCTCATGCCACTAGTTGGTGCATCAGCCCGGAATTATGATGTTTTGGTACGATTGTAACCACTCTGTGGCCAAGAATTGCATCAGTTGGTGCATCAGCCCGGAATTATGATGTTTTGGTACTTCATCTGAATATCTCGAAAGTTGGGCATCCAGAGTTGGTGCATCAGCCCGGAATTATGATGTTTTGGTACTTGTTTGCTGGCTGCTACCATCGCGTTTTATACTGTTGGTGCATCAGCCCGGAATTATGATGTTTTGGTACGAAGTGAGTTAGATGAATCGCATAAAGTGCAAAGTTGGTGCATCAGCCCGGAATTATGATGTTTTGGTACTTGTTTGCACTGGGGCTTCGCCAGTTTGGTTTAGTTGGTGCATCAGCCCGGAATTATGATGTTTTGGTACAAAGAGCGAGTGAGCGTTCGGATAAAATCTTCATGTTGGTGCATCAGCCCGGAATTATGATGTTTTGGTACATTTGACAAATCTGCCGTATCAAGGTTAATACTGAAGTTGGTGCATCAGCCCGGAATTATGATGTTTTGGTACTTAATCTTTCCTTCTTACAACCAACATCGGCCCTGTTGGTGCATCAGCCCGGAATTATGATGTTTTGGTACCACGCGCACATGTTTAATACGATTAAGATTAGGAGTTGGTGCATCAGCCCGGAATTATGATGTTTTGGTACCAAAACTTCTGTCCGCCTAAATTGGCGATTTATGGTTGGTGCATCAGCCCGGAATTATGATGTTTTGGTACTTCTACAGATTTACATTAGTGATTTTACAGGATGTTGGTGCATCAGCCCGGAATTATGATGTTTTGGTACCTTGATATCTAGTGTTCTCGGTTTGATTTTTTGAGGTTGGTGCATCAGCCCGGAATTATGATGTTTTGGTACCTGCCTCAACCAGTGTTAGATTAGACGCGGCTTGTTGGTGCATCAGCCCGGAATTATGATGTTTTGGTACCCTCCTTGATTTTCCGATACGCGACATCCTTCGCGTTGGTGCATCAGCCCGGAATTATGATGTTTTGGTACCACGCGCACATGTTTAATACGATTAAGATTAGGAGTTGGTGCATCAGCCCGGAATTATGATGTTTTGGTACCAAAACTTCTGTCCGCCTAAATTGGCGATTTATGGTTGGTGCATCAGCCCGGAATTATGATGTTTTGGTACTTCTACAGATTTACATTAGTGATTTTACAGGATGTTGGTGCATCAGCCCGGAATTATGATGTTTTGGTACCTTTTTTTCATATTCACTCATCAACTCTCGCAGTGTTGGTGCATCAGCCCGGAATTATGATGTTTTGGTACCAGAATATATGACGGTTAAATATCTTTGTAATCTGGTTGGTGCATCAGCCCGGAATTATGATGTTTTGGTACAAAGTTCTTTGTCCGTTGCTGAACAAAAACCCTGTTGGTGCATCAGCCCGGAATTATGATGTTTTGGTACTCATTAAATGATCCATTTGAGTGACATAATTTTTTGTTGGTGCATCAGCCCGGAATTATGATGTTTTGGTACAACAATTGGCAAATGCCTGGACTATGGCAGTGCTGTTGGTGCATCAGCCCGGAATTATGATGTTTTGGTACCCTCCTTGATTTTCCGATACGCGACATCCTTCGCGTTGGTGCATCAGCCCGGAATTATGATGTTTTGGTACTTCCATGGGAACTTTCATTGTCAGAAAATTATTTGTTGGTGCATCAGCCCGGAATTATGATGTTTTGGTACAGCTTAACTGAATGATTTAGAAAGTCAATGACTTGTTGGTGCATCAGCCCGGAATTATGATGTTTTGGTACTCAAACCACTGTTGCAAAAACAACCAGCTACAGTTGGTGCATCAGCCCGGAATTATGATGTTTTGGTACTTTTTCTGTAACTATTCAGCACACCATATTTTAGCATAACAACTGAGTAGTCATTGGGGCATCATAAATTGAGGCCATTTCCCTTCAAATAATAAGCGCA
>MGTA01000041.1:0-1054 GCA_001799225.1 Deltaproteobacteria bacterium RIFOXYD12_FULL_50_9
AGGAAGGAGAAAATGACAGTAGTCGCCCCCCGCGCGGGGGCGTGGATTGAAACGTTGATTCACCCTTTGGACCGTGCATGCCAGGCGGTCGCCCCCCGCGCGGGGGCGTGGATTGAAACGGGCAACCGGCAAAGGAAGGAGAAAATGGCGGGGGCGTGGATTGAAACGGGCAACCGGCAAAGGAAGGAGAAAATGACAGTAGTCGCCCCCCGCGCGGGGGCGTGGATTGAAACCTCAGTTACACGTTGACCGATACAGCAGGCAACGGTCGCCCCCCGCGCGGGGGCGTGGATTGAAACGGTAACATGTCGGCCGGGATCCGGCAGGCGCTTGCGGTCGCCCCCCGCGCGGGGGCGTGGATTGAAACGGGTAGTTGACCTGCTATACAAAAACAAGGAGGTGTCGCCCCCCGCGCGGGGGCGTGGATTGAAACCCTACAAGGACATCCCCAATGCCGAAAATTACCCGTCGCCCCCCGCGCGGGGGCGTGGATTGAAACAAATTCAGAACAATCATCCTGTTTATTGCAATCAGTCGCCCCCCGCGCGGGGGCGTGGATTGAAACTCTTCAACCTCTTTACCATCCGTCATCTTCATCTCGTCGCCCCCCGCGCGGGGGCGTGGATTGAAACTCGGCCTCTGGGTCGTCCCGTTCTTTCAGCTCTGTCGCCCCCCGCGCGGGGGCGTGGATTGAAACCTTTTTGTGGCACAGAGCCGGAACTGGCGCAATTGTCGCCCCCCGCGCGGGGGCGTGGATTGAAATATTTTGGGCGTATGCAATACGCCCCTACGGTTGTCGCCCCCCCCCTCCCCCGCGGTTGCAATGAATAAAAATAATAGATTTTTTAATAATGATACCGGGCTTGGAGGAAATCGATCCGGTCGTCGCGGACGAGGTAGACAAGGCGGTGTTCCTGGGTGAGACGGCGTGACCAGACGCCGGGGGAGAGATACTTGAGCGGTTCCGGTTTGCCGATGCCGGTGAAAGGATCACGCATGATGGCCTCGATCAGGTCGAAAGCGCGAAGCGCCACTTTGCGGTCAGTCTCGACCC
>MGTA01000041.1:1090-3925 GCA_001799225.1 Deltaproteobacteria bacterium RIFOXYD12_FULL_50_9
CAGCCTCACGGAGTTTATGTTTCAAGGCCGGATTCATTCCGGAGCTTTTCAACCGAGGCAGGCTCCCCTTCGCGTTTGAGGGCGCGGTCAAGGGCTGAGAGCAATCGTTCGGCGTTGGCCGGAGAACGGAGCAGGTGGGTGGTTTCCACCAGGCTTGCCAGTTCATCAGCAGCGATCATGGCAACACTGCCGCCTTTGCGGCGGTTGATAATGACAATTTCTTGATTTTCGGTGACTTGGTCGCACAGTCCGGCGAAATTAGCCCTGGCATTGGAATAGGTAGTTTGCAACATGAGATTCTCCTATAATTTTGTTGTACAGGAATACTGTACGATAAGGCTGTCCAGGGTGCAATGACAATGTTGAAAACACATCAAACAGTTAAAAACCGAGTCTACCCTTGGTTCGTTCAATACAGGCAGCAATTTTTGTCTTAGGTGTCTTCTGTAGTGATCGCAATAATTCATGTGACACACTGTCCAGACTATATTGTTGTTGAAGGTCTGCTACCATCTTCACGAACAGATGAGCCGTCATCTCAGCATCGGCCATTGCCCGGTGATAGCGCCCCGCGTAGGGGAGTCCAAGATAGTTGACCAATGTCTCCAATTTATGATTAGGGCTCTCTTGGTAGATTCGGCGAGCCAAGAGCATTGAGCAGGCAAATTCCTGCCGGCGCTGTTTACTGATCTTGTTCCACTCGGCATCCAGGAATTTGCGATCAAAAGAGGCGTTGTGCGCTACTAACGGTGCATCGCCAACAAAGTCAGCCAATGCTTGCATTACATCGGCGACTGGCGGAGCCTTACGGATCATGGCATTAGAGATGCCGGTTAACTCCTCGATATAAGACGGAATTCGTACCCCTGCGTTCATCAGGCTCTGGTAGCGATCAATAATTTTGCCCTTTTCAAGCAAGATTACAGCCACTTCAGTTGCTCGATCACCCATGTCCGGTGATAATCCGGTCGTTTCAAAGTCAATAATCGCGATCGTTTCTATGACCATATGTGTATTATACTTGAGGTGAGATGCGAAATATATACATAACCCTGTCGTCTCCCGGCTAATTGTTCACCTTTCAAAAAAATCATCCATGTGGTAAAGAGAAATGATGTGTGGTGGAAGCTGGCTAAGATAACGATTTCACCTTGAATAGACCTCTTATGAGTACTACTTTTGAAGTGTGTCTTGCCCGGTTCAGCCAGTGGTTGACGGTTGAAAAGGGCTATTCGCCGAACACCGTGGAGAGTTACCTCCGTGATTTGCGGGAGTTCTGCGTGTTCGTCAAGCAAGAGGGCGATGAGAGTCCGGTCCAGTTGGGGCCGCAGCGTATCCGGGCCTTTGTTTACTCCCTGCATGGTCGAAACAAGAGTTCGTCGGTTGCCCGGAAGTTATCGGCGTTGCGGACTTTTTTTCGTTACCTTCTGCGGGAGCATGTCTTGACCAAAGATCCGGCCATCGGGATTTCCATGCCGAAACAGGGCAGTTACATGCCGGTGTTTCTTTCGGTTGACGAGGTATTCGCGCTCATGGAGGCCCCGCAGACTGCAGACTCCTTTGTCTCCAGGGATCGCGCTATTCTGGAGATGCTTTATTCAACCGGCATGCGGGTTGCAGAACTTGCCGGATTGGATCTGAGCAGGCTCGATCTGGAAAACGGCATGGTGCGAATCATCGGCAAGGGAAGCCGTGAGCGTTTGGTGCCGGTCGGCAATCCGGCCATCGAAGCCCTTTCCGCCTATCTGCCACTCAGAAATACTCTATTGCAGGCCAGGTTGCTGCGCGGTCAGGAGATTGACAAGGATGCTGTGTTTTTAAATGGGCGGGGCAGCCGGATTACCACCCGGAGCGTTGAAAGACTGGTTGGCATGTATGCCCAGCGGGCCGGCATTGCCTCCCAGGTTACTCCTCACTCCCTGCGGCACTCTTTTGCCACCCATCTGCTCGAAATGGGCGTTGATCTAAGATCGGTTCAGGAGTTGCTCGGCCATGTCACTCTTTCGACCACCCAGAAATACACTCATCTGAATCTCGACCATTTAACCGAAGTTTATGACAAGGCCCATCCTATGGCAAAAGGCGGTAGCCGGAGAAAGAAGGCAGGCCTGCATTGATATTTCGTCATTACCATAACAACAATTAAAGGATTATTATGAAAATACGATCGACAACAGTCATTTCGGTACGCCATAACGGAGAGGTCGTGGTGGCCGGGGACGGACAGGTGACTATGGGTAGCGCCATAATCAAACACCAGGCCCGCAAGGTCCGTCGGCTTTACAATGGGAAGGTGATTACCGGTTTTGCCGGCGCCACCGCTGATGCTCTCACGCTGTTTGACAAACTCGAACAGAAACTCGAACAGTATGGCGGTAATCTCAAACGATCGGCGGTCGAATTGGCCAAGGACTGGCGCTCTGATAAGATCTTGCGCCGCTTTGAGGCTTTGATGATCGCAGTGGATAAGGACTACTCCTTCCTGTTGAGCGGTACCGGGGATGTCATTGAGCCGGATAACGGGATTATCGCGATCGGCTCTGGCGGTCCTTATGCCCAGTCAGCGGCCCAGGCCTTGATCGAGCACTCAAACCTTGACGCCGAGGCTATTTGCAGGGTTTCCATGGGGATTGCTTCATCTATCTGTATTTATACCAACGATAAGATTATTGTGGAAAAACTATGACCGTACAACTGATTGATTCACTTACCCCCAAAGATATTGTCAGAGAACTGGATCGCTATATCGTCGGACAGAAAGATGCCAAGCGTTACGTGGCCGTGGCCCTGCGTAACCGCTGGCGACGGCAGCAGGTCGATCCGTTGTTGAAGGAC
>MGTA01000041.1:3991-13179 GCA_001799225.1 Deltaproteobacteria bacterium RIFOXYD12_FULL_50_9
CCCCAAAAACATTATTATGATCGGGCCGACAGGAGTTGGTAAAACCGAGATCGCCAGGCGGCTTGCCACCCTGACCCAGTCGCCTTTTCTGAAAATTGAGGCCTCAAAATTCACTGAGGTGGGCTATGTCGGAAGGGATGTTGAGTCCATGATCCGCGATCTCATGGACCTCGCCATTAATATGGTCAAGGAAGAGGAGAGAAAGCGGGTCAAGAAAAAAGCCGATGATTTAGCAGAGGAGCGCATGCTTGACCTGCTGGGGCCGCCCGGTCCTTCTATGCGTTACGGCGTGACTGGAACGAACCAGTTCAATAATGAGCCGGCCGAACTTGCCGAGGCCCGGGAAGATACGACCAGGGAGAAGTTCCGGCGCATGCTTAAAGATGGCCAGCTGGATGATAAATCAGTTGAAATGGAGGTCGAGCAGGCCCAGAGTATGCCATTTATCGAGATATTCTCTAATTCCGGGATGGATGACATGGGCTCCAGTTTCAAGGATGCCTTTGGCAAGATGTTCCCCAAACGCAGCCAGAAACGAAAACTGAAGGTTGTCGAGGCGATTGAGGTCTTGCGCAAGAACGAAACCGAAAAGCTGCTTGACCTTGACCTGATCACCCGGCAGGCCATTCAGCGTACCGAGCAGACCGGGATCATCTTTTTGGATGAGATTGATAAGATAGCCACCCGCCAGGGCGCTTATCAAGGGGCTGATGTCTCCCGTGAGGGAGTGCAGCGAGATCTGCTGCCTATTGTTGAGGGTGCTACGGTTACCACCAAGTATGGCATGGTCAAGACCGACCATATCCTCTTTATTGCCAGCGGCGCCTTCCATCTGGCCAAACCATCTGATCTGGTGCCGGAACTGCAGGGGCGTTTTCCCCTGCGCGTTGAACTTAAACCTTTGAACGAGGATGATTTCTACCGTATCCTTACCGAGCCGCAGAACGCCTTGATCAAACAGTATATTGCCTTGCTCAAGACTGAAGGGATTGACCTTATTTTTAATGATGATGCTATTCGGGAAATGGCTCATATCGCTGCCGAGGTCAACGGGAAAACCGAAAATATCGGTGCCCGGCGCCTGCATACCATAATGGAACGGGTTCTGGACGAACTCTCTTTTGATGCTTCTGATATGGATGTCAAGGAGTTTATCGTTACTGCAGAGTATGTGCGGCAGCGACTTGAAGCCATATCTAAAAATGAGGACCTGAGTCGATATATCCTTTAGCATTGCCGGAATTTTTCTGTTATCCGGTGTTAAAAAGTGATTTCAAGGAGGTGTTAACCATGGAGTACGACCCCGAACTCTGTTACTGCCCGAAGTGTAATGATGAATATCGGGCCGGCATTGAACTTTGCGCTGCTTGCGGAGTAGCCCTGTTGACCGGCAAAGATATGCTTCTCCGCCATCAGGCGGAAATTAGTAGATTGACCAATCGTCGCGGGGCGCTTAAGGAAGATGACGAACTGATAGCAATCCAAAAAGGGCCGCTTGGCGATTTAAGCCGGCTTCAGAAGCGTCTTGAAGCGGAGAGGATCGGCACCATGCTTAAAGGTGACGAATCTGCCTGCGGCAAGGGGTGTTGTCCATCGGTTTTTTTTCTGTTGGTCCGCCGGGATGACGCCCGCGATGCTCTAAATATCGTTGAAGCCGAACACATAAGGTTGACAGGCCTTTCCAGCCAGGAACTTGTCCGCTCTGATGCGGTCTTCGACCCGCAGAGAGAGGCGGCTGCCTGTCCGGCCTGCGGACATGTTTTTGAGACCAGCCGGACCGAATGCCCGGAGTGCGGACTCTGTTTCGCATAATTTTTTGGAAATCCCTGCAGGCTGGATTTTTATAGAGAATCAATTGTCATATTTTGACATTAGCGACAGCACGGCTCTCTCATGGAAAAGCGTATGAAACACGAAAAGCAAAATATATTGATTGTTGATGACCGCCCGGTAAATTTGATGGTGCTCCGGGATCTTCTTGCCAGTGATGATTTGAATATTGTTGAAGCGACCACCGGCAATGAAGCCTTGAGTCTCATCTTTGAGTATAACTTTTCACTTATTCTCCTTGATGTCCAGATGCCTGAGATGGATGGTTTTGAAACTGCCGAACTTTTACGCGGTATCGAACGCTCCCGAAATATTCCCATAATTTTTGTAACTGCCATCAGCAAAGAGCAGAAGTACATTTTTAAAGGCTATGAGGTTGGCGCGGTTGATTATCTGTTCAAGCCTCTTGATCCACATATTCTAAAAAGTAAGGTCCGGGTTTTTTTAGAACTTGATTTTCAGAAACGCCAACTGGAACTGACGACCAATAAGCTTGTCAGCATGCTAGAAGAGCTTGAAGCATCAAAAGCTATTATAGAGGAGCAGAACTGTACCTTGCGTGAGCTGGCCATCAAAGACGGTCTCACCGGTATCTATAATCATCGACATTTTCTTGAACTGTTTGCCCGTGAAATCTCTTTGGTTCATCGTTTTGGTCAACAACTGGTCATGCACATGATGGACCTCGATCATTTTAAGATTGTTAACGACACCCATGGCCATCCTTTCGGTGATTTAGTGCTGAAAGAGTTCATTGGTATTGTGCGGAGCGCTATCCGTGAGTCAGACATTGTTGGGCGATACGGCGGTGAGGAGTTTGAACTTATCCTTACCAATACCAACCTGGAAGGCGCTCTAAGGGTTGCTGAAAAAATTAGGCAAAGTGTGCAAGAGCATATCTTTACCGATGGCACAAATTCAATGCCATTAACCGTGAGTATCGGTATGGCCGCTTGCACGGTCAATAACCCTGAAGACCCTGATTTATTGATTAAAATGGCTGACAAAGCCCTGTATGAAGCAAAAAACAGTGGTAGAAACCGGGTCGTGGTCTTTAACCCTCAGTAGTTAGTTGCTTTAACGGCCGTTCGTAGAAAGTTCCGGCCGGTTCTTTTTTCAGGGAGGATAGTGGTGGAGCAGACCCCAATAACATATCGTTTGGACAAGGTCGTGAAAGATGCCGGCAGCATTATCTTCACCGGCCTTGGGAGGACCATTTTTATCTGGTTTCTGCTCATATCGCTCATTCCGGTAACCGTGGTCAGTCTTGTCAGCTACATGAATGCCCATATCAGCCTCAAGGCCGATGCCGAACAATCTTTAACCGCTGCCATGCAGCTGAAAAAAGAGTACTTGGAGGCCTATTTTTCCGAACGTTTAAATGATCTTGCCTTACAGTCGGAAAATGAAAACAATATTCAACTGCTCGAACAATTACGCCAGGCCTATTTGGCGAGTGGAATGCCGGTCAGACGATTCATCACTTCCCAGGCTTGCCGTGATATTTACTCGGCGCCTCAGAAAGGGTTGAGAAATTTTGCTGCTATTTATGGATATTACGATGTGCTGCTTCTTGATGTCGATGGTAATATCCTGTTCAGCGTTATGGGCGAAAATGATCTCGGCACTAATATCTTCACCGATGAGTTTGCCGAGACCAGGTTTGCCAAAGCCAGTTGGGAAACTCTGGAAACCGGTCTTCCCATGGGTGCGGATATTGAAGCTTATGCCCCGGCCAAGAATGCCCTTGTCCTGTTTTTCGTGCAGGCCATGAAGGATAAGAATGGCGAGCCCATCGGTTTGCTGGCCTTTAAACTGCCAATCCATCAGATTAATGACATCATGCAGGTCAAGACCGGCTTGGGGAAGACCGGTCAGACATATTTAGTCGGTCAGGACATGCTCATGCGTTCTGATGCCGCCATGTATAAAGATTCGACAATGCTGAAGCAGAAAGTTGATACGGAAATTGTGCGGTCTTGGCTCTCAGCTGAAAATTTTTATTATGAGTCGACACCCAAAAAACAGAAGGTGTCACAGAACATATCCGGTCCCAAAGATGTTAACTCAGCAAATTCCCTGAAAAATGTTGGAAATGTCAATACCTATGCCGGCCCTCAAGGGCGTTTGGTGCTTGGGTCATTCAGCGGCTTGGATTCCCTGGAAGCTCTTGGCTTGCACTGGGCTATGATTGCCGAAATCGACCTTGATGAGGCTTTCGGTCCGGCGATTATTCTGCGGAATATCGTTTTTGGCCTCGCTACGGTTACCGGTATTCTGGTGGTGATTCTAGCCTTGATTGTCACCAGGCGTATTGTCCTGCCGGTCAGAAATATTTCTGACTGGGCTAAACGGGTTTCGATCGGTCAACTCGCCTATGAAAATATCAAGACCGGAAAAAATGAGATAGGTGAACTTAATAACAGTTTTAACCTGGTTGTTGATTCTTTTAAGAGTATTACCGATGTCTGTCAATCCGTAGCAGAGGGAGATTTCAGTAAGTCAGTGGTGATCCGCAGTGAATACGACATACTGGGTCGATCTGTCAACCAGATGGCTGACAACTTGAGGTCGGTAGTCAGGCAGGCCAAGGCCGTGACCGACGGCAACTATTCAACGGTTATTTCTCCCAAGTCCGATAAGGATGAACTGGAGATTGCCCTTTTCGATATGACCTCAAAACTCCGGGAGATGACTGAAAATAATGATAAAGAAGACTGGTTGAAAGCCGGCTATAACGAATTGAATAATGCAATGCGAGGCGAGCAGGATATCCACACCCTGAGTAATAATATTATTGCCTTTCTCGCCGGCTATTTGAACTCTTTTGTCGGTGCACTTTATGTTGTTCAAGATGACGGAAATTTACATTTGACCGGGGGCTATGCCTATAGGGTGAGGGTTAGCGAAACCAATGTTTTCAGCATTGGTGAAGGGCTGGTGGGGCAGGCTGCGCAAGATAAGAAAATGATTATGATCAGTGAGGTGCCCAGTAACTATGTGAAAATTGAGTCTGGAACCGGCAGCACCATTCCGCACGGATTGCTTGTTAAGCCCTTCTTTTTTGAAAATCGGGTGACCGGTGTTATTGAGCTCGGTGCTTTTTACCGTTTTTCCGACCTGCAACTTGATTTCTTGAATGGTGTTATTGAAAACATAGGGATATCTCTCAATACCGCCAAGTCACGTTCCTTAATGACAAAATTGCTCGATGAAACTAAAGAGCAGGCTGAAAAATTAAGAGCACAACAGCAGGAACTTTGGAAGACCAACGAGGCCCTTGAAGAACGGACCCGAGCCCTGGAGGATTCCGAGAAGCATCTGCAAACTCAGCAGGAAGAACTGCGGGTGGCCAATGAGGAACTGGAAGAGCGTACTCAAGCTCTTGAAGAACAACGGGATGCGATTCGTAACAAGAATAAGGAGCTGGAAAAGGCCCAGCAGGAGATTCAAAAAAAGGCCAAGGATTTGGAACAGGCCAACAATTATAAGTCGGAATTTTTGGCAAACATGTCACATGAATTGCGCACTCCGCTGAACAGCATACTTATTTTGTCTCAACTTCTGACCTCCAGAGATATAACTAATCTCACCGATAAACAGTTGGAATACGCCAGGACTATTCACTCATCAGGTTCTGATCTGCTTTCGCTTATCAATGAGATACTAGATCTTGCCAAGGTGGAATCCGGACGCATGGAACTGCATCTGGAACAGGTGGAATTAAGTGAACTCCTCGATAATATGGAAAAACTTTTCAAACATGTGGCTGTTGAAAAAGGCATTGAATTCAAGGTGGTCAGTGGCAATGATCTGCCGCTTGCTCTTAGAACCGATGCCCAGCGTTTACAGCAGGTGGTAAAAAATCTGATCTCAAATGCCTTCAAATTTACTCATGCCGGAAGTGTAACCCTGGAAGTTAACCGTTGTCCCGGTGATGTTAAGCTGCTCCGCAACAATTTTGATGCGACTAATGCTCTTGCTATTTCAGTTAAGGATACGGGTATCGGCATTCCTGCGGACAAGCAAGAGGCTGTTTTTGAAGCCTTTCAGCAAGCTGATGGCACTACGAGTCGGCTATACGGTGGAACCGGTTTAGGCCTGTCGATCTCCAGGGAATTTGCTAAGTTTTTAGGCGGCGAACTGCAACTCGTCAGTGAAGTTGGCAAAGGATCGATTTTTACCATCTACTTGCCTGTCATTTATCCGGAATCTAACTCTTCCGTGGCAGAGGAGAGAAGTAGGAGTAAGGTGCAGCAATTCAAGCCATTGGTTGCTTTTCCTGAAAAATTGCTGCAATCGACTGAAACTGTCGGTAGCCGGCAGTTGTCAAATTTGCAAGTTGCTGACGAGCAAATTGTCGACGACCGAAAGACCATTGTGGTCGGTGATAAGCTACTGTTAATTATTGAAGATGATATAAATTTTGCAAAAATTCTAGTAGAGCAGGCCCGCAATAAAGGATTTAAATGTCTGGTCGCCGAAGATGGCGAAACTGGTCTGCATTTTGCCGATTATTATCGCCCGAGCGCAATTATTTTGGATATAGGTCTACCTGGCATTGACGGCTGGGAGGTCATGGATCGACTTAAAGAGAACCCTGATACGCGGCATATCCCGGTGCATTTTATGTCGGCCACTGATAGATCGAGTGACGCCATAAAAATGGGGGCCATCGGCTATCTTGTTAAACCGATAAGTCTGGAAAAGTTGAATGAAGCCTTCAAGAATATCGAAAATAAAGTGGTGGAAACGCTTAAAAGGCTTTTGATTGTTGAAGATGATGAGTTGCAGAGGCGAACTCTGGTTGAACTTATCGGCAATGGCGATGTTGAAACTACGGCCGTTGGTGAAGGTTCGGTTGCTCTTACACTGCTTAGAACGGAGCAGTTTGATTGTGTTATTCTTGATTTGGGTTTGAAAGATATCTCCGGTTTTGATCTGCTCGAAAAGATTAAAAACGATAATCGTATTGCGCGAATTCCCATTATTGTCTACACGGGACGGGATCTGACCAGACAGGAAGAGGATAAGTTGAAACGCTATACGGACAGTATTATCGTCAAAGGTGTCAGGTCTGCGGAGCGCCTGCTGGATGAAGCAAATCTCTTCCTGCATAGAGTTGAAGCTAATCTGCCTGAGGATAAACAACGGAAGATTCGTATGTCATTCGATAAGGAAGCTGTCTTGAAGGACAAGAAGATTCTACTGGTTGATGATGATATGCGGAATATTTTTGCCATCGGCAGCGTCCTGGAAAGTAAGGGGATGAAGATGGTGGTGGCGAGAAACGGTCGTGAGAGTCTTGCCAGACTTGATGAAGAACCGAAAATGGATCTGGTGCTTATGGATATCATGATGCCGGAGATGGATGGCTATGAGGCCATGCGACAGATCAGGGCTCAGGAGCGATTTGCCACGTTACCGGTCATTGCTCTGACTGCCAAGGCCATGAAGGGTGATAGAAACAAGTGCATTGAAGCCGGAGCCAGTGACTATCTGGCCAAGCCGGTTGATATTGATAAGTTGTTGTCGTTGTTACGCGTCTGGTTGTACCAGCAGAACAAGTATATGCCAGACACAATTGACGATTGATAATCGATAAATACTATGGACACAATTGAATGTGAAAACATAGAGATAAACCTTCTCCTTGAAGCTGTTTATCAAAAATATGGCTATGATTTCAGGAATTATGCCAGAGCACATGTTAAACGTCGGGTAATGCGGCGCCTGGCGATATCTGATTTGCAGAATATTTCGGCCTTGATTCATGAAATTTTGTACAATCAGGAGGTCCTTGATGCCCTGCTCCTCGATTTATCCATCAATGTTACCGAGATGTTTCGAGATCCACTTTTTTATCTGACCATCAGAAGGGAGATTATACCTGTACTGCGCACCTACCCGTTTCTCAAGATCTGGCATGCCGGCTGCGCTACAGGCGAGGAGGTCTACTCTTTAGCGATTCTGCTTAAGGAGGAAGGACTTTACAACCGGGTGCAGATCTATGCCACGGATTTTAATGAAGTCGTGTTGTCAAAGGCAAAAGAGGGAATATACCCTGTTGAATTAATTAAAGAGTATATTGCTAATTATCAGAAATCAGGCGGGGTCGGCTCGTTAGCTGATTACTTTAACGCCCGATATGAATCGGTGATTATGGATCAAAGTCTCAAGGATAAGGTGGTTTTTGCCGACCATAATCTGGTTACGGACGGTGTGTTCGGTGAGATGAACATGATTATCTGCCGGAATGTTCTCATCTATTTCAACAAAGATTTACAAGACCGGGTCGTTAAACTTTTTCTGGATAGTTTGTGTTCAGGGGGCTTTCTGTGCTTGGGGACTAAAGAGTCTCTGCGTTTTTCCAAGTATTATGACAGGTTTGAAGTATTAATTGATAAAGAAAAGATCTATCGTAAAAAGTATTGTTGAAGCGAAAAGATAAAAGTTAAATAATACCGGTTGCATAAAATTCACTTTTGGTTCGGCGTATAATTAATGCGATATAAGGCTATTGTCATAGGCGTTTCCGCCGGCGGTCTGGATGCTCTTGGTATTATTTTGCCGGCCCTGGATGCAAATCTGCCATTGCCGGTCCTTGTGGTCCAACATATCAGTCCACAATCAGACAGCTACATGGTTAAACATCTTAATGCAATATGTAGTATAACGGTTAAAGAGGCTGAAGATAAGGAGAATCCCAAGCCCGGGGTGATTTATGTGGCCCCGCCTAATTATCATTTACTGGTGGAACCTGATGGGGTGATGTCACTCTCCATGGAGGATCGGGTGAATTTTGCCAGACCTTCTATCGATGTTCTCTTCGAATCGGCAGCGGATGCCTGGTCTCCCGACCTGATTGGGATTATTCTGACCGGCGCTAATGAAGACGGCAGTATGGGACTGGCGAAAATTAAATCCTGCGGCGGTCTGACTATTGTTCAGGATCCGGCAACGGCATTTGTAGATCGCATGCCAAAGGCGGCTATTGCCGGTACGACAGTTGATTATATATTGCCACTTGATGAAATAGGGCCGCTGCTGAACCAGCTTACCAATAGTACTATTATGGAGTGAACTTTTTCCGGAGGCAGATAACCGCGTTACAGCGCCAGGACCGTGACCATCTCCTCAAGTAGTGATCTGAACAGCTCAGCCATCCGGCTGAGGGGTTCCTGATTGCGTTCGGCTTTTCTGATCTCCGCAGAATCAGGGAAGCAGGCGATTGGCCTGGCGCCAAGGGCTTCGGTCAAGAATTGCTCATCATCACTATCCCGCACCAGATTGCCGATGAACGAAATTCGCGGAATCCCCACATCATTGGCAAGTTTTTGAATTTTTTGGGCCGTTCT
>MGTA01000041.1:13211-13970 GCA_001799225.1 Deltaproteobacteria bacterium RIFOXYD12_FULL_50_9
AATGAGTTTGGCAAGCAACCGTCGCAGTACGGTGTTTTCCGCACAGGCGCAGCCGCTGTCACCGGTTTGAATTGCCCCGAGGACCATCAGCCTGAGACCGTCTTCTCCCACCATGAAACGACTGATGAGATCGTCAATCTTGGGGTTGATATTATAGAATGGCGATCCTGGCGTCTTGCCGGAACGTTCGGTCAGCAGATCCCTCATGTCGGCGATCGGCCTGAGATTGGCGATATCCTTAATTCCGAGAGTTTGGGCCATGTGCGGGCTTGGGTCCGCATCGATCACCAGGACCTCCATGCCTCGCTGGTTATGGAGATGGAGGGCGAGCATCGCCATTATCGAGGTCTTGCCGACTCCACCCTTGCCGCTGATTGCAATTTTCATAACGTTATGCCATCTGCTTTTTTTAGCCAACCTTTCAGGCGGTTTTTAAAGAAATTACTGTCAATGGAAAAAATATTACGTTAGCCGGTGCTATAAGGCAAGGCTGAAACGAGATATTTTTCCACGAACACATTTCCTTGCATTTAACAGCCGCATTATGATATTTATGGAATTAGAAACTCCAAAAAGGAAGCCATAATGGAAACAGTGACTCGTTTTTTTCAGGCCGGCGTTGGTAGTTTTTTCCTATTCGGTCCTCGGGGGACGGGTAAATCCACCTGGATTGCCCAGTATATGCCTGAAGCCCTTACCATTGACCTGCTTGCACCTGACCTTTTTCGTTCGTATGCCGCCCGACCTGAGCGGCTCCTT
>MGTA01000041.1:13982-15927 GCA_001799225.1 Deltaproteobacteria bacterium RIFOXYD12_FULL_50_9
GTGGTCATCGACGAGGTCCAGAAGGCGCCTGAGCTGCTCTCTGTGACCCACAAGCTCATGGAAGAACGCCGTGATTTGCGGTTTGTGCTTACCGGGTCAAGCAGCCGGAAGCTTAAACGAAGCGGTGTGGATCTGTTGGCCGGCCGCGCGGCCATGAAAACAATGCATCCGTTTATGGCATCTGAGATCGGGGAAGAGTTTTCGCTGGCAAAGGCGCTTGCTTACGGTCTGGTGCCGGTTGTGGTAGGGGCGCCGGCCCCCATGGAAACACTGAAAGCCTATGTCGGTCTCTATGTTCGCGAAGAGGTCCAGATGGAAGGGTTGGTGCGCGATATCGGTTCCTTCAGCCGCTTTCTGGAAGCGGCTAGTTTTTCCCACGCCGCACTGCTCAATCTTACTGAGGTGGCCAGGGAATGCGAGGTCAACCGCAAGACCGTCGAGGGCTATATCAGCATTCTTGAGGATCTCTTGCTCGCTTTTCAAATCCCGGTCTTTTCGCGACGAGCTAAACGTCACCTGATCACCCATCAAAAATTTTATCTGTTCGATGCCGGGGTGTTCCGCTGCCTGCGGCCTGCAGGTCCATTGGACAGGCCGGAGGAGATCGAAGGAGCGGCGCTTGAAGGCTTAGTCGCTCAGCATCTCCGTGCCTGGCTTGCTTACCGGCAAGAGGAGTGCCAGTTGTTTTTCTGGCGCACCAAGTCCGGTGTGGAAGTGGATTTCGTCCTCTATGGCCCCGACACTTTTTATGCTATCGAGGTCAAAAATAGTAGCCGTGTCCATCCTGCCATGCTGACCGGCCTCAAACGTTTCCGGGAAGATTACCCGGAAGCCCGGGCCTGTTTGCTTTATCGCGGCAAGGAACGTTTCGAACGGAATGGAGTGCTCTGTCTGCCCTGCGAAGAATTTTTCCGCAATCTGCGTTCGGATCAAGCCATAACCTAAAGGGATTTCCTTGAGGAATTTAATGATTTTCCGTGCAAATTTTTGGATAATTTGGTTATATCTTTCCTAAGAAAACCATTAAGTTGCTGCTGTCAAGCCGTTTTCATCAAAGGGATTTGGGAAGCGGTTTTGTATTTTTTATGGGGAGTTGAATAGCCTTATGATCGCAATTATTGATTACCGGGCCGGTAATCTGACCAGTGTGGAACGGGCAGTCCGCTATCTTGGCTATCCGGTTTGCATAACCCACAACCATCAGGAGATTGCGGCAGCTGACCGAATCATCTTTCCTGGTGTCGGTGCGGCCGGCAAGGCCATGGCCGATCTGCGGGAATTGGGTCTTGATCAGGTCATCAGGCAGGCCTTTGTCGATGGCAAGCCGATTTTGGGGATCTGTCTGGGAACGCAAATAATTTTTTCCATGAGTGAAGAAGATAGCTACACCCGCTGCCTTGGTTTGCTCCCTGGTGTAGTAAAAAGATTCCCCGACCCCTTGCTGGATGAAGGTAGAAGGCTCAAGATTCCGCATATGGGATGGAATCAGGTATTGTTTGCTGAGCACCCTGTCTTTGCAGGCCTGGGCGCCGAGAGTGAATATTATTTTGTGCACTCTTATTACCCGGAAGTCCCGGAAGAGGCCCGTGACCTTATTGTGGGGACCACCTGCTACGGTATCACTTTTACGTCGGCAGTTGCACTTGATAATCTGGTGGCTGTGCAGTTTCACCCTGAAAAAAGCGGGGCTGCCGGCCTGGTCATTCTTGATAATTTCTGCAGATGGAGTCCGGCATGCTGAGCAAACGCATTATTCCCTGCCTGGACGTTCGTGAGGGGAAGACCACCAAGGGGATCAAATTCAAAAACAACGTTGATATTGGTGATCCGGTCGAGATGGCCCGTTTTTATTATGAACAGGGTGCTGATGAGCTGGTGTTTTATGACATTACCGCCTCGAGCGATAAGCGTGACATCATGATCGACGTTGTCCGGCGGACGGCCG
>MGTA01000041.1:15975-16154 GCA_001799225.1 Deltaproteobacteria bacterium RIFOXYD12_FULL_50_9
ATGATATGCGGGCGGTGTTGCTGGCCGGTGCTGAAAAGATAAGTGTCAATAGTGCCGCCGTTAAAAATCCGGCAATTATCGCCGATGGAGCCAAGGCCTTTGGCAGTCAGTGTATTGTCCTGGGAATGGATGTGAAAAAGGTGGAAGCTTCTCAAAAAATTCCGTCCGGTTATGAGATT
>MGTA01000041.1:16160-19706 GCA_001799225.1 Deltaproteobacteria bacterium RIFOXYD12_FULL_50_9
CAATTCCATTGATGCCGATGGCACTAAACATGGCTATGAAATGACACTGACCAAGATGATCTGCGAGGCGGTCTCTATTCCGGTAATTGCCTCTGGCGGTGCCGGCACACCGGAACACATCCGGGCAGTGCTTGATGAAGCAGGCGCCGATGCCGCGCTTATCGCCTCAATGACCCATTTTGGGACCTATACTGTGCAAGGCATCAAAGAGTATATCCATGACCGGGGCATTAAAACCCGGATGGCCTGGTAATGTTTCTCTTAAGTACGAGGTGTTTTTCTTCATGGTATCTTTAGGTATCGAACAGCTCATCCAAGCCCTGCCAGACTGGTTGGTCGGTAAACGATTGGGGCTTCTCTGCAATCAAGCCTCCTGCGACAGCAAGTTGCGGCACAGCCGGGATTTGATTCACCAACGGTTTCCAGGGCAACTCACCTGCCTGTTTTCACCTCAGCATGGCTTTTATGCCGAAAAACAAGATAACATGATCGAGTCAGGCCATGCTGTTGACCCGGTCACCGGAGTACCGGTGTTCAGTCTCTACGGCCAGGAGAGGCGACCCACTCCGGCCATGTTTGATCATCTTGATGTGCTATTGGTAGACCTGGTCGATGTCGGTACCCGGGTCTACACCTTTCTGTATACTCTGGCCTATTGTCTTGAAGTTGCTGCGCAACTCGATAAATTGGTAGTTGTTTTAGATCGGCCGAATCCGATTGGTGGGCAGGCTGTTGAAGGGAACCTGCTCAATGTTGACAGCTGCGCCTCTTTTGTCGGGCTCTATCCGATACCGATGCGGCATGGTTTGACCTTTGCTGAACTGGCTCTCCTATTGAATGACCGGTTCGGTATCGGTGCTCGGCTTGAAACCATAGCTATGCAGGGCTGGCAACGGCGGATGTATTTCAGCGACACTGGTTTGCCCTGGGTTTTCCCCTCTCCTAATATGCCGACTCCGTTAACCGCTCTCGTTTATCCGGGCCAGGTTATCTGGGAAGGGACAAACATCTCGGAGGGCAGGGGTACCACCTTGCCGTTTGAACTTTTAGGGGCGCCTTTTCTTGATTATCAGCTGGTTTTAGCCGGCCTTGCCAATATACATTTGCCAGGCTGTTACTTGCGGCCGATAGCTTTTGAGCCAACATCCAATAAGTGGCAGGGCAGGGAGTGTTATGGGTTCCATGTGCATGTGATCAACCGGCAAGAGTTCCGTCCATATCGGACCTCCCTGGCTTTGCTGCAGACGATTATCCGCCTTTATCCGGATGATTTTCAGTATAAAGTGCCTCCTTATGAGTATGAGTTCGAACGGTTGCCACTTGATTTGATTCTGGGTGATAGAGAGGTGCGCATGGCCATTGCAGATGGTTTTGATCTGCTTGAACTTGAGAAGAGCTGGGAGAGCGGCCTTCTGGAGTTTGAGGCGACTAGAAAAAAATATCTGCTCTATGCTTGATCCGGGTGACTATCCATGTTTCGAATACCATTTTTTGCTGACCGTCATGGAAATAGATTTGACGCGCTGCAAACCGTAAACGAGCAACACAAATTGGAACGCCGGCAATTCGAGTCGGTACTTAAATCTTTTAAGGCCGGCAGAATCAAGGAGCGTTTGCTGATCTTAGACGTTTTTCTGGCGGTTGAGCAACATGTAACCCTGTCTGACCTTGAAAGGATGATTATCGACCAGAAAACAGAGTTGCATGATCGAGCTTTTTTGCAGGAAACCATGGAGATGTTCTGTCGATTCGGATTTGCCAGTAAAGTCACCTTCGAGAGTCAGGAAACCAGATATGAGCATCTGCATCTCGGTACCCATCACGACCATTTTATCTGTACACGCTGCGGATTGATTCAGGAGTTCAGTAATCCAGACCTTGAAAGCCTGCAACTCGATTGTGCCAGGCATTATAATTTTCATCCTCTACAGCATAAGATGGAGATATATGGCCTCTGCTCAGAGTGCATGGCGCAACGGGAACCTATGCTGCCGCTTTTGTATGCTGCGAACGGCGAGCAGGTGTTGATTGTCGAGATTTTGGGCGGCCGCACGGTTAAGGCCCGATTGACCGATATGGGTTTGGCCGTCGGTACCTGTCTTGAAGTGGTTAATAATCATGCCACCGGACCATTTATTGTAGCGGTCAAAGAGACCAGATTGGCTTTGAGTGCTGATATCGCAGGGAAAATTATGGTGAGTCACTCTTGCCGGCATGGCATGACAAAATAACAGGTTGTTTGGCTTTATTGAAATAGATTGCCAGAAAAGAATATCGAAGGATATTATTTGATTTATATGAAGAGTTTTATATAATAAAAACTATTGTACTCTTGAATTTTGTTGATATTTTTTATCCACTATTATGTAGTGACCTTTAATTGGGGAGGGGAATTTTGAATAATACTATGAGAATTATATTTGTTTTCCTTGTGACGGCAGCCTCTTTCTTATTTCCGGTGAGTAACAGCTTCGCCAGTTCGTTCCCATTTCGATCAATAGCCGTTGGGGATAGTGTTCCACCTGTTAGTGTTACTGACTATAAGACTAAACAGAGCGTGAGTTTCGCCAGCTTTAAAGGAAAACCTTTTGTGATCTTATTCTGGGGTGGGGCAGATCAGCCAGCCAAAAAAGAACGATCTATCAAGGCCTTTACAAGTCTGCAGGATTTAATGCCTTTTTTTGAACAACGAAAAATAGCTGTAATTTCCGTCAATGTTCAAGAGGATCCAGCCGCAGTTATTGAGGAGATTGTTACACAATCAAAGAGTGCTGTGCCCATGTATATTGATTCCGGCAAAACTTTATATGGTGACTTGGGAATATTTGTCATGCCGGCACTTTTATTGATTGATAAGGATGGCAAGGTTGTAACCGGTATGGGCTATAGCCATGATATAATAGACAGGCTTAAAGGCGAATGTGAAATTCTGCTTGGGGAAAAAAACAGGGAGCAGGTTGAAGAGGCTCTCCGCCCCAAGGTCGTTGATAAATCCCCTGAAGAGAAAAGCGCTCTTCGCTTTGTCGGCATGGCGCAAGTACTTATAAAACGGGGCCAGAACGACGGTGCTATTCGTGAGTATCAGGAAGCCATTAAGGTTTATCCGGCTATTGGTGGAGATGCCTACATTGAATTAGGTTGTCTCTATTTGGATATCGGCAATTTTGATGAGGCCGACAAGATGCTTGAAAAAGGGCTAAAAATGACACCGGGTTCTTTGCGTGGTCAGATTTGTTCGGCTAGAATTTTGGCTCAAGACAATGTTCAAGATGGCATCAGCGAACTTGAATCGTTATTGCTCCGTAAATCACAGAGCCCGGATATTCATTATGTGCTCGGCACCTTTTATGAAAAACTTCCAAACGTCGATAAAGCTGCTAAAGAGTACCGGAAAGCCTACGAGCTGCTGGAGCGTCAGTCCTCAATGGAATGATAGTCTGTTTTTTTTGCGCCACACTTAAACTTTTTATTTAGCGTCTCACCCCGCCTGCGGCGAAGATTTTTCATAAAGTAACTTGGCTGAGCCAAGGAGGTAGATTATCTTAA
>MGTA01000042.1:0-4502 GCA_001799225.1 Deltaproteobacteria bacterium RIFOXYD12_FULL_50_9
GATTGATCACATCCCTATTACTGCAGTTAGAAATCCTCTACCCATTTCAATAAGGCTGCCACTCTTGGCCATTCCACCAATCAAACAGGCCACGCCCCAAATACCTACCAAAGCGGCCAAGGTCAGAATAATGCCAATACCAAATTGAGAAGAACCTTGAACAAGATTCTCAAATCCAACACTTTCACTTCCCCTAACCTTAATTCCGTTGCTGTTGATTGTCTTTTCCATGGCCTTTCTCCTTATTTATTGCTTTTTCGTTAATATTCTTTAATGATTGCTTTTGATTTAATCATTTTGCACAGGCCATGCCACACTAATAAAAATACACTACAAAACTATGCTCAACATAATGATTATCCAGACAACTATATATTATTAATAGATAAAATATTTTTCACCTTTCTCTTTAGACATTTTTTGATAAAGAGTTTCGCTAACAGCTCAACAAAAAATTACTTTTACCTTTATACTTAATAAACAAACAGTTACACATATTGAACCGTATAATTTTACACAATACTCTGAAATCAAAGAGATCGTGACAATTCACCATCTATAAATCCATTGTGTGCCGCATAAGTGTTGCAACGCAACAGTGCTGTGTCATACCCAAAAGACACATTTGTGTTGCACCTGTTTGGACCTTCTTTGGCTATGTTATTCAATATTTTTTGAGGAGAAGAAGATTTAAATGTAGAGAGATGGCCTGAATCTAGATAGCCCGAAGGATTATGGTTTAAACACTATAATAGAGATAAATCTATAGCAACCCTCCTGCTGCCATATATAAGTATATTTCCCGTCCAACCCAGGCGTCTGTTGCCGCATAACGAATTTGTGCTGGAGTCAAGTTGTGAGCCGCCCAGTTTGAAGTGCTGGCGCCCTTGGAGATACGGATACCCAATAATATAGCTGCCAATCCGCGTAAGCCATGATTTTGAATACCTGCTTGAGCAGCTGCCTTACTCAATTCAACCATAGATGCTTCCTGAAATGGTCGTAGATTTTTTAGTTTGCAGATATCATATTCAAGAGCCACACCCGCCTTGACAATATCTGGGTTTTCAAGAATTTTTTTCAATTTCGCCGGAAAAAAAATACGGCGCAACTGGAAAATATACACTTTTTTGCTACTAGCTAGCTGGATCAAAGCTGGTTTATGATCTTCTCCCTTATGAAAAGAGGGCCTGGTCTCGGTGTCAAAACCAAGAACAGTTTCCCCATCTAGTTCAACAAAAACCGCTTCAAGTTCGTCCTTTTTATTAACTACAACTATTTCACCAGCATAACCTCCAAGTGGCAGAAGATTAATCTCTTCAGCCATCATCTTACGGCTAAAACCTTTTTTTTCCTTAACCATAGAATCTGGCATGGATGATTCCTCTCAGGTTAAAACCGACAGATGGATAATTTTCATGAACCAATATGTAGTTAACTGAGCAGGGCAAGACTTCGCATGTCCCACATCCGCATATTTCAATCAAAATATATAACCCAAAATATTTAATTTGATCGAGCGTCGTTTCGAAGCGTCGATAAGTTTTTTTGCACTATACAATCATATGATCTAGATGGGCAACAGCAGACACTACCTTTTTCTTTGTGATTCTTTGAGGTTAAAACCTTATACGTCGCATACGAAACGGTCGAACATATTGTCAATGATCGTTGGATCATGAACTTGTTGAGCCTGTAAAAAACAGAAATTCAGGAGGTCAACAAAATTATAGCGGTATCCATAAATAACACAAGATCCAAAGGCCACCTGGTTTTAGTGAGTTAAAAGATGTTAAAATTTTTTTTCAATAACGGGAAGAGTCAAGTTATATGAATCAAACTAGGAGATAGAATCCCAAAGCCTTTTCATATGGGGAAAGTGCCTGAAATTCACAGCCTATATAATTCTTCTCAATATTGCGAACGACGACTGGCTTCTCAATTTCTGAATTATGCCGGTCATTCAAAATAAAATTAACCAGGAGCTTGTCATTTTTTGAGATTTTATGATTACCTTGCACCAAAAAACCTACGCCAGTCATCGAGAGGTTCTTTAACTGCATTTTTCCCCACCAGTCACTAGGACACCAATCAGACAGTGGCTTGTACTTGCCTAGCAAGCTTATATTCTTACGATATCTACGTCGATAGTCGATATTGACTTTAAAGGCTTCCTTACAAATACAGACGACCTTAAAGGTACATTTAATCCCTTTAAGTTTAGTCACCGGAATGATTTTAGTATTGCTGCAAGCCGGGCACCTCACGACAATCGTATTTAAATTACTGACATATACTTTTTGTATTGCATATAATGACATGGATTTTCTCTTCTTGACGCAAACATGGCATCTTTTTTCAGAAAATATTGAGGAATACTGCTATCACATCTCTGCCGCAATGCTCAATATTTAAAAATATTCGTTAGGCTCATTAATTAAATAATATTTTCATTAAATTTATCAAGAATAATTTATACTATTCTGGGATATTGCGCTTGGTTAAAAAAACACAATGACAACTCCATTCTAATGGGAAACGAAATCGAAATATTTTATCAGCGCTATTGTTGAAAACAGCTCGTTATTAAACTATAAACATGCTCAATTTCTCGCGGTATCGTTCAGTGAACGACAAAAACAAAACACCCATTATCATTGCTCTTTTGACATTATATATAGCCTGGAGTTCAACCTATCTGGCCATCCGCTTTGCTCTCGAAAGCTTTCCCCCTTTTTTTACAGCAGGATTTCGCTATATGCTTGTCGGAACAGGCATGTATATCTTCCTAAAGATAAAAGGGAAGTCGTCTCCTACCAAAGAACAGTGGCTCGGGTCATTTATCATCGGCGCTTTTCTGCTTCTGGGTGGGACCGGCGGCGTTGTCTTTGCTCTGCAATCGGTCGGCACAGGCACTGCTGCACTGGTGATCGCCACAACTCCACTTTGGACAGTATTGTTTGCCGGGCTCTGGAGACAGTGGCCGGTACGATGTGAGTGGCTTGGTCTAGCCTGTGGTTTGGCCGGAATCGTCCTGCTCAATATCGACGGCGATCTGCAGACCCATCCGGCAGGAGCGGCTTTGCTCATTCTAGCAGCTGCATCGTGGGCCTTCGGATCCGTACTCAGCAGACGACTGACTCTGCCGTCTAGTATGATGGCCAGTGCGACGCAGATGTTTTGCGGTGGCTTGCTGGTCTTGATCGTTGGCTTCTTCACTGGGGAACGTATTCCGGCACATCCCTCATACCGAGCCACTATGGCGCTGGCCTACCTTGCTGTGTTCGGTTCACTGCTCGGCTACACAGCCTACACTTATCTCCTAAAAAATGTCCGTCCAGCCCTGGCCACGAGCTATGCCTATGTTAATCCAGTCCTGGCTGTGCTTCTTGGTGCATGGGTTGCAAACGAACGGATCACAACCACCAGCATTTTCGCAATGCTGGCGATTCTAGCAAGTACAATTCTGATCATTGTCGGCCCAAAAACAATTCATGACGCTCGGTAATTTCCTTCTATCGCTAAGCGAACATTTAATAAACTGAACAACATTCCCAACAATATTTTTTTGCCTTTAACCAACTATTCCCTGATAATCTTAAAAAGATCTTCTCTTGATTATTGATGCAAATTGCATACAATTTTGCCAACGTTCTTTTTACAAATTTTAAAGGAGGCAAAATGCCCCAAACCTATCCGGACAATTCACCTTACAAAAGGAATTTTTTTCGTGCCGGAGGTATTGACCAAGTTAAACTGACGACTGGCGCCGACCTGCTAAATCTCTATCAACTCGACTAGAAACTCTGGATGGTGTTGAGCTGTCCGACCTATGGCCTCGAGTTCGACTCCACTACACTGGCTTTGATCGATACGGACAACGACGGCCATATCAGGGCACCGGAACTTCTCGCAGCTCTCAACTGGGCTGGTGTACTTCTCCGAGATCCGGACATCCTTATCCAACAGGCCACTGCCCTGCCCTTGACGGCCATTAATGATACCATTCCTGAAGGTCTGCAAATTCTCAGGGCGGCTAAACAGATTCTGCTCAATCTAGACAAAGGCGACAGCACTGAAATCTCGGCCGAAGATACCTCGGACACCCTCAAAATCTTCGCCCAGACTAGATTCAATGGGGATTGCCTGGGCGCCCTTACCGATCGCAGTGGCAAGCCAGGCATTGATCAGGCCAAGACCGATCTTTTCTTCACCGAAGCTCAGACTTTTAACGAATGGTCGCAAAAAGCAGAATCCGATTCCGCTATTCTGCTCCTGGGAGAAAAGACCGCCTCTGCCGCTGCCATTTACAAAAGCGTACAAGCCAAAGTCGACGATTTTTTTACCCGTTGCCAATTAGCAGCCTTTGACACAAAAGCTGGGGACGCACTGAATCGCCAGGAAGCCGATTATCTCGCCCTGGCAACTAGAGAACTTAACTGCGATGATGATCGCCTGACTAAAACTCCGGCAACGCAACCTAGGCCCGCTGCTTAATGCCA
>MGTA01000042.1:4534-9175 GCA_001799225.1 Deltaproteobacteria bacterium RIFOXYD12_FULL_50_9
AATATTCCTTTCGGGGCCTCGCTTACCAAGGTCGCTCAACTGCCTGAAGGCGCATCCGGATCATTGGAAAATCCCTTTGCCGATCCGACCCGACTCTGGCCTAAACTTTTAGTGGTACTGGTTTTTCTACTAAGCATCCTTTTCTGGTTTAACCAGAGCGGCAGGCTTTACCAATGGACCGGCTTTGGTAAACAGCCACAAACACCGCCTCCAGTTTCGGCACCGATTGGAGGGTAAGCCATCAATCCTTCTATAACACCCGATAGAAGCATGGAAGATCCATGATCTTTTTAATCTCCTAGCGGATTCAAATCGTAAATGTTTTTTCCTCAACGATCCGTCATATATGACAGTTATGTTAAACATGACGGATTTCATTGAGGGTTATTCTTTCACCCATCACTCTCCGTTTTACAATTCCCCAGTATATTCAAAGCATTGCATCATCAGTATCAGTAGGTTTTCGCTGGCACGTTAGTTGCGATATGCCTTTTAAATATTGGCAAGAGTACCGTCTAACTTTCTGTACAAATTGAATTGGTTTTATTCAAAGAATAAGAAATGGTGGAGATGCAGCAAAGAAAATTCCAAGGATATGCAACCTAAAAAATTTATCATCGCAATTTTTGACAGTACTTCTTAACAAAGCCGGAGGATTAAATGAAAAATGTTAGAAAGCTTATAGCATTGGGAAGTATTATGCTTGTTGCCAGCTCGGCTGCAATATCCCGGGCCGAAACCAAGCAATCTTATACCTTATCGCCGTTTGCCGGATATTATTTATATGACGACAAGGACAAACTTGAAGACGGGCCGGTGTTCGGCCTAGGCCTTGGCCACGATCTGACCAAAGAGTGGGCCATAGAATTAGCGGGATTCTATGTGGATTCCGAGAATGCAAAACCTTTAAAAAACGGCGCTCACTCTATTCTAATGCGTCTTGAAGGCCTCTACAATTTTTCGTTTTCCGAAAAAATTATCCCCTTCCTGGCCGCCGGAGCAGGATCAATATATATGGACGCAGCTCAAAGAAAAAAAGACTATGATCCTTTTGTCAATTATGGCGGTGGAGTCAAATATCAGCTTGACGACGACTTGGCGCTGCGGATAGATGTCCAACACATTATTCCATTTGAGGACACGCGCAATAATTTTCTCTTCACCATTGGAGCAAGCTACCGTTTTGGTGGCGTCAAGGATGCTCTGGACAATGATGACGACGGCGTACCCGATCTGCTTGATTCTTGTGCTGATACACCGCGGAGCGCCACGGTCGACAGCAAAGGCTGTCCGCTTGATAGCGACGGCGATGGAGTTTATGACCACCAAGACCGCTGCCCTAATACCGAATCAGGCCTCTCGGTTGACAAAAAAGGTTGCCCGCTCGACAGCGATGGTGACGGTGTATACGATCAGCTTGATAAATGCTCTGATACGCCAAGAGGCGTTAAGGTTGATGCGAAGGGTTGCCCGCTTGACAGTGACGGCGACGGGGTCGAAGATTATCTTGATAAATGCCCCGGCACAAAATCCGACACTACAGTAGACCAGAAGGGTTGCCCACTAGACAGCGACAAGGACGGAGTTATTGATAAGGATGATCAATGCCCTGCGACTGAATCAGGTGTCAGAGTGAATACAAAAGGTTGCCCGCTTGACAGCGACAACGACGGAGTCTCCGACTCTTTGGATAAATGCCCAGATACCCCAATGGGGGAACATGTTGATGAAAACGGTTGCACTCAGAAAGCTGCCGACGCGGACAATGACGGCGTCAGAGATGCAACTGACCGTTGTCCTGGCACGGAGTCCGGCGTCAAGGTTGACAAGAATGGTTGCCCGTTTGACAACGATACCGACGGCGTCTACGACTATCAAGATAAATGTGCGAACACCCCACAAGGATTTAAGGTCGATGCCAATGGTTGCCCGCTTGATACCGATGGCGATGGGGTATACGACTCAGCCGATAGATGCCCGAACTCCCCGTGGGGGATAAAGGTCGAAGCCAACGGTTGCCCGTTTGATAGCGATGCCGACGGCATATATGACTATCTTGATAAATGTGCTGATACCCCGGAGGGCATAAAAATCGATGCTAACGGTTGCCCGCTCGACACTGATAAAGACGGCGTTTACGACTCTGTCGACAAGTGTCCGGATACCCCGAAGGGCGCCAAGATAGACGACCAGGGCTGTAACATCAAACTGCTGCAACCTGTCAGCCTGAAGATCAATGTTGAATTTGATGTGAATAAGGCTGAAATAAAACCGGAATACCATGACAACCTTGCCGAAGTGGCAACATTCATGCGGTCCTTTCCCGATTCCAGCGCCGTGATTGAGGGCCACACCGACTCCAGCGGCAATCCTGACATGAATAAGGAACTATCGCAACGCCGAGCCGACAGCGTTGTAAATTATCTGATTAACAAATTAGAAATTCAAGCGGATCGGCTGAAGGCCGAAGGATTTGGAGCGAGTAATCCTGTTACCAGTAACGATACTGCGGAAGGCAGAGCCCAGAATCGCCGGGTAGTTGCAACCATTTCCGGAACTACTCTGGTAGACAAAAAATAACGCCTGATTAGACCGGCGGCAAGACAAGAGAGGCGCCGGCCATTGCCGGTGCCTCTCTTTGTTTTGCCGATCAAGAGTTATCCGCTTCAAAATCCAACAGGAGTTTTTTTTATGAGTCGAAAGGCCTGGATAATCAGCGCGCTCTGCTTTGTAGCTGGTTCCCTATTGTTTATCACCTTTGGGTTGCCGCCTATTTTAAAAAATGTGGCCAGCAAAAAAATCAGCGAAAAACTTGGCCGACCTACCCGGATCGCAGAAATCAAGATAAACCCTTTTACTTTGCGGGTAGTTATTCGCGGATTTTCACTCGGTGAACCAGACGGAAAAGGCGAATTTATCTCGGTGGATGAACTGATAACTGATCTACAAATATCCTCGCTTTTCCGCAAAGCGCTCGTCATAAAAGAACTGACCATAACCCGGCCGTCAATCAAGATAGAACTATTTCAAAATCATACCTACAATTTCTCCGACCTCCTTGCCAAAAAGTCAGAAAAACCGCCGGAGACTGCACCACCCGAAAGCTCCCCATTCCGCTTCTTCCTCGGTAACGTCCGCATTACAGGTGGACAGGTCGATTTCGCCAACAGGAGCACCGCCACAAACCACACGATAAGCAATATCGAATTCTTTATACCGGTAGTATCAAACCTGCCGATCTTCATCGAAGAATTTGCCCAACCGCGCCTCACTTTTTCTTTTGACAAGAGTCCGGTTGATATTAAAGGACGTACCAAACCTTTTAAAGATTCTCTGGAGACCGAATTTGATATTGTGCTCAACAACCTCAATCTGCTTCATTACTTACCTTACAATCCAAGCCCCCTGAATTTTGATGTTAAAAGCGCTACAGCCGCTCTCAACCTGAAACTTTCATATGTGCAACACCATAAAAAAGAGCCTACCGTACTTCTTTCAGGCCGGGTGACCCTGAGCGATCTAGCTCTGGCCGAAAAAAATGGTGCTGATCTGCTGGGGTTCAAAGATTTAAATATTGAGCTTGCGGGTTGCGACCTTATGGCCCGCAATTTCAAATTGACCTCCCTTGTTCTCAACGCCCCCTACGCCAATATCAGAAAGCTGAAATCCGGCAAACTCAATCTTGATGTTCTGACACCTTCCGCCGATTCAACAAAACAACCCCGAGAAGCAAAACAAGAAAAAACAGCTACGGTATCACTGTCTATCGATAACATCGAACTGAACATGGGAAAAGTTGATTTCAAAGACGATTCCATGCACAAACCTTTTGCCACAACTCTTGGCAATTTTGAAGTGCAAGGGCAAGGGTTCGACCTGACATCCAAATCGATCAAAAACGCCCAGATGAAAATCACCACGGTTGATGCCGAAACCGCCGAGGCAAGTATACAGGGCGTTTACAGCCCCCTCAACCTCTCAGGCGACTTCTCGCTCTCCAAGTTCAATCTCCCAAAATACAGTCCATATTACAGAGATAAAATTCGGTTTAATCTTGCCAAAGGCCTGCTTGGTTTTTCGGGCCGATTTACAATCAACGGCTTGGACAAGATAGTACTGACCGGCGGAACGCTGACCCTTGACGATCTGGTGCTCAAACTACCAGACGATAAGACCTCTTTTTTCAGTCTGGCCGCGCTCAAACTCACAGATGGGAGTGCCGACTCGGAGGCCAGAAAAATTTCCGTCGCTATCTCCCTGCAAAAACCGGAAATTCATGTCAAGAGAGATGCTGCCGGGGCACTTTCAATCAGCAATTTAATAGCTTCCGAAAGTGCCCAACCGGTTGGAGATCAACCAAGCGCTGATCCTCAAAAACCCTGGCTGTGGACTCTGGCAGGTTTGCAAGTTGAAAGAGGCAATCTGGTATTCGATGACTTCAAGCCAAGCCAACCGGCCATAATCAAACTTTCCAAAATATCAGTTAACGGTTCTGGAATCACCAACGAACCTGGCAAAAAAGGGAAGACAAAAATTTCTTTTAACACCACAAAACAGGGTTCGGCATCATTAGATGGAGTTCTCGTTATTGAACCTTTGAGCGGCGAATTCAACCTCGGTCTTAAAGGCGTCGACCTGCCT
>MGTA01000042.1:9195-11174 GCA_001799225.1 Deltaproteobacteria bacterium RIFOXYD12_FULL_50_9
CTGCTTTTGGCCCATATGTATCTGACAAAGTTAAAATCGACCTGCTGGACGGCACCCTTTTCACCGACTGCAAGGTAGTTTTTCAAAAAAATC
Organism: Deltaproteobacteria bacterium RIFOXYD12_FULL_50_9; assembly: GCA_001799225.1. Taxonomy (GTDB): domain Bacteria; phylum Desulfobacterota; class Desulfobulbia; order Desulfobulbales; family CALZHT01; genus XYD12-FULL-50-9. The sequence goes on from MGTA01000042.1 coordinate 9,289, forward strand.
CGGACGGTAAGACTCCAGGTGGATTTAGAGGTGATGTTGACGTCATGAATGTCCGGATCATTGCCAAGCAAAGCGCCGAAGATCTACTTAAATGGGGCTCGTTGAGCCTCAAAGGCCTTAATGTCCGAACAGAACCGAACCAGGTTACTCTTGACAGTGTCTCTTTAACTGACCCCTACTTCAGGGTAGATGTCGCCCCGGACTCATCCGTCAACCTGACAAAACTAACGGTTGACAATCAGGCCGAACCCCCGACAGCAGAAAAGCCTCAGCAGCAGCAAGAATCAACGCCTGTGGAGTTGAAATCCATTACCCTGGCCGGAGCGGTTATCGATTTTTCTGACCGCCATATCCAGCCGAATTACCGAATGAAATTCATCAACCTGGCAGGCCGGGTGTCACGCATGTCTTCTGAAGAGAGCGGCGGCGGCGAAGTAAATTTACTTGGCAACCTTGATGGCTATGCTCCCCTGGAGATCACAGGATTGTTAAATCCCTTTGCCAAAAACCTGCTGGTTGATCTTAAAATTGATTTCAGAAACATGGATCTCAACCCACTCACCCCTTATTCGGCAAGATATCTGGGATACAAAATCGAAAAAGGCAAACTCGACCTCGCCTTGACTTATAAAATCCTGAACCGCAAACTCGACTCTCAGAACAAAATCGTTTTTGATCAGTTTACTCTTGGTGAAGAGGTTGAAAGCCCTGACGCGGTTAAACTACCGGTCCGTTTTGCTCTGGCACTCCTGACCGACCGCAATGGCATGATCGATCTTGATGTTCCCATTACCGGCACACTTGACGATCCTGATTTCAGTTATGGCAAAATCCTCTGGAAAGTTCTGGTTAATATAATCACCAAAGCAGCCACCGCTCCTTTCGCGCTGCTTGGTTCGCTCTTCGGTGGCGGCGACGAACTCTCGTTTGTTCCCTTTGCCCCTGCTGTCGATAACCTGGATCAGGGCGCGACCGGCCGTCTTGACAAACTAGCCAAAGCACTGACCGAACGCCCGGCCTTAAGACTTGAGATTGCCGGACATGCCGATCCCGACCTTGACGCCCCGGGCCTGAGGGATCTCGCCTTAGAGCGCAAACTTAAAACCCAGAAACTCAAGGAGGCTATCAAGCTTGGTCAACAGGCCGCCGGCCTTGAGGCCATAACAGTTACTGCCGAAGAGCGTCCCAAATTTATTGAGATGGTGTTTAAAGATGAAAAGATTCCCCGTCCGGCCAAAGAGGCAAGGCCCTTAACGGCCGAGGAAATGGAGAAACTTATCATTACCCGGATAACTATTGGCAGCGACGACCTAAAACTACTCACCCGAAAGAGAGTAGCTACTGTACGAGATTATTTAATAGACCAGGGCAAGCTTGACCCCAAAAGAGTTTTCCTTGCAGAGACACCAACTGAGAACAGTGCGAAAAAGGAAAATGTCCCGGCGGGACGGGTTGAATTTACTCTCAAGTGACGATTCAATCACTACAAAAAACAAATCAAGCCCCTTAGTACTGACAAACTACAACTATAGGCCTGCTCAATGGATCAATCGCGGACTCCGAAAACCCAAGTTTTCTGAGCCTTCTGTTGGCATTGGGGGTCGTCTTTTTTGTCCTTGCAGTAGGCTGTGGCTGCTTTGAGCAATGTTTGACTTACCTGATTGATAAGTTTTTTCATCAGATCGGCGGGAAGTTGATCTCCTTCGCACAATGCTGAGGCTAATTTTTCTGGTGTGTTGGGGCTCGGGCCGCCCAGGGTAACACTCTGGCCGTTCTGGCTTTTGATTTTGACGGATGTTCCCCCCATCCAAACCAAAAAAGTTTAAACAATTCGAGATAATACCATATTTAGGAGCAGAATGTAGCCACTAAAATATATACTATAT
>MGTA01000043.1:0-5054 GCA_001799225.1 Deltaproteobacteria bacterium RIFOXYD12_FULL_50_9
GAGGCCTTGAACGCCTGGGCGGTGCCCGCGAAGCTGCCGCTTATGGTGGGTGGCAGAATTCCCTGAGCCGCTTTTTCCACTGCCGCCACGGCATCACCTAAAGAGAAGCCGCTCTCGGTATTGAAAGCGAGAGTCACTGCCGGCAACTGGCCGGAGTGATTCACTGCCAGAGGGCCAAGAGACTTCTTGGTGGTGACGATGGAGGTAAGGGGAACCAGACCGCCATTGCTGGAGTGGAGATAGAGGAGGTCAAGTGCCTTGGGGTTGGCCTGATACTCCGGCAGGAGCTGGAGGATCACCCAGTATTGGTTGGTCGGGGGGTAGATGGTCGACACCTGTCGGGCGCCATAGGCGAAATAGAGAGAATTTTCGATCTGGTCGGCCGATAGTCCCAAGGCGGCAGCATGTTCCCGATCAATGTCGATGTTGAGTTCCGGGTTTTTTAGCTGGAGATCGCTGGTCACATCGAGTAACCCGGGGATCTCTTTAATCTTCGCCTCAAGTTGAGGAGCCACCTGATACAACTCCTGCAAATCCTGTCCTTGCAAAGTGTACTGGTAGAGACTCTTACTCGACGCCCCCGGCAGCCTGATAAGTGGCGGCACCTGCGGAAAAGCGCGGATCCCGGGGATCTGAGCGAGTTTTGGCCGCAGTCCGTCAATGATCTGCTCGGCGCTGAGCTGCCGTTCTTCCCGCGGTTTTAAACGCATAAAAAAACGTCCCTGATTGCTGGAGGCAGATGACCCTCCTGCCCCGGCGGCTGACATAAAGGACGCAGTATTGGGCTCGGTGGCGACTACGGCGGCCAAGGCCTGCTGGTGACGGACCATGGCCTCGAAGGAGATGCCTTCGGCCCCCTCGGTGCTGATATTGATCCGTCCCGTATCCTCCACCGGAAAGAGGCCTTTGGGGACGAGACTGAATAAATGGACGGTGCCGGCCATCAGCAAAAGGGAGATAACAACCGCCGTCTTACGTTGGCGGACAAACCAGGCGAGACTGATCTCATACCAGCGCAAAATGGCGGCGAACATCCGCTCTGAGAGATTGAACAGCCAGCCGTGCCTGACCATGCTGTGCGGTTTCAGCATCCGGCTGCACATCATCGGCGTCAAGGTAAGCGAGACAAAGCCCGAGATCAGGATGGCTGAAACAATGGTAACCGAAAACTCGCGGAACAGCCGGCCAATGATCCCACCCATGAACATCAGGGGAATAAAGACCACGGATAGCGAGACCGTCATCGACAGGATGGTGAAGCCGATCTCCTGGGCGCCATCCAAGGCCGCCTGCATTGGTTTTTTGCCCATCTCGATATGACGGACAATATTTTCCAGCATAACGATGGCGTCGTCCACCACAAAGCCTAAAGAGAGGGTCAGCGCCATCAGCGAAAGGTTGTCGAGGTTATAACCAAAGGCGTACATGACTGCAAAGGTTCCCACCACACTCATCGGCAAGGCGAGACTGGGAATCAGGGTGGCCGGGACATTGCGCAAAAAGATGAAGATAACCAAAACTACCAGCCCGAAGGTGAGGAGCAGGGTGAACTGGACATCGTTGACTGAGTCCTGAATGGTCAGGGAACGATCGTACAGCACTTCCAGGTTCACGGCGGCCGGGATCTGCTGTTTGAGTCCGTTAATGATATCCTTGACATCCTGGACGACCTTGACCGTGTTGGTACCGGGCTGGCGCTGAATGGCGAGAACAATGCTCCGGGTCCCCTTGCCGTTGCTGTAAAACCAGTTAGCCGTCTTATCCTCCTGAACACTGTCGATCACCTCACCCAGCTCACCCAAATGAACCGGCGCTCCGCCTCGGTAGGCCACCACCAGAGCCTGAAAATCCGCAACTTTGGTCAGCTGGCCGGAGGCCTTGAGAGTAAGGGTTTTTTCCGGCCCCCATAAGGTGCCGGTGGGCAGGCTGACATTACCTTTCTCAATGGCTGCCGCAACCTCGTCAAGCCCAATCCCCTTAGAAGCTAGGCGGCGCGGGTCAACCTGCACCCGCACTGCATACTTTTGGGATCCGTAGACCATGACCTGGGCGACGCCCTGCACCATGGAGATCCCTTGGGCGAGCAAGGTTTCGCCATACTCGCTGAGGGCGGACAAAGGCAGGGTCTCTGAGGTGAGGGCCAGATAGAGGACCGGGTCGGCGGAGGGGTCAACCTTCCGTAGCGCGGGGGTGACAATATCCTTGGGCAATTTGGGCATGGTCTGGGAAATCGCTGCCTGGACGTCCTGGGCAGCCGCATCGATATCACGCTCCAGGTTGAAGGTCAGGACAATGGTGGACGCCCCCAGATTGGATGATGAGGTCATGGAGTCGATGCCGGCGATGGTGGAAAATTGCTTTTCCAGCGGGGTCGCAACGGCCGAGGCCATGGTCTCCGGGGCGGCGCCGGCCAAGGAGGCCCTGACCTGAATAGTGGGGAAATCAACATTGGGCAGATCGCTGACCGGCAGAGCCCGGTAACCCATGATGCCAAATAGGAGGATGGCCACCATGACCAAGCTGGTCGCCACTGGCCGGCGAATGAAAAGGGCGGCGATGTTCAAGGGGTTTTCTCTCGCATTGCAGGTTTTTCGGTCTTGTCCAGAAGCGGCTTGTCCGGCGTAGTTTTGGAATCAGTGGTACTCTTTTTCACTCCCGACTCGGCCTCAAGCCCTGCTTTCTCAATGACCCTGGCCCCTGGACTCAACCGCAGCTGACCATCAGTTACCACGGTTTCCGCAAGTTTAAGGCCCTCAACGATCACCGTATCTTCGCCCATAGATAGGCCTGATTTGACCGGGCGAACGCCGGCTACGCCCTCCGAGTCCACGACATAGACATAGGTGCCCTTCTGGCCGGTCAATACGGCTGTAGCCGGAACCACCAGAGCTGATTTGATGGTGTGCAGGGTCATGGTTGTATCCACGAACTGTCCGGGCCACAAGGCGTGATCAAGGTTCGGCAACTCCGCTTTTAAAGCAACAGTGGCTGTGGCCGGGTCCACGGCATTGTCAACAAAGACAAGCCGTCCGTCCCGCGCTTCGCCGCCGCCTGGCGGAGTTACTCTCACTCGCAAAGGCTCCTGTTTGCGGTATTTCATAATCTCGGCTAATTTTTCCTCATTTGCTGAGAATCGCACCCGGATCGGTTCAATCTGATTGATGATAACTAATGGGTTGGTATCGTTAGCCTTGATCAGGTCTCCAGGCTTGGCTAGCAGAGTGCCGGTCTGCCCGGAGATGGGTGCATGGATCTCGGTATAGCCGAGCTGGATAGTAAGGCTTTCAATGGCGGCCTTAGTGGCTTCGGCTGTTGCCCTGGCGGCCTGACTGGATGCCTGGCTGGCATCCAGGCCGGCCTGGGCAGCGATCATGTTCGTCAGCCGCTGGTCATACTGTTCCCGGGTGACATAATCTTTTTGCACCAGTTGTTCGTAACGTTTAGCCATGGCCTCATCGTTGCGTAACTGCGCAACGGCATTGCGGTTCTGGGCTTCGGCGTTACTGATCTGGGCCTCATCCCGGGCCAGGTTTGCCTGTAACTGCTTGAGATTTGCCTTAAAGGGCGTTTGGTCAATCACAAACAAAATTTGCCCGGCCCGGACAAAATCACCTTCCTGAAAACGAATCTCAGTGAGGATGCCGCCGACCTGGGCGCGAACCGGCGAGGATTGGCAGGATTCAACCGCGCCTATGGCTCGAAGCTCAACCGGCACATCGGAGGTCCTGACATTGGCAGTCAACACTGAAACTGGCGGTTTTATTTTTTTATCAGACTTGCCCGGCTTATCCTGCCCCCCGCCTCTACTACAGGAAGAGAGTCCAACCGCAAACAGCAAAAGCAGAGGGAGCGCTAAGCATAAGATTTTATATTTTTTGTTTGCCAACTTGATATTGTTCATGAGTTTCAACCGTTGTTTGGTTTCATTGATTTGGTCTTGTCTCGATAGGCCGAAGAATTTCACCGTTAAGCCCCAGCATACCGGTATCATGGGCAAGCTGGACAACGGCGGTGCGCCATTGCCAGCCGGCCAGCACCTGCTGGGCGCGGGCCGCTGCTAAGGCTGATTGGGTAGATACCAGGTCCAGAACGGTTCCCACCCCTTCCTTATAACGGGCAGTCGCTACCTCCTCGGATTGCTGAGCATTGGCAAGCAGGTCCTCAACGCTCCGCACGGTCTCAATGGCAGTCTGCAGTGCGTAATAGGATTGAAAGACCTGGAGCACCACCTGCTGCTCCATGGCGATATTCCGTTCGGCCTGGCTTTGCGCTTCGGCAGTGGCCTTGGCAATGTTATTGGTGTCTGCGTACCCGGTGAATAGGGGGATACGGAACAGCAGGCCGGCGGTAAAGATATCCTCACGCCTGTCAAAAGGGCCATTGGTAGAGTTTGTATCGATTTGAAACCAGGTGGTATCGGCGGTGCTGTTTATAGATAAGGTCGGCAGGCCATCGGCGCGGATTTTTTTAACCTGAACGGCGCTGGCAAGATACCTGGCCCGGGCAGCAGCCAGATCAGGACGCTGGGACAAGGCCATATCAATTAATTCATCTACCCGTTGATTAACAGCATCAGGTGAGATTTCGCCAGGCTCCTCTTTAATATCAAAGGGGATATTGGCAGGCGCTCCCATGGCTGTTGCCAGCGCCCCCCTAGTCGTAAAAATGGCGCCTTGGGCCGTCTGCAGGGCAAGGCGGGCCTGGGAAAAGGCGGTCTTCATCTGCAGGACATCAGCAATGGTTGCAGCTCCGGCCTGATGCAGTGCTTCTGCCGCTGCCAGATGCTGCTCGCTGTCCTTTAGATCAGCCTGAGCTGCCACGACAAAAGCCTTGGCTGCCATGTATTGGAAATAGGCCTTTTCGACAGTCAGAATCGTATCTTGAAGAGTAGCGTTGTGACTCCAATTAGCTGCCATGAGGGTGTGCAAAGCCTTCTCCCTGACGGCATCCCGGCCACCAAAATCAATGAGCAGCATGGAAAGATCAAGCCCCGGCCCCTGGCTATGTTGGAAGGTATTGGTCTCAGCGTGACTGTCGTTGGTATCTTTCAGGCT
>MGTA01000043.1:5079-14217 GCA_001799225.1 Deltaproteobacteria bacterium RIFOXYD12_FULL_50_9
GAGCCGTAGTCGGCTGCTGCGGCCTGAGCATCGGCCCATGATGCCTTGGTAACCGGATTGTTACGGAGAGCGACATCAAGGACATCCGGCAAACCAAGCCGCTGTGGGTCAAGATTTAATGGGATGGCGGGCTGTTTGGCAAAACTGAAATCGGGTTGGGTGGCTTTAGCATTTGCAGGGGCGGGTGGCTTCCAGAAGGTATTGGCTGTTGCTGCCGTGTTTTCGACCTGCACGCCCAAAGAGGCAGGGAGGCAACCGGAAAGCATGACGAGCAAGAGAAAACTCAGCAATTGGCGGTAACGTGATAACGACTTTTTACGGCTTGCAGTCGACAACGGGGATCCTCAAAAAAATATTGACATGTAATGTGATAAAACAAAATGAATCCACTATGATACAGCGCAGTTCTTCGATGGTAAATGGTTTAATGAAAACCTTCAAATTTTAATGACGGATAAAAAACTGAAGAGGTCTGTTAAAAAGATTTTTCTTCTATTACTTTCCATCGTTAATGATAACCCATTCAATTTATTGACCTTACCACATCAAAGATTAAGGGGAGATTAAGAACTGGAAAAAAGTGAGATGGACAGAGTACTTCAATGGATAATCTTAGACGATCAGGTCAACACTCAACAACTATAACAGCCTATAGCATAAAAAATCTAAGCAGTTACACTCTTTGCCCGATGGTATTTCATGAGTAACTGGGGCAGTTCTTCAACGGTAAATGGTTTAACTATATAGCCTTGAATCCCTAATTTCGCACAAGCCATTACATCCTCTTTATCAGAAGAAGAGGTAACCATAACAATGGTCGTGGCCGTATCCTTAAAGTTTTCGCGCAGGATTTTCAGGGTTTGATAACCGTTTAACAGGGGCATATGCATGTCTAAGAGGATGATATCGGGTTTTTGGGTTTTATAGGCCTGCAAAGCCTCTTCACCATTCAAGACAAGACTCTTTTCAAAAAAAGCGTCCGGCAGGGCTTTATTATATAAAAACTGAATGGATTTTGAATCTTCGGCAATTAATATCTTTATTTTCGGCATAACAACTCTCCGGGGATGTGGTTTAGTTTGTCTAATCCGCTAGAGTACACACATTGTCGTTAATCTGCCATTACTTATGATAACCGGTGCCGGCCAGAATGGTCCTGGCCCGGTACAACTGCTCGAAAAGCAGTAAGCGGGTCATCTCATGAGTAAAAGTCATCCGGGAGAGCGAAAGCACAAAATCAGCCCGGGCCAGAACCTCGGAGGTTAAACCAAGATGACCGCCGATCAGAAAAGAGATCAAACGCCGACCATCTTGTTCCCACTGATCCAGTTGTTTCGCCAGTTCCTCGGAATCAAGCTGCCGACCGCCTGGATCAAGAGCCACCAGCAAAGCGCCGGGCGTGATCCTGGACAGCAACACCCTGCCCTCCTGCTCCTTGACAACTGCAGCCGGTTCACTCCCCCCTGCCTTTCTCTCCTTCAAAACCCGGATATCAATCTCAACGTACCGGGAGAGCCGTTTGTAAAAATCTTCTATCCCCTGTTCCAGATACTTTTCACGAGTTTTGCCGAGAAAAAGCAGCTCATACCGCATACCAAACTCTCATCTATTTGCTCCTGACTTGTTAAGTATCTGCTTTAAATACCTGCAAAACTCCTCATACTCAATGTTGCTGGCAAGGCCGGGACATGATGAACTGATTGTCTGAAAATTAACCCGATCGGCCAGCAGACTTGGATGCAGCGGCCATTGCCTGCAGCGCCAGGGCTTGCAAGGATGGATGGTGCAACCATCATTAAAAAAAATGCAGTGGCCATCTTTAATTTTCATCTGGATAACATTACCGGTAACCCGCAAATATTTTTCCAGAATTTCCGGATACGGCTTGCCGAAAAAAGCAACCAGCCTTTTAATATCGTTTTCATCCAGAGACACGGTTGTCTGGCCCTGGCAGCAAGCACCGCAAAACCGACACTGAAATATCTTCTCTTCCACTTTTTTACTCCCTTTGCCGGGCATACTCTTAAGCCCGGCTCATTATCAGCAACGCAGGCGATATATAATTTATAGACAATATATACAGTATTACAATAAATTAGCTTTAATAATCAAAGCAGTTTCTAAACATATACCCCAATGTCCGATATAGCAGTTTAGCGGCAGAAAAAGCAGCATGATGACCGCCCGGACAAGGAGCGAATTCGACCAGATCGAGCCCCACTATCGGTCGTGCTTTGGCAATGCACTCGATGAGACCGGAAACTTCGGCCCAGGAAAGGCCGTCAGGCTCCGGAGTGCCTGTAGCAGGCATAACTGCCGGATCGAGAACATCAACATCGATAGAAAGATAGACCGATCCGGTCAGGGTTGCACAGACCTGCGCCATCCAATCTCGCTCCTGCCTGATTCGTTGCATAAAGAAAGGCTGCCAGCCCCGATCTTGCACTAACTTCCACTCCTCCTTTGAAAATGACCTGATACCAATCTGGGTAAAAGGGATATCAAGGTCAGAGATCCGCCGCATGACACAGGCATGACTTAATGGTGACGATTCAAACTCGTTCCGCAAATCCAGGTGAGCATCGAGTTGGACGACATGCAGATCAGGATAGTATTTTTGGCAGGCATTCACGGCCGGAAGCGTCACTGTATGCTCGCCGCCAAGCAGCACCGGCAGACGTTTTCGGGCCAATTCGCAATCTACGGCCAGCCTGATTTCCTCACAGGCCTCCTGTGAAGAGAGCCCTTGCAGGGCAAGCGGTGGCATGGTTTCAAACCCGACCCTAAAGGTCTCAAGAGCCAACGCATCATCAAAGGATTCAAGCGCCCAGGATGCTTCCATAATGGCATGCGGCCCCTCCTCCGTCCCTTTCCCCCAACTGACGGTATTGGCGAGAGGAGCCGAAATGAAAGAGACGCGTTTCTCCGGGAAATGCGCTTCATCCTCATCTAAAAACTGATATTTATCCATAAACATTCCTTGAATTTCTTAAATCTCCAGATAAAAATAGTTCGTATGCAGAAGAATAGAGGGGCAGAGGAGGCGACGTTCAAGCCCTGCCGATCACATCGCCGAACAAGACGATATCGATGCCGTGCTTGCTGGCTACCTGTCGCCATTTAAACTCTGCAGGGGTGTGGAATATATCGTCGTAATCAGCCGGCAGAGTGAGCCAACCGTTAACGGCAAGTTCATTTTCAAGTTGACCTGCTGCCCAGCCTACATAACCGAGCAGAAAGATATAATCCTGCGGACCAGCTCCTTTAGAAATTGCCTGCAGTATTTCCGGGTCGCGGGAGATATTGATTGAATCGGTAATCCGGAGAAAGCTCCGGCAAGCAAACTCCGAGGAGTAAAGAATGAAGGCGGCCTCCATCTCAACCGGACCGCCGAGATAGACCGGCGGTAACGGTTGAGCCGGCACCGCCAGATTGATACTGCGCAGGACGTCTGCCATGGTTATATCAGTAATGGGATGATTAACCACCAGGCCCATGGCCCCCTCCGGAGAGTGAGAGCAGATATAGATAATCTGCTCTTGAAAACGGGGATCCGGCATCTGAGGGGTGGCGAGTAAGAAATTTCCCTGCAATGAATCCATAAAATCTTCAACCTTCTGTCTATTCATCTGGTAGTTTAAAGTGTATATGTAGCATCGCAACTTCGACCAGGTCAAGCAGGAGTTGCAAAAATATCGGCTTTATAACACCAAATAGAGGTTAATTCTTATTTTTATCAACTAATTATAATAAATCTATTGAAACCCGGAAGGCGCTACCATTAGAATTTTACATAAACATTTCGTCACGACGTTCCTCACCCGGACAAGACTGGAAAGATCCAAAAAAGGTATTACAATTTGCCTGCCCAACCCTTTTCAGGCCATATTTTATTATTTAATCATTGAACTTAAGATGGCTGACATCCTATACTAAAGAACGTTAGAATCAAATTAACCTTTACACAAAGAAGATAAGCCATGGATGTAATTCATGAAATTAACCGAGTAATCAATTCCGACCAACACGATCCGTTCACGGTACTGGGTTTTCATATCATCAGCCATGATCCCATGCGGGTCATCTTCCGCACCTTTCAACCCCATGCCCAATCCGTGCGCATGCTCTTCCGGGACCAAGCCCGCCACATGTACAAAATGCGGGAGGAAGGGCTTTTCGAGATCGAGATAAGCGACTACTCCGAACCTTTTGACTACTCGTACGAAGTGACTTATTTCGACCATACGGTCAACACCTTTAAAGACCCCTACCGTTTTTTACCACAATTCTCCGACTTCGACAGCCATCTCTTCAATAACGGCAACCATTACCAGATCTACAACAAACTTGGCGCCCATCCGACCACCATTGACGCAATCAGCGGCACCATCTTCCGGGTTTGGGCGCCATCCGCCCGGCGGGTAAGTGTAATCGGCGATTTTAATTACTGGGACAGCCGGGTTCATCAGATGCGCTCCCTGGGCAGTTCAGGAATCTGGGAACTCTTTATTCCCGGGATCAGCCAAGGCCAAGCTTATAAGTACGAAATCCGCAGCCAGGATATGCGCCTTTATGAGAAAGCCGATCCCTACCAGTTTTTTGCCGAACTCAGGCCAAAAAGCGCCTCCATTGTCTGGGATATCCACACCTATGAGTGGCGCGATCAGGCCTGGATGGAGAGACGGATGCACTCTGCTCCATATGACCGTCCCCTGTCAATCTATGAAGTGCATCTCGGCTCCTGGCGCCGTGATCCGGCCGATCCCGACCGTTTCCTCTCCTTCAGGGAACTGGGTGACTTATTGATCCCCTATATCAAAGAGATGGGATTTACTCACCTGGAGATCATGCCGATCATGGAACATCCTTTTGATGAATCATGGGGATACCAGATTACCGGCTATTTTGCCGTTACCAGCCGCTACGGCACCCCCCAGGATTTTATGGATTTTATCGACCGCTGCCACGAAAACGGCATCGGCATTATTCTGGATTGGGCGCCTTCGCATTTCCCGACCGACGGTCATGCCCTGGGCCGCTTCGACGGCACAGCCCTCTACGAACATGAAGATCCACGCCAGGGCAGTCATCCGGAATGGGGCACCCTGATCTTCAACTTCGGCCGCAAGGAGGTCAGCAACTTTCTGATTGCCAGCGCCATGTTCTGGATGGACAAGTTTCATATCGACGGTTTGCGGGTCGATGCCGTTGCCTCCATGCTTTATCTTGACTATGCCAAGAACGATGGCGAATGGGTGCCGAACCGCTACGGCGGCAAGGAGAATATCGAGGCCATAGAGTTCATCCGCCATCTTAACTGCATAACCCACGCCAATTATCCCGGCATCATGATGATCGCCGAGGAGTCAACCAGCTTTTATGGAGTCTCCAGATCAGCAGATCTGGGTGGCCTTGGTTTCGGGTTCAAATGGAATATGGGCTGGATGAACGACATGCTGCTCTTTTTCAGCCGCGACCCCCTCTTCCGGAAATACCAGCACAACTCACTGACCTTTTCAATGCTTTATGCCTTTTCCGAAAATTTCATCCTGCCTCTTTCGCACGATGAGGTAGTCCATGGCAAAAAGTCACTCATCGACAAGATGCCGGGCGATCCTTGGCAAAAATTTGCCAATCTCCGCCTGCTTTTCGCCTTTATGTGGACCCATCCCGGCAAAAAGCTACTGTTCATGGGGGCAGAAATCGCCCAATTCTCAGAGTGGTACTGTAAAGTCAGCCTGGATTGGCACCTGCTCGAACATAACGCTGCAAACCGGCAGATTCAGCATCTGGTCAAGGCTCTCAACCGCCTCTATCTTGCCAACCCGGCACTCTGGGAAGTCGACTTTTCCCACGCCGGATTCAGGTGGATGGATTTCAAGGACGTTGACAACAGCATTGTCGCCTACGCCAGATTTGCCAAGGATCCCAAAAATCATCTGGTCTGTCTGCTCAACTTCACTCCCCAAGTCCACAAAGACTATAAGATCGGAGTGCCGGAGCAGGTCAAATATCGTGAAATTTTCTCATCGGATTATACGGAGTTCGGCGGTACCAATGTTTATAACCCTGAACCGTTATATCCGATTCACGAACCGTTTGGCGAGGCAAGCCAGCATGTATTAGCCTCTATCCCGCCGCTTGGGGTTATTATTCTGAAACCGGAGTATTGATACCTAAAGAAATGGGCGCACACAGAGGTGCGCCCCTACAAAAGGCAATGCTATGTCACATAAAGAAGAACTATATCCCGAGGGAGAGAAGATGCGCATGGCAGTTCGCTGGCTCTGCGATGTTATCAAAAATGATCCGGAAAAAAAACGGGCTGATATAATCAGGGAGGCGGAGATCCGTTTTGATCTGTCACCCAAGGAGTGCCAATTTCTGGATACGAAAATCGCCTGTCCGGAATGCAGCAAGGATTAACTAAAATTCAGAACAATAAAAAACCGGCCATCAACTCAAGCGATCTGCAGGCCACGCTCACCCGATATTTTGATCTGCAAACCTTCCGGCCCGGCCAATCCGAGGTTATCACCGCCTTGCTCAGGGATGGCAAGGCCCTTGCCGTCTTTCCTACCGGCGGCGGGAAAAGCCTCTGTTACCAGCTCACTTCGCTGCTTCTTGATGGCGTGACAATCGTCATCTCGCCGCTCATCGCTCTGATGAAGGATCAGATCGATGCCCTCCGTCAGCTCGGTATCCAGGCGACCCGTCTGGACAGCACGCTAAGCGCCGCCGAGGCGAGCGAGGTATCAAGACAGTTGACCAGCGGTGCAGTTAAACTCCTCTACGTAGCACCGGAACGATTTAACAACGAGCGTTTTCTCGATCAACTGGGCCGCACCCAAATTTCGTTATTCGCAATTGACGAAGCCCACTGCATCTCCGAATGGGGGCACAACTTTCGACCGGACTACCTGAAACTCGCCGAGAATGCCCGAGCCTTGCGGGTTGAGCGAATTCTGACCCTTACAGCCACCGCCACCCCGCAAGTTATCCAAGACATCTGCGCCAGCTTCGGCATCCCTGAGCATTGCGCTATCGTTACCGGATTTCAGCGACCGAACCTGCAACTCCTCTTCAATCCCACCCCGCTGGCCAACCGTACTGCCTCGCTTATTACCAGGATTCACCAACAGCTGCCAGGTTCCGGTATTGTTTACGTCACCTTACAAAAAACCGCCGAAACAGTAGCTGCCGCTCTCGCTGCTGCCGGCATTCAAGCCCGGGCCTATCATGCCGGGATGACAGATGATGAGCGATCCGCGGTTCAGGAGTGGTGGAAAGAGAGCAATCAAGCCCTGGTAGTAGCAACAATCGCCTTTGGCATGGGAGTTGACAAAGCAGACGTCCGCTACATCTACCACTATAACCTGGCCAAAAGCCTTGAGTCTTACAGCCAGGAGATCGGCCGGGCCGGACGGGACGGCAGACCTGCCCTGGTTGAGACTTTGGGAAGCCTGGAAGACCGGACAGTGCTCGAGAACTTCGCCTATGGCGATACCCCTGAACAGAGAGCTCTGACCAGCCTCCTTGCCGATATCCTGGGCCAGGAACAGCAGTTCAGCGTAGCGCTCTTCAATCTATCAGCCAAGCATGACATCCGACCGCTGGTACTCCGCACCGCCCTCACCTATCTTGAACTCAACGGTGTCCTTAAGCAGGGCACGCCATACTATGCCGGATATCGGGCAAAACTCCTCGAACCGGTCGAGGCCATTGCCAGTCGCTTCAAAGGCGAACGTGTAAAGTTTGTCCGCGAACTCTTTGCCCACGCTAAACAGGGCCGGACCTGGTTTAGCTTTGATGTGGATGAGATCGCCAAGGCCCTTGGCGAAGAGAGGATGCGCCTGGTGCGGGCTCTCGAATATTTCAACGAGCAGGGCTGGCTGGAACTGCAGGCCAGTGAGGCCCGCCAGCGTTACACCCGTCTGCTTGAGCAACCTGATATTGCAGAGTTGACAGAAGACCTATATCGACGTTTCCTCGCCAGGGAAAAACGGGAGATCGAACGAATCGGCCTGGTGGTTGGCCTGGTCGAGCAACCAGCCTGCCAGGCCGGTGCTCTCCTCCGCTATTTCGGTGAGCAGGAGATCAGTGACTGCGGCCGGTGCAGCTACTGCCAAACCAGAATGCCGGTGGCCTTCCCACCGCTGCCATCCAGGCCGCTGCTTGAGCAGGCCCTTGATTGGCAGACCTTTGTGGCGCTTAGCCAAAACACCCCTGATGCACTGGGCAGCACCAGGCAACGAGCCCGCTTTCTCTGTGGTCTGACCAGCCCGGCCCTGACGCGGACGAAACTCACCCGCCACCTGCTGTTTGGAGCCTTGGCAGAGCATCCGTTCCAGGAAGTGCTGAACCACTGCAAGTCAGTATTTATCAGCGCAAATTCATAGCGCTCATCTTACGCAACCAATCAATTTGATTGAGCATATTCACAAAACATTCTCATAAAAAACCTTTGTCGGAACCTGCTTAATCTGTTAAGAAGATTAGAGATGATAAAGGACATCACAAGAAACCCATGAAGAAAAAAATACTGATAGCCGAAGATGACAAAACTATCCAAAAACTTTATCAGTTGTCGTTTTCCATAATACTATTTGATGTCAGAATGGCGTCAGATGGCGAAGAGGCCTTAACCATTTACCGGGAGTGGCAGCCGGACATCATTCTTCTGGACCACGGTCTTCCCATTAAAAATGGTTATCAAGTCTTGAAAACCATCCGAGACACAGACAAAACTACCACCATTATTATGGTTACTTCAGCAGCGGATAAGGAGAATATCATCGCCTGCGCAAAACAGAATATTCAAGGTTATGTCGTAAAACCATTCAAAACCGGTGAAATTGCCCAAAAAGCTGTTCAGCTCTATAATGCCCATATGCAAACGAAATGATATTATTAAGATAATGGCGATGGTCTGACCACCTGATCCGATTTAAGATCAACAACGTTGCACTCTCTCTTGGATTTTCAGGCGTGTTTCGTGGTTGCTTGAGCAATCCGTATGAGTGACCGCAAGGCATCATTAACTGTCTTGGCGTCCGGGAAAACGGCCGACACATCATCATCGAGCTTCACGATGTTAACTCCCTGCCGGTAACGTTCAGCATACTTGCCTCGCATTCC
>MGTA01000043.1:14230-14784 GCA_001799225.1 Deltaproteobacteria bacterium RIFOXYD12_FULL_50_9
CCGGTCAGTATGAGAGACAACCAGAACCCTCCCGGCCCCGGATATGCCGATAATCAAAAATCGGGTTTCATCTTCTGAATGATCAGGGTCCGCATAGGCATGTGAGAGCTGATCTGCAAAAACCGTTGCCGCCTCATCAAAAGAAACACCATGCTTCCGCAGGTTCGCGACTGCCTTGCCCCAGTGCCACTCGAATTTCATCATCCCCCCTGAATGTCTTGATTTTATGACATAAACGACGGCATTGCAAGGGCCGTGGTTAGAATAGGATATTCAACCTTTATGTCATGCCCTTGCAGGGCTATAATACGTCGTCCATTTCTAACCCGGGGCGTTGCCCCGGGCTGGAATGGCCTGCCCTTTCAGGGCTACATCAGACACAATCGTGACATCGTCTCTATATGCGTCACAATTTGTCAGGAACTGTCAAACTTTTATTGTCCACCGGCAAAGCCGGTGGTTTACCTTCCAAGTAACTTCACCGTAATTGGTTGAATTTACGCAGTTGCAGTTTTTAGCTGCGGGCTGGCAACTTCAACTAACGCAAACCCCAG
>MGTA01000044.1:0-415 GCA_001799225.1 Deltaproteobacteria bacterium RIFOXYD12_FULL_50_9
TGAACTTTGACTGCTGATCCTTGGCAAGCATGGCTTTCATGTCGAGCACGTGCCTGATGATCATCCGCTGTACTTCTTCCTGCATCCTGCTGATTTCGGCAACCGCCGCATCGACGGCGGTTTTGTCGGTGCGCTCCTGGCGCATGAGGGCAAGCAGCGTTTTTCTTCCGTGCGTGACTTCCTGCCGGCGCCGGTCGATCTCGGCGCGAAAGGCCATTGATTTCTCTTTCATCGTTTGTGACTGTTCAGGGTCGAGAGAAAGCTCTTCAAACAAAAAATGGCCTTTCTTGACCTTGAAGCCGAAAGGGGAGGTCCAGTAGTCCTGGTGTTTAAAATAGACGAAGCCGGCGGCACCGAGGACGGAGAGGTTCAAGAGCAGCGAGAGCAGCAGGAGGAAACGGATCGTATTATTTTT
>MGTA01000044.1:425-9119 GCA_001799225.1 Deltaproteobacteria bacterium RIFOXYD12_FULL_50_9
CTCCGTCAGTGCAAGATATGCCCCGCCGATGGTGCCGGGCGGCGCTGGATCGAACATGTCGAGCGCCAGGACGAGATCCGGTTTTTCAGCTGGCCTCGGCATGACCCCTCTCATTAGGATATTGCCGGAAATGACCCCGGTTATGAGAATGACCGTCACGAAAAAGACTGCGGCCATTCGTGGCAAAAAGGCAAAAGGCATTGCGGACGAGCCAACGGTTTGGTGTTCCCGAATATTTGCCCGCACCCGGCTGAGCAGACCTGGCGGCGCTTCGAAAGTTATCGCCTGGCTGAAGAAGCTGTGGATCGTTCGGGCCTCCGCAAGCGCCAGGCCGCACTCCCGGCAGGTGCTCAGATGCTGTTCAAGCGCCGAATGATCTCGGCTGTTCAGTTCGTTATCGATATAGGCAGAAATAAGTTTTTTCGCTTTTGGGCATCGCATATACGGCCTCCTGATAAACTAAACGGAACATGCTCAATTTTGTTCCATGAATTCGTAGAGCATTTTTTTCAGCTCATCCCGCGCCCGCGAGATTCGTGATTTTACTGTGCCGATCGACAGGTCAAGAACCCCGGCGATCTCCTCGTAAGATAGTCCTTCCATCTCCTTAAGGACAATGACCGTCCGGAGTTTGAGGGACAACCGTCCAAGGCTTTGTTGCAAGGCAACCCCGATCTGTTTTGCCTCGTAGTTTTTTTCCGGGGAGGGCTCGGTGGACGGATAATCGATCGTGTACTCTTCGCCGGTATCCGTGTATCGGAATATCGACTCCCAAAATGGTCGGCGTCGGTAGTCAATACAGGTATTGACGGCAATTCGGTACAACCAGGTGTAGAGAGATGAGGTCGGCCTGAAATTTTTTAGATTATGATAGGCCTTGAGAAGGGTATCTTGGGCCGCATCCTCGGCATCGTTGGTGTTGCCGAGCAAGTGGCGGCAGAGATTGTAGATCCTGTCCTGATGAATGAGGATGATATTCTCGAAGGCCGAGTCATCCCCGTTTTTGAATCTGTTTATGAGATCGTGTTCTTCCGTTTGTCGCATGATAAATAATGTAACGGATAAGAAGGGGTTTTGTTCCATATGAAATAAAAAAACCGCCGGTCGGCGGTTTAGCGGGCATCTTTTTTAAACCATTTCAAAATTCGTAACGTACCTGAAGATAGGCGTTATCGTTTTTATCGAGCTGACCGAACTGGCTTGAGGGCTCACCGCCGCCGAAGATATTGGCGCCAAGCGCGGCCCAGACCTGGTCGGTTATATTGTATTTTACCTCGGGGTTGATGAGATAATCTCCGGCGGATGGGCTGTAAAAGGTAAATAGGGATAATTTTATCGTCTGATGGGCGAGGAACTGGGTCAGCCGCAGGCTTACGAGATCATGCAGCCTTTTTTCCTTGGGGAAGCCGGCCGGCAAGGTGGCGCTGTAGTTTCCATAATCCTGCATCCATTCGGCATAGTATTGCAGGCCGACCGTGAAATCCTCCCAGGGCTGGCGCTGGTAGCCGATCAGCCCCCGGATCTGGGAGTTCGGGATCATGGGGTTATCGCCCTGCCGGTCCTCGCGTGAATCGTAATAACCAGCCTCCAGGCTCAATACTCCGCCTATGGCGTTGCCCTGGATGCTTGCGCCATAGACCGAGAGTTTTGGATAAAACAGCGTGATTTTGGGGTTGTCTGGCTGCATGGCGGGCTGGCGGGAAAAGCCGCGGTACCAATAGAGCGAGGCGTCAAAGCCGACGACTTCGCGGTAGCCCCGCACCGCCAGTTCAGTATTATCAAGGGAGGTATCCGGTTCCCTGGTCTCCCGGTTGGCAACCGCAGGCATCGGATCGAACAGCCAAAACTTTTCAGCGTCCGGGAAGTGGTTGGGGGTGAACAAGGGAATGGCGATGACCTCAAAAGAGGCAAAGCTAGGATAGAGACCGGCCTTTATGGCGTCAACCCCAATTTTGAGGTATTCAAGCGGTCGGCCCGCGAAGAACGCTTCGTAATCTTTGGGGAAAACATCGTTGATGAACACCAGATCGCCCAGGCCCCAGGTGATAACCTGGCGACCGGCCCGGATATCCCAGGCCGAGGCTACGTAATCGGCATAACCTTCGCGCAGCTCAAGATCCTCTTCATCGTCCAGGTGATCCCAGGCGATATCGGTCTTTACGAAAAGCCGGGCCGGACCCTGGTCCGCCTCCAGTTTGACCTGGGCTCGTTCCTCAGCCAGCTTGGCATCGTGGTCGTCCGGGTTGGCGGTGGCGGTGTTAAAATCGTAGTTGCCCTGCAGAAAGCCATGCACCGTCACCCCTGCCCGGGCCGGCTGGGCAAAAAACAGCAGCAAGGCGAGAAGAAGACCTAAATGTCCACACCGTCCACCAAGAGCTTTAAAACCTTGTGGACGACGTGGACGTTGTGGACTTGGTGGACAGAGAGAACCTCTGAAACCCAAATTGGTTTTTCCTGGCATTACTCGATCCATTTCTTGGGGGGCTGTTTCAGGAAGCGCTCGGTGAACAATCCGGCGTCCAGACCGATGTTGTAATCCGTGCTTTTATAAGACACCTCGGTGCGGTGGCCGCTTTTGAGGTTTTTCATGGTTCGTCTGGTAATGGTTGCCACCCCCTTGATCTCCTTGACCTCATCAGCAGAAAAGGCCCGGATGGCAGCGCCGTCCCGGTCGAGGTACTCCTCCTTCAGGGGCAGAAAGGTTGATTTGTCGATCCAGGCCAGCTTATAAGCGTAGCCGGTCCCGGCCTTGGGCGTGCTTTTGATCACATAACAGGCCTTGCCGTCCACGCTCTCTTCCCTGGCCAGTTCGTGAGTGTCGTCGGTGAGATCCCGGCCCGAGACATCCTCATAGGTGAAGTCCGAGCCGACAAAGCTCGCTGCTTTGTCCTGCATGGCGATCCGTCGCACCATGTTGACGGCCGGCATGAATAGCCAGCGGTCATCGTCCCTGGCCGCGTATTTATGGACCATGAAGGTCATGTCCTTGACGTCGGCCGGCTGGAAAAAATAGATGAAGTACTTCTGGTCGCCACCGATTGGACCGGTGTTCAGGCGCAGCATGGTCATCTCGCGTAGTCGTTCCTGGCCGTTGGCACTGATAAGCTTCATCATGACCCGGGCCTTGAAGTCATTGCCCGAATACAAGAAGACGGCCTGGGATTTCCGGACGATCTCCTCGGGCGTGGCGGCCAGGACGCCGGTCGTCACGGCAGCCAGCAACAACAGGGTAAGCAGAATGATTTTTCGCATGTTATTCTCCTTTGGGCAGCCAGCCCTGGAAAAAGATGATGAGAGCTGGCAGACAGATGATGGTGGCCACGGCGCTTAGCAGCATCATGCTGACGATGAAGGCCCCCACTGTAACATAAGGGGTGAGCGGCGCCAGGATCATGACCGCAAACGAGGCGGCAAAAAGCAGTGCGTTGCGGACAATGCCCTTGCCCGGCCGGGCTGCAGTCCAGAACAGGGCCGCGGCCAGGTGGCCTTCGCTTGGTTCGCCTCGGGTTTCCTGCAACCGCTGCCTGAGTCGGCCGATAAAATGAATGGCAAAATCAACCGCCATGCCGAGCGACAGACAGGAGAGCACCGAGATCGGCATGTCGAAGTTTTTGCCGGCGAAACCGATGGTGCCGTAGATCAGCAGTATGGTGAACAACAGCGGGGTATAGCCGATCAGCGCCCAGCGGATCGACCGGAAATCAAGGGCGAGGATGGCAAAGACCACCACCAGGGCAATGATGAAGCCCCGTACCATATCCCAGAGCACCTCATGGTTCCAGACCAGATTGAAGTAGGCGGTGCCGGCGGGCTTGAAGGTCAGGGGCAGAGCCTTGTCATCCTGGTATTTGGTCACTGCCGCGATCACCGATTCCATGGCCGTGGCATCCCAGGTCTTGAGCTGGACCCAGATGTTGGCCCGGCGGAAGGGGTAATCGACGACATTGTCGAGGTCGGCGGGCTTGGCCGACATCCCGAAGAGGAAGAGATACTGGCCGATGGTCTCCTTGTTGTCGGGAATGACATTGAACTTCGGATCATTGTCGTGGAGGACCAGGTTGATCCGCTTCAGGTAATCGGCAACCGAAAAGGTCTTGCCGACCATTGGCAGGGTTTCGAGATGGCGTTGCAACCCCTCAATGGCGTTCATGGCTTCCGGTGTCTTGATGGCGTCGTCCCGGTCGGCCACGGCCACGAGGTACCCGAGTGAGGTGCCGCCCAGGGCCTGGTTCATGACCGAATCGGCTACGCGCACTTCACTGCCTTTTTTGAACCACTCCACCATGTTGTTGTTGACGGTGATCCGCGAGATGCCGACGATTGCCAGCAGGGCGAGGACGATGCCGACGCCGAGCGTCACCCGGGAGTGGTTGACGCCGATAGCGGCGAGTTTCTGCAGGAACACGGAGGTGGCGCCCGAGTGCATGTCTTCGGAGTGGGCAATTTTCTCAAGTTTTTTCTCGCTCACAAAGGTGAACATCGCCGGGATGAAGCTGAAGCTTAAAAGCCTGAGCATCACAGTGCCGAAGGCCACGACCCCGCCGAAGACCTGGACCGGCACGATGTTCATGAACATGAGCACGGCAAAGCCGGCGGCCGTGGCGAGCGCGGTGTTCTGCACCGGTCGGCGCACCGCTGCCATGGTCTCGATAATGGCGGTTCGTTTATCTTTTTTCTCGCGAAAACGGAAATAGAATTCGTTAAAGATATGCATGCTGTCCGTGGCAATGGCCATCAGAAAGACCGGGGCCATGGAGCTCATGATGTGGACCGGGAAGCCGAGGGCGATGAGCAGCCCCATGCTCCAGATGATACTCAACATGGCATCCATCATCAGGGTCACTGAAAGAAAGAGATCCCGGAACATCAGGTAGCGGACCAGCAGCATGACCATGCCGGCGATGGGCGCGAACACGGCCATGAGTCTGAACATCTCGGCGCCGAAAGTGTCGCGGGCCACCGGATCACCGGCCACGTAGAACTGCTCCTCGCCCTGTTCATCTTTGGCTATCTGCCGGATGGCGTCGGCGATCTCCTTGCCGTTGGCGCCTTTTTCAAGCGGCACATATACTGCCGTAGTCTTGCCGTCCTGAGAGATGATGCGGTCGACGAAGAGTGGATTGCCGAAAAGCGTTTCCTCCAGCGCAGCAAGCTCCGCCGTGGTTGCGGGAATCGTGGCCATGAGCGGGCCGACCTTAAGCATTCCGGCCTCGGCGCTGACATTGTCGATGGTGCTGAAACTCGTCACATCGCGGCCAGCTACCCCTTTGATCTTGAGGATCGCCTCGGTTATCCGCCCCACTTTGCCCAGGGTGCCGGGATTGAGGACGCCTTTGACGTTCTTGATGCCGAGGACCAGGGTGTCCTCGTACAGGTTAAAGGTTTTTTCGACCTCGTCATTCCACATCCGGATGGCCGAGGTGGGCGGCAGCATATTTTTGGGATTGGTGTCGGTTTTGACCTTGGGAAACTGGGTCAGGAAGAGCAGGGTCACCAGGATTGCGAGGATGACAACGGTTTTCGGATGATCGACCGAGAATTCAACCAGCGAGAATTTTTTCATTTGAAATTCCTTTAAAACACCAGATTCATATCGGCCCGCATGACTATGTCGGTGTAATAGGTCGCCGGATCGGCCAGGACCACGCCCTCAACAAAATCATCGTCCCTGAACTCAAAGACGTTTTTGTTCAAGGGGCAGGCAAGCAAGCGGGCGCCTTCCATGTGCAGCATGAGCAGCATGTCCTCCGGGGTCGGCAGGTTCATGGCCTCCATGCGGGCCGTCACCTTTTTTTGCTCCTCCTCGGGTTGGTCCGGCAGGCATTTGAGCTGGTTGACCTTGACCTTATGCACGGCGTTGATGCCCCTGGAGCCGAAAAAGACGGTGACTTCAGCCCCGGCTCTTTGCAGACTGATAGCGGTCATCAGGCCGTTGAACACCTGGCATAGCTCGTCATGAAAGATCATAATAGATGCTTTTTTGGTGATTGTTTCGGTCATGGCATGGTCCTCCTGTTTATGGGTCAGCAGAGTGCTTATCATATAGAATTGCTGCGAATAGCTTGTCACATTCCAGTGAATGATTGAAATGTATATTTTCTCTTCATTGATTACAGATCATCATATCATATCTTTTGCAGCCGTCTTTTGAGTTGCCAGCGGTGCAGCCAGTTCCGCCAGGGATCATGATACTCGGTCAGAGCTGCGGAGGTTTGCTGCGTTTCGGAACCGCCAAAAACGAGATTGAGGATGTGCAGGGCCGGAACCTGGGTGGAAAAGCGTTCCCGGCAATGGGCGCAATAGGTGATTACCGTGCCTTTGGCCTGGCTGGCCCGGTCCTGGGTGTGCCGGTCGGCAAGCGTGGTGTTGCCGGTGGGCGCGCAGCCGCCGGCTCCGCAGCACTGGGTTAAATCGTTTTTGAAGCGCAGTTCGTGAATTTCGTTGCCGAGCCGGCTGGCAATAGTTCTTACCGCCTTACGGATTTCCGGCTGGTTTCTGGCCGGGCAGGAGTCGTGGATGGTGATCTGGCCGCCGCTAAAGGCCGGCTCGGGCAAGCCCTTCTCAATCATGATCTCGTAAATGGTCCGCAGCTTGATGTTGCTGTTTTCCCGGAAGGTCTTATGGCAGTTGATGCAGGCCAGAACCACTTCCTCGACGCCCATTTTGGCAAATTCGTTTAAAGTCCTGGCAAATATATCTTGGAACCTGGCAACGTCTCCCATATCCTTGCTGGGTTTGCCGCAGCAGTTGAGCGCTACGCCGATGCCGGGGATTTTCTCACGCAGGTACCGGTAGGCGTTATAAACCACGTCCGGCGCATAGGCGGGGAAGGAACAGCCCGGAAAGAAAACGGTTCGGGGAGCGCCTTCTTTATTACTCTCCGGCGGCCTGCTCAGCGTGAATACCGGAGAGGTGCTGAAGATCTGATGGTTTCTGATGCCCATAAGCTTTGGGGTGATAAAGTCGTAGACAAAATCATCGGGCAGGTTTTTGCCTTGGAGAGGTTGAAAGATTTTTACCCTGGTCTCATGACACATGCCGCCCGGATAGAGATGACGTCGGCAGATCCGTTGGCACAACCCGCACAGTGAACAGGAATAGGGGATCTCGATGTTTTCGAGAGGGTTGCGAGTGAAACGTCTGGCCAGTTCTCTGGGGGAGTCGCAGTAATGTTTCAGAAAATGGCAGGCCTTGACGCAGGCGCCGCAATCCGTGCAGTTAGCAAGGAGTTTTGCGGTTTCATTGGTCTCCTCGGCGAAGTTTACCAGATTATCGCCGGCTGCCGGGGCATTGAGCTTCCGTGCGGATCTCATTTGTAGAACCTCAGGATGGGGGTAATGAAAACAATGATAAGGGCCAGACCGAAACAGAAGCCACAGAGTTTTTTGCGCAGGCCGCGCAGTGCCCAGAATTTGTTCAACAACTCATCCGGTGGCTGACTATCCGGTGAGAAAGTTGCAAAGGTCTTCTGAATTTCCGGGGCCAGGATAAAAACGCCATGGGTGTTGATAGCGAGCCCGATACAGGCTAATACCGTTTTGATCGTGATAATGGTGAGGGCAAGCGAGCTTGCCTCCCTCCACTCGCCATGAAAGGCATAATAAATCAGTGGAAAGGCGAGGCCGGTGATGATGAGCGTGAGGATCAGGGCAAAGCAGAATTTTACCTGAAAGATGAGGACATTTTCAAGCACGCGGTCAAAGGGATAAATGATCGGAAAACCAAGCTTGCCGCGCTGTCTGACCCAGCGCAATTGATAAAAAGGCGCGGCAACGCAGAAGATGGCCGCTAAAATGTGGATCTCCAGGGTAATCGTGTAGAGGATGTTCTCCATTTGCCCTTCTCCTTGCTTGTCTTAGCCGTCTACCTTTTAAACAGCCGATCCATGAATCCAGCCTTTGGCGGTTCCGGCAGTCCCAGTTGGCGGCAGATGGCGGCCTCAACGGTGTGGTCGTCTATGTCTTTGCCTTCGGTGATGATCTCATCTCCCACCATTACGGCCGGCGCCACCGGCAGATCAAGGGCAAAGTATTCGTCGGTGGTGTATTCTGCCTTCGGTTTGCTCGTTATCTCTATTGTAATGGCATTTGCGTATTTGTCGCCCAACCTGGGCAACATCTTTTGGAAATGCTTTCAGGGGCCGCCGTTCGGTTCGTTCAGAAAAAAATGGACTTTTAACATTGTGTTCCTCCGGAGAATTAGATTTTTTGTAAGATGTAACATGATTGATTACGTTCTTATCATATAAATAAATGTTTATATATTTGTTCGTTATTGTCAAGGAGAAAAAATGGAAATGCAAAAAAACTCGACGCTTTTGGCTTTTACAGGTACAACAAGGGCTCTTTGCTGATCCATAAAATAAAATTCAAGCCGACCACGGCACGAACGGCTTATAAAATAAGGCGAACAACATGGCGGACTATGATTATGATATCGGCATTATCGGCGGCGGGGCGGCAGGGCTTACCGTGGCTTCCGGCGCGGCCCAGCTCGGCGCCAAGACCATGCTGGTCGAAAAAGAAGAGGTGCTGGGCGGCGACTGTCTCCATTACGGCTGCGTGCCAAGTAAAACCCTGATCAAGACAGCCCATGTCTATCATCTCATGAAAAACGGTGCGCAATACGGACTCCCGACTTTGTCGCCGCCGCCGGTGGATTTCAGAGAGGTTTCCCTCCGGATTCGGTCAGTGA
>MGTA01000044.1:9140-12804 GCA_001799225.1 Deltaproteobacteria bacterium RIFOXYD12_FULL_50_9
TCGGGGTTATCCAGAAACATGACTCGGTGGAACGCTTCTGTCGGCTCGGGGCAAGAGTCGAGTTCGGAAACCCTGAATTCATTGACGAGCATGCCATCTCCCTCGCCGGCAAATCTATTTCCGCCCGCAAATGGGTGATCGCCACCGGTTCCTCCCCGGAACTCCCTCCGATCGAAGGCCTGAATAAAACACCCTATCTGACCAACCGTGATATCTTCTATCTTGAAAAGCTGCCCGGTTCGCTGATCGTGCTCGGCGCCGGTCCCATTGGTGTCGAAATGGCCCAGGCCTTCTGTCGGCTTGGCGCCAAAGTGACGGTGATTCAGCGCAGCGGCCAGATTCTCGGTAAGGAAGATAAGGATATGGCGGACATCGTTCAACAGGAGCTTGAAAGAGAAGGCGTATGCTTTCAGATGAATGCCTCGGTGGTCCGGGTCGGCGATCTGGGACATGAGCGCGAAGTGGTGATCAGAAATGCGGCCGGCGAGGTCCGGACCATCAGGGCCGAGGCGCTTCTGGTGGCCCTTGGCCGTTCACCCAATGTGTATGGGCTTGGGCTCGAAAAGATCGATATCCCTTTCGATCATATAGGGATCAAGGTGAACCGCTATCTCCGGACCAGCCACAAGCATATCTATGCGGCGGGAGATGTCATCGGCGGCTATCAATTCACCCATGTGGCCGGGTATGAAGGCGGGGTGGTCTTGCGCAATGCCATTTTTCATCTGCCGAAGCAAACCGACTACACCCATGTGCCCTGGTGTACCTATACCCATCCGGAGCTGGCCGGCATCGGCATGAATGAGAAAAGTGCGCGGCAGGCCGGTATTGACTACTCAATCTTTCTTGAAGAGTTTGATGGTAATGATCGAGCCCTTGCCGAAGGCGAGAGCGTCGGTCGGGTCAAACTGCTGCTGGACGGCAAGGAGAAACCAATCGGCATTCAGATCCTGGGCCCTCATGCCGGGGATCTCCTCAGCGAATGGGTGGCAATCATGAACGGCGGCGTGGGGTTGTCGAAAATTGCCGCGGCCATTCATCCCTACCCAACCCTGGGTGAGATCAATAAAAAGGTGGTGGGCTCGGTCTTTGCGCCGAAGATATTTTCCAGCACGGTCAAGAGAGGCCTGAAATTTTTCTTCGGCTTCAAGGGCCCTGGTGCAGATGTCTCCTTATAGATGGTCCGCAGTCTGATGCTGCCTGGTTGCTCCAGTTGATATCTGTATTAACAGTATGTTGTTACTGCTTAATTCCTTCAATCAACAGGTAAACATCATCTTTTAAAAAACGAGTGCCTGTCACTTTGAGTTTAGATGATTGTTCAAGATGGTGAAGTGTATTCCTGTCGAATCTGGCGCCAAAGACCTTTTCGACATAGGGGCCAAATATATCCTGGCGTCTTCTGATATTCTTATTGTTTGAATAGACCATTTCAAGTAGCCGAAATCGTCCCCCGGGCTTTAACACCCTGCTGAATTGTTCAATCGCCAATGTTTGGAGATTATTCGGCATCACACAACACATAAAAGTAGAAAACACCCAATCAAATTGGTTTGAATCCACGGATTGCATTATAGTTGCGTCTTCATGGATCAACTCGATTTTACATGGTGACCTTTCCGCCCTTTTTTTCGCCTTTCTGATCATTTTCTCACTAAGTTCCAGCCCAACTAACTCCACACTGCTGTGATAATGTTTCAGATTTCTCCCGGTTCCAACCCCGGCTTCAAGGACTTTTCCGCGAACATCTCTTAACAAGACCGGTCTCCACTGGCTATAAATTCTCTCCCAGGGATAATCAATAATGTCGTAGAACATTGCTGTGATATTGTACTTTGCCCGCAGCAATGAATTCTCTTGCATGAATTCTGGATTAACTCTCATATCTGCCGCGCTTGGCCTCCCTACCTTTTAAACAGCCGATTCATGAATCCGGTCTTTGGCGGTTCCGGCACCGGCAGTCCCAGTTGGCGGCAGATAGCGCTTTCCAACACATGGTCGTCAACGTCCTTGCCTTCCGTGACGATTTCATCGCCCACCATGACGGCCGGCGCTACCGGCAGGTCGAGGGCGAAATACTCATCGGTGAGGAATTCGGCCTTGGGTTTGGAGATGACCTCGATCTCAATTGCGTACTTGCCGCCCAAACTGGGCAGCATCTTCTGGAAATGCTTTCAGGGCCCGCCGTTCGGTTCGTTTAAAAAAAATCTGACTTTTAACATAGTTCTCCTCCATTTTTATTAGATTTTTGCTTCCCGCTCCAGCTTGGCCACCAGGAAAGCGGCGCCGCTTTTTGATAGACCAAGTTTTGTGGCAATCTCAAGCGGCCCGGCCTCCGGATGTTTCTTTAAATGTCCTGTCACTTCTTCTTCCAGTTCGTCGAGCCAGGCCTCAAACAGCGCCAGGATACCAGGATCGGCCACTGCCTTTAACTGTTTGGACTGGACTACTTTGTTTACCAGACTCTGACACATATGCGTTGGATCGACACCTTCGTCCATACATTCGGCCAGTCAGAGGTTGACCATGCTGGCGATTTTGTCCTCGGCCTGATCGCCGACCAGGCTTGCGACATAGCGAATTCTGGATTCGACGTCGAGATGGGCGAGGAGTTGTTTCAGCGGTCGGGCCAGTTCGGCAAGGGCCTCCACAGGCCCCATCCGGTTGAGAATTTGTTGGATTTTTTGCATGATAACCTCTTTTAAAGTTAAAAAGTAGTTCGGGCCTTAAGCAAGTCGACTGCCAGCTCGCTCAGGTCGGTAAGAATCTTTATAATCCGTTGATCAGACAGTTCGTAATAGACAAAAGGGCCGTTTCTTTCCACGGTAACCAGAAGGGCGCGTTTAAGTTCCTTCAAGTGATGGGAGGCCAGGGGCTGCGAGAGACCCAGTTCCTCGACAAGCCGTGAGACCGGTTTTTTGCCTTCGATCAATGATTGGATAATACGCAAGCGATTTTCATCCGTCAGGGCTTTAGCCAGAACAGCCATGCCCGGCAAATTAAGCGGTTGTGGTTCATTATTGTTTTGTGAATTATTCAAAAGTTACTCCGTCCAATTATTAATTTTTTATTTCCAGCCTGCGGTTTTGACAATACCGCACTCCTTTCATCCTTTTTGGTCCCTTCGGTTTTTCCTGGAAAGATGCTGCCCGTCCTGACGCAGGCCGGGGCGCAAAAAATTTCTGACGTCCCGGATTTCCAGGGCATTATCCGGGCAGGAAACCACGCAGCGGCCGCACCCCATGCACTCCTCGATCATGGTTATCCGACCACTCGCCCGGCCCTGGCTTGCCACTGGAATCCCCATGTCGCAGACCTTTTGGCATAG
Source organism: Deltaproteobacteria bacterium RIFOXYD12_FULL_50_9 (assembly GCA_001799225.1). GTDB lineage: Bacteria > Desulfobacterota > Desulfobulbia > Desulfobulbales > CALZHT01 > XYD12-FULL-50-9. The sequence continues at coordinate 12,469 of MGTA01000044.1, forward strand.
CCCGCAGGCAGAGCATTTCTCTCGATCCAACCTGATGTCAAAAAAACCGAACCGGTTGAGGAGCCCGAAGGTGGCACCGTACGGACAGATGAAGCGGCAATAGGAGCGATTGCCCAGCCAGGGGCTGAGCAGCAGGGAAAGGAAATAGGGCACGGTGATCAGGGCCAGGAAACCTTTGTAGACCACGGAGACCCGGTTAGAATAGCCGATGATCAGGGCGATGGACACCAGATAAAGGGCGAAGAATAACCATTTGCCATGGCGGAAATATTTGCGGCTGTTGGGGGTGCGGAGCGTGTTGATCCGGAAGGGAAAAGCAACCGTTTCCCGGATGCC
>MGTA01000044.1:13047-20373 GCA_001799225.1 Deltaproteobacteria bacterium RIFOXYD12_FULL_50_9
ATATTCCGTCCAATGACTGAGCCAGAAAGGCATGGCGCCGTCCGGTCCCGGTTCGCAGCAGGTGAGTTGCAGGAAGGAAAAGGTATTAATCTGGCCAGGACGCCACTGATAGAGGGCCTCGTTGAGGAAGGCGATGATCGCGTAGATGATGGCGACGAAGGAGAGGAGCTTGACCCCTGGCGAATAGTGTCCCGGCAAAGTATGCGGCTGCGCCTCATTGTTGTCGGCGAGTTCATAATTATTGGTTGGAAGATTATTCAAGAGAAGGTCAGTAGCCATTATCTGTCTATTTTTTTAGGTAGCGGTAAAAATGCTGTGTGCCTTGACTCGAGTCATTTGGTATAAATAAATGTCTATATGTTTGTGCGTTGTTGTCAAGAAGAAAAAACGGCAATGCAAAAAACTCGACGCTTTTGGCTTTTGCCGGTAAGTAGTAACGACAAAGGGAGATAGACTGTAAACAATATGTGGTGTGTTGTCGCAGGGGGTGCGGTTGAATTCGTCTAAAGAGATTCTCATTATTTTTACCAGATACCCGATTGTGGGAGCAACTAAAACACGGTTGATTCCCGCTCTTGGCGAAGAGGGTGCAACGGAGCTGCATCGTAAGATGACCGAGTTCACCCTTGTTCAGGCTCAAAAAAGTGGTGCATCCATTGATGTTCGGTATACCGGCGGTTCACAGGAAGAGATGCGCAACTGGTTGGGAAATGAGTTTCACTATACCGAACAGGGCGAAGGTTCCCTTGGTGAACGAATGGAACGGGCATTCAGCGATCATTTTTCTGCTGGAGCTGAACGGGTTGTCGTTATCGGTTGTGACTGTCCGACCAACAGATCGGCAACTATCCGTTCCGCCTTTGCTAAATTGGAAAAATTCCCTGCGGTCATTGGTCCTGCCAAAGATGGAGGATACTACCTTTTGGGATTGACTCGACCTGTCCCAGAACTGTTTAGACTGTCACAGTGGGGAACGGATGCGGTCTTTCAGGAAACGCTTGCCGTGGCGAATTCGACGGGGCTATACATTGAAACGCTGCCGCTCTTGGGCGATGTTGATTACGTTGAGGATATTCCCCCGCTGATTTCAGTGGTGATTCCTACTTTCAATGAAGCAAAAAATATTGCTGATACCATTGTACCGCTGTTGGATTCTTTCAACACGGAAATCATTGTTTCGGATGGTGGAAGCAGTGATGCAACTCGTGAGATTGCCGAGAAGTTCGGGGTTCGGGTGGTCTCGTCGGCATCGGGGAGAGCAGTTCAGATGAACGTTGGTGCGAGGTGCTCTCGTGGAGAGATCTTGCTATTTCTGCATGCGGATACAACGCTTCCGGCAAATTGGGATACAATAATTCGCGAAACTATCTCCTCTGCAGATACCGCTGTGGGGGCATTTCGATTTCGAGTACGGGAACGACTCTTTGGCATCTCGCTGGTGGAATGGGGAACGAATATTCGAGCCAAGTGGTTTCAGCGACCCTATGGTGATCAGGCTCTGTTCCTGAAACGCAACCTCTTCAAAGAACTGGGGAACTATCCCGAATTGCCCATTCTTGAAGATTTGGCATTGGTTAAAATGGCACAAAAATACGGGAAAATCACCATCGTTTCACAATGGGCGGAAACTTCGGGAAGGCGATGGCAGAGATATGGCGTTCTTGGAACAACTCTGCAGAATCAGGTGATTCTTTTAGGAGCATTTTTAGGTGTTTCTCTATTCACGCTGACTGATTACTATCGCGGTAAAAAAAGTAAAATGCAGTAATACTGTTCGCTGGGAATATCTTCGGGAAATACAACGAGTTATAAAAAGGATATACTAATATGGAATGGTCAGAGAAAATGGACGAAGCTGTTGTAGCTATCGTAGCAATTATACCGGATTGTTCACCGGAAACCGCAATCATTTTGGGAACAGGTTTGGGCTCGTTGATCGGAATTCTTGAAAATCCCGTAAAAATCCCCTATGAACGGATTCCGCATTTAGTTTCACCGACGGTTATGAATCACGAGGGCACCCTTTGGTACGGTACTATTTCCGGGAAAAAGGTGATCCTGTTTCAGGGGAGGTTCCATTTTTATGAAGGATATTCACTACAGGAAATCTCGTTCCCTGTTCGGATTGCCCAAGGACTGGGCTGTAAAAATTTGATTATCACCAATGTCGCCGGAGCACTGAATACCCAATTCAGAGCCGGGGAACTTGTTGCTATTACTGATCATATCAATCTTTTGGGAACATCTCCGCTGGTTGGTTCTAATGAAGAGAAGCTCGGGTCGCGCTTTCCCGATATGATTGAACCATATTCTGAACGTTTTCTCGACACGATTCGCACAATAGCCTTAGAAGAGAAAGTGCTTCTGCATCGAGGAGTCTATGCCTGTGTGAGCGGGCCTCAATTGGAAACCCGTGCTGAATATCGTATGCTGAATATTTTGGGAGCGGATATGGTGGGAATGAGTACTGTTCCCGAGGTTATCACCGCGGTTCACGCAGGGCTTGCGGTGCTGGGAATAACGGTTCTTACCGATGAGTGTTTCCCTGATGCACTTACTCCCGTAAGTATCCCTGCGATTATGGCTTACGCACAGTCGGCAGAGTCAAAACTGGTCACGCTCGTTTCTCGATTCATAGAACGCAGTTAAAAATTGCGTCTCTACCTATAATTATCCACATTGTCTTGACGGTTACTGAAGAGTTTGGCATTTTGAGCAGTAGTCTTATCTGTCCCTTTCCGGGGCATAACCGGAAGCATTTGAGAAGGAACCGTCATCATGAACATAACAGAAATAATCGGCGCAATCGCCAAGCAAGCAAAGTCAAAATCGAAGAAGGTTGAGAGTTGCTGAGCATGCAAAGGAACTTGATACAATTCGAACAAGCATTGCACCCTGGATGCGATGATGGGGCATCACCTGATAATTTTGCCGATAGACTGATAAAAATCGGTAAAGACCCACTCCTGGCTAAGAGCATTGATGTACTGCAAGTGAACCTGGGCTGCCGCTGCAATCTGGCTTGCAAGCATTGTCATGTGCAGGCTGGGCCTTTACGGACTGAAATGATGGCCCGGGAGGATATCAAAGCGGTCATCCACATTCTTGCCGGTTCTCCGATTAAAATTCTTGATCTTACGGGTGGAGCGCCTGAACTGCATCCTGACTTCCGGTTTTTGGTGACTACAGCCAGAGCCATAGGTTGTCATGTAATGGTTCGCAGCAATCTGGCAATATTTTTTGAGCAGGATCCGGCAGAATGGCCTGATTTCTATAAAGAAAACGTTGTGGAAATCATCGCCTCCCTGCCTTGCTATAACGCGGTGAATGTCGATGCAGTCCGGGGTAGTGGCGTCTTTATGCAATGCATCCAGGCCCTGAAACTTCTTAACGAGCGCGGCTATGGCCGGGCGGACGGCAGGTTGAAGGTCCATCTTGTCCACAACCCATCCGGGCCATTCCTGCCGCCTCCCCAGGAATTACTTGAAGCCCGGTACCGTAAGGAGCTCCTGGAAAATTTTGGGGTCGGATTTAATTGCTTATACACCATGACCAACATGCCGCTGGGGCGATTTAAGGATTCGTTGATTAAATCCGGCAGACTGGAAGTCTATTTGGGAGAGTTGCAAAAGGCGTTCAACCCAGCGACCCTTGACGGCATCATGTGCCGTCGGCAGGTGAGTGTCGGTTGGGACGGCACCCTTGCCGATTGTGACTTCAATCTTGCTGCTGGAATAGCATTGAAGAAAGATTGTCCAAGCAACGTCCGGGATTTTGATTATGAAATGCTCTGCCGGCGGCAAATAGTCGTGAGCGAGCACTGTTTCGGCTGCACAGCCAGTCAGGGCTCAAGTTGTACAGGGGCAGTGGCCGGCGGCCTGCCCGCCTTAAAATGTGCGTTCAGCGTTGTGCAATCAAGTTAAGAGCCGACTTTGACACGCTAAATTTACGGGATTTCATGGAGGAAAATTTGTTTGCGGAGCCACGGAAGCTGAAAGGGCTGATGCTGGGCACGCTGGTGCTTATGGGCGTTCTGCTCTATGCCAATACCCTCAGGGTTCCCTTCTACCTCGATGATGTAGCCAATATTGAGGAGAACAGGGCTATCCAGTTGCACTCTCTGCAGTTCTCAAACCTTGCAGGCGCAGGAACCGGTGGTCTTTTAACGAACCGGCCGGTTGCGAATTTAAGCTTTGCTCTGAATTATTACATTAATGGCATGAACCCTGCCGGGTTTCATGTCGTGAATACTCTTATTCATGTGCTGGCCGGTGTTTTCCTCTTCCTGTTTCTGGTCAAGACCTTTGGCCTGCCACAACATGCTGTTGCACGCGATGATGCCCTGGTTCTTGCTTTTGGCGGGGCACTGCTCTGGTTGGTCAATCCTCTGCACACGCAGTCGGTAACCTATATAGTACAGAGGATGAACAGCCTGGCCGCGCTGTTCTTTGTTATGGCGCTTTATTGTTATGCCCAGGGACGAACAGAGGCCGGAAAAGGCAGGCAGTTGACCTGGCTTGCCGGCGCCGGCGTTAGCGGTTTGCTGGCCCTGGGTACTAAGGAGAATGCCGCGACCCTGCCGTTTTTCATCCTGCTTTATGAGTGGTTTTTTATCCAGGATCTCTCAAGCGCCTGGCTGCGCAAACATCTGCCACTTTTCCTTGGCGTCCTTATCGCCATCGCTCTGATCGGATATTTTTATCTAGGGACAACGCCTTTCGACGCCATTCAGGCAACTTATAAAATGCGGGATTTTAGCCTGATTGAAAGGGTCCTCACCCAGTTCAGAGTAGTCATCTTTTACATCGGCCTCCTGCTTTTTCCTTATCCGGCGCGGCTCAGTCTGGAACATGACTTTCCTGTTTCCCATTCGCTTTTTAATCCACCGATGACGTTTTTCGCCATCTTGGCGATTCTGGCTCTGCTTGGTCTGGCACTCTATCTGGCCAGGCGGCAGCGATTTATTGCCTTTGCCATCTTATGGTTTCTGGGCAATTTGGTGATTGAGTCCTCGGTTATCGGACTTGAGATGGTTTTCGAACACCGGACCTACCTGCCTGCCATGCTGGTTTTTCCGATGATTGTGCTTCTGCTCGGTCGATGGTTGAAGGCACCTCCTTTATGGGTCGTGCTGGGAGTGCTGACCATCGTATTCTCCTGGTGGACGGTAGAGAGAAACAACCTCTGGCTCGATCCGGTGAAATTCTGGCAGGAGTGTGTGCATAAGGCGCCAACTAATCCAAGGCCCTACAATAATCTTGGCCAGGTTCTGTTTGAACGGGGGGAGGTAGAGGCAGCCGTTGGCCAGTATCGCCAGGCTCTGCAGCATAAGCCGTCATTCTTCATGGCGCATAATAATTTAGGTATTGCCCTTAAGACCCAAGGGAAAATCAGGGAGGCAGCCCGGCATTTTGTCATGGCTTTAGATGGAGATCCCGGTAATGCCAAGATTCATAATAATCTCGGCAATATTTACGCGGGGCTGGGGGATTATGATAAGGCCGCTCTGCATCTGGAGGAGGCCCTGCGGATTGATCCCGGCTATGCGTCAGCGTATAACAACCTTGGTAATCTCATGATGTTCAAGGGACGGGTCAGTGAGGCGATTACCTATTACCGCCAAGCGCTCGCCATCACTCCCGGCAACGCAGATGCTCGGCACAACCTGGGGGTGGCCTTGCGGCAAGCCGCCAAGCTGCCGGTCAGCCGGTAACCTTGCGGAAGCAAGCCATTATCGTGGCCGGATGGCCTGGCTGGGGCATTCCGTACAGAGGATACAGAACTCCTGAATAAGGATCTTTCGGGCTTTAATATCGAGCCTGAAGTAGAAGGGACTCTGCATTAAAACTCGAATAGCTTCTTGCTGGGTCATTTTTCACCTTCTTTTTTTTAATCAGTTTAATGAAGCCTTATGTCCAACGTATCGGACTATTTATGTAAAAACATGAATTTCCTGTTTGTGCTAAGATGGCGTTATGGGGTATAACTTGGTGAGACTGTGAGGTGATTTCACAATAAAAATGGGTAGATATTCTCTTTTTTATCTCAGGAAATAAGCAAGCTTTTTGGAAGGGTATGAAAAACATCCTGGTCAATTTTTTTATTCTGTTCGCTATCCTGACGTTCGGTACCTTGGGCTATATGATTATTGAGGGCAGTCCTCTGTTGGACAGCCTGTATATGACCTTGATTACCATTACTACGGTCGGCTACGGCGAGATGATCCGCTTGAGTCCGGCCGGCAAGATTTTTACGATGGGACTCATTCTGGTTGGTATGGGGTATGTCCTGTATCTGGTCAGCAAGATAACCGAGGCCATGGTGGAAGGTGGCCTTCGGCGGATTCTCGGGAGGATCAATATGCAGAAAAAGGTGGCTAAGCTGTCAGGACATTATATTGTTTGCGGATTTGGCAGAATCGGCAAGGTGATCTGCGACAGTTTGAAGCAGGACAGCCGCATTTTTGTGGTGATCGAAAAGGACGAACATGAAGTGCAGCGGATTGCTGAGTTTGGTTTTCTGGTGTTGCAGGGCGATGCCGCCAACGATGAAATTCTACTCGATGCCGGGGTCGCACAGGCCAAAGGGTTGATCGCCGTTGTCTCATCTGATGCGGAAAATGTTTATATTGTGCTGTCAGCCAGGGGCTTGAATCCGGAGTTGTTTATCCTGGCCCGGTCAAGCGGCATTGAAGGGGCCGAAACCAAGCTGCTGCGTGCCGGCGCCAATAAGGTGATTTCTCCCTATTTTATCGGAGGGTGCCGGATGGCCCAGTTGATTGTCCGGCCGACGGTTATTGATTTTGTCGATCTGACCGTGCATGGCGGAGAACTTGGGTTGCGGCTTGAAGAGCTTGCAGTGAGTGGCGGATCGCAATATGTTGATCAGGCCCTGCTTGAGTCGGATATTCGTAAGGAGTTCGATCTTATTGTTGTCGCCATTAAGCGCGATCATGGCGAGATGATTTTTAATCCGTCCCCGCAGACCAAGATATTTGCCGGTGACACTCTGGTGGTGCTTGGTGAATATGAGAATATCAAGGCGCTTGAAAAGAGGTTAAGAGTTTAAGTACACTAACAGTAGTTACGAAAATTTTTTAACAATAAAATCAGGTCTTGAAGGTGGGGGATGAATCCAATAGCATTTGCGAAAGAGGGAACTCCGGTTGCTGACGGTCGTTATCTCCTTAAACTCTCCAAGGATAAGATGGCCGCCTATCTGGTTCCTGCTGGTGAATCGGTCGCCGGGGCAGGGGGTATTGATTATAGCCTGCTGCTGGAGGAGATCAAAAGAGGCGGGGTGGAGGCGGGGTTGCTGGCCCAACCG
>MGTA01000044.1:20388-23416 GCA_001799225.1 Deltaproteobacteria bacterium RIFOXYD12_FULL_50_9
CCTCTGTGTTGCCAAAGGCATACCACCTGTACACGGCGAGGATGCCAGGGTGAAATTATATGTAAGACCGGCGGTGTCCGGTCCTACTGAGATCGGCAAAAGGGGGCGGATTGATTTTCGCGAACTCAGCAATATCGTTAATGTCACCAAAGGATTGGTGCTTGCCGAAAAAATTCCCCATACCCAAGGAACGCCGGGTAAAAATGTCCTTGGACAGGAGATCCCCGCCAAATCAGGTAAGGATCGGTCACTCAAAGGCGGTAAAGGCGTCGCTCTCTCTGAGGATGGCCTCCGCATTGTTGCCATGCTTGATGGCAAGTTTGTTATGGAGGCTGATCGACCGGGCGTTTATGACGAGCATTTTGTCAATAGTGATGTTGATTTGAGTGTCGGCAATGTTGTGTTCGGCGGCAGATTGCTGACCGTGGGTGGCGAGGTAATGCCGGGTTTTCACCTGAAGTGTCGGGGGGATATTGAACTGGGCAAGGGGATCAACAGCTCTTCGGTAATGGCCGGCGGTAACTTGCGGATTCATGGCGGGGTTATCGGGCCGCACGCCGTCTTGCGGGCCAAGGGCGATATCTATGTCGATTTTATGGAAAACGATTGTGATGTCGAAGCCTTGGGCAATTTTTATCTGGGGGATTTTGCCGTGCAATGCCGGGCCCGGGTCGGCGGCTCTATCAAGTCAACCGGTAAAGGGGCAATAATCGGTGGCCGCTATCTGGTTACCGGCTCCGTATATCTAAAAGAACTTGGTTCCGAGGCCGAGGTGGCGACCGAGATTCAGGTGGGCGTCCAGCCGGCTCTGCTGAAAAGAAAACATCAGCTTGATGAAGAACTGCCGATCCTCTCTGAAAAGGTCAATGAGTCGATCAAGAATATCAGCAGCCTTGAGAAAATGAAAAAGGAACAGGGCAAGGCGTTTTCCGCTGCTCTGCAGGAGAGACTCACCCAGTTCAAGGCTGAACTGCCTGGATTGACCCAGAAAGTCGAGAGTATGTCGAATGAGGCCAAAGAGTTGCAAGAGGCAGTTGACCAGATGGTCAATGAAAGCATCTTTGTCTACGGCACGCTTTATCCCGGCGTTATTGTCAGGATCGGCAACCTGATGCGGCAGACAACCACCGAAGAGGAAAGGGCGGTCATCTATTTTGATCAAGAGGCCCAGCAGATCATGATCCGGAAAATGACGCCGGAAGAGGCTGCGGAAGAGCCGAAAAAAATTTAGAACATCACGGCAAGCTGGACATAAAGGCTATTGGTAAGCCTGGAAAATTATCTTTTATTGGCCTTGTAGATAATGTCCAGCATCTCCCTGACTGCACGATCAAGGCCCACCATCATGGCCCGGGCCATGATGGCATGGCCGATACTCAGCTCGTCAAGGGCTTCGAGTCCTGCGACCCGGCCGACATTGATGTAGTTGAGGCCGTGCCCGGCGTTGACCTTGAGGTTGAGTTCGCAGGCCGCTTCGCTGGCGGTGGCGAGCAGACCGAACTCTCTGTTCTGCTCTGTTTCGGTTCTGGTGTTACAGTACCTGCCGGTGTGAATCTCGACAATGGTGGCGCCGGCCTGGCGCGCAGCCTTGATCTGGTCAAGGTCGGGGTCGATAAACAGGCTGACAGGGATTCCCGCCTTGGCAAATTGGGCAATGGCCTTGGCAATCTTCTTCTGTTGACCCACCACATCAAGGCCACCTTCGGTAGTCAACTCCGCCCGTTTTTCTGGGACTAAAGTCACCATATCCGGTTTGATCGCCAAGGCTATTCCGATAATCTCTTCGGATGTAGCCATTTCCAGATTGAGTTTGGTTTTTACTGTCTGCCGCAGCAGTTGAACGTCGCGATCCTGGATATGGCGGCGGTCTTCCCGGAGGTGAACGACGATACCGGAAGCGCCGGCCAGTTCACAGATGCCGGCCGCCAGTACCGGATCAGGTTCATTGATGCCGCGTGCCTGTCTGAGCGTTGCTACGTGGTCGACATTGATTGCCAGTTTGATCATGATATACTCCTTGGTTTGTAAGAGATTGTTAGCTCCTTTTGCAATGCCTGTTCCTGTCCGGCCATCTGATCGGCCTCGGCCTCGGAACGTTCGTGGTCGTACCCCAGAAGGTGGAGAAGACCATGGATGAGGAGAAAGTTAATACGGTTTTGGAGCGGAATTTTTTCCTCTTGCGCCTCTCTGGCGGCAGTATCGACAGAGATGACGATATCCCCCAGCATATTATGTGAAAACAGGTCAGGCTCTTCCTGCATGGCAAAGGAGAGAACGTTGGTGGGCGTAAATTTCCGGCGATATTCGCCGTTTATCGCGGCCATCCGGCTATCCGAGACCAACAGGATGCTCAGTTCCTTATCTTCCTGTCTACAGAGGGCGAGCAATTGGGTCGCTGTATTTTCGATAGCGGTGGTATCAAGGTCTGAAGTTTCAATTTCGCAGGAGAGCAGGACCGGCATAATCAATCACGTTGGCAAGGGGAGGGAGTTTAGCGTTCTTCTGCGGCGCGGCGATTCATCAGCCTGCTCGCTCCGATGGGCAGAGGTTTTTTCCTGGGGCTGCTATTGGCCTCATAAGCCCGGATGATATCCTGGACCAGGGGGTGACGGACAACATCGGCATCGCTGAAGTACGTGAAGGCAATCCCGCTGATATCCTTGACAATCCGGCTTGCTTTGATCAGACCGGAGTTGCGGTCGTCCGGCAGATCGATCTGGGTGATATCACCGGTGATCACCGCTTTGGAGTTAAAGCCCAGCCGGGTCAGAAACATCTTCATCTGTTCGTTGGTGGTGTTCTGGGCTTCGTCGAGGATAATGAAGGCGTTGTTCAAGGTCCGGCCCCTCATGAAGGCGAGCGGGGCGATTTCAATGACCCCTTTTTCAATCAGATCAGCCGCCCGTTGGATTCCCAGCATATCATTCAGTGCGTCGTGCAGAGGTCGGAGATAGGGGTTAACCTTCTGGGCCATATCACCCGGCAGAAATCCAAGTTTTTCGCCGGCCTCGACCGCCGGGCGCGCCAG
>MGTA01000045.1:0-2223 GCA_001799225.1 Deltaproteobacteria bacterium RIFOXYD12_FULL_50_9
TGGGAACCGTTCAATCCGAAATCGTTGCTTGACCGTCTGGAATATGAGCTCGATTGTCGGACGCGTAAGGCCAAGTCCGAAGGGAAGGCTTCCGAGGAGGTCATGGCTGTCCGTCAGGAAGTGGGGGGCTTCTGTCGAGATGCCGCCCTCAAGGCTCGTGGCCTGTTCTCCCTTACGGTCCCAACCGGCGGCGGCAAGACACTGGCATCCCTGCTGTTCGCCCTGCATCACGCCGACCATCACAATAAATCAGCGAAGGAAAACAAGCGGTTTCGTCGTATCATCGTCGTGATCCCCTTCCTCAGCATTATCCAGCAGACCGCCAAAGAGTTCCGAGACCTTTTCGAGTTCGACGAAGCCAACAAAGGTCGCGTCGTCCTTGAACACCACTCCCAGGTTGAAGATGAACCGGTATCGACAGCCAAGAACAAGGATAAAGAGAAAGCCGAGGCGTCCTACGATAGCATTTCCGAACGTCGTCGCCTTGCTGCCGAGAATTGGGATGCACCCATTGTTGTGACCACGAGCGTTCAGTTCTTCGAATCTCTATTCTCTCGCCGGCCTGCCAAGGCGCGTAAGCTGCACAACATCGCCCAGTCGATCATTATCTTTGACGAGATCCAGACTCTGCCCCCGCTCATGCTTCAGCCGATTCTAAATGCCTTGTCGGAACTTGCCAATCCAGATCGGCGGTACGGCTGCTCGATGGTCTTTTGCACGGCCACGCAGCCTGCCCTGGGTAAGAGTGAGGACTTGCCGGTCGGTCTTGAAGGCGTCTGGCCTATCGTCTCCCAGAAAAAGGCCCGGCAACACTTCGAATTGCTGAAGAGGGTGAAATATCAATGGCCGGAAGAGGGTGAAAGCATTTCGTGGGAAGAACTTGCGGGCACGGTATTGCAACAGGACGTCCAGCAAGCCTTGATTGTCGTCAACACCCGCAAGGCCGCCCGGGACCTTCACCAGGCATTCCGCGAGCAACTTGGCAGTGATGCGGACGGCCTCTTCCATCTCTCCACTTGGATGATGCCCGCCCACAGGCTTGAAGTCCTGGGCGAAGTGAAGCGGCGGCTTGATCGAGAGAATCAGAAGAAAGGTCGCGAACGTTGCATTCTCGTTTCCACACAATGTATTGAGGCCGGTGTAGACGTGGATTTTCCGACGGTCTGGCGTGCCTTCGGACCGTATGACTCCATCGTCCAAGCTGCCGGAAGATGCAATCGAAATGGTCTTATTAAGAACCGAGAGGATGCAATCGTAAGGATTTTTCACCCGAAGGATAGCAAGCCACCCAAGGGGCTATACGGCACAGCCATTGCTCAAACCCAATTGCTCCGCAGAATGGGCTTGGCTGTCCCCGAAAATCCTGATTCCTTCACCGACTATTTCCGGCTGCTCTACCAACTCTCCGTCCCGGACGAATGCGGCATCCAGCGGGCGCGAAGCCGTCTGCACTTCAAGGAAGTGGATGAGATGTTCGAGTTCATCGACGACAACACATTTTCCGTTCTAATTCAAGATGAGACCGTTGATGGAGAGGAACGACCTACTAAGGCTAAATCAGTCTACGAAAGCGCTTGTTCTCGCGCCGTTTCACAGAAGGGAAAGGGTTACTTGACTCGTGACGAATGGCGTGAGATTCAGCCGTTCATCCTGAACTTGTCCAAGCACACGAATTCAGAACAGAAAGAAGCGATTAAATGGGAAAAAATTAGGCCCGCCTTTGACCAAGATAGCAGCCTCTTCGTATGGGATGGCGTTTATCAAGGCGGCCTTTGTGGAGTCGGCATCGACTTCAACGGACCAATCCCAGCAGAAAGGATGATTCTATGATTAGCGAACCGATACGTTTACGAGTCTGGGGACCATATGCCTGTTTCACCCGACCGGAGTTTCACGTCGAGCGGGTGAGTTATCCCGTCATCACACCCTCAGCCGCGCGCGGCATTCTTGAGGCAATCCTCATGAAACCCATTGAGAAGCCTGAAGCCCTCAAGCGAAGCGACAAGGAAGGTTTCCGCTGGCATATCCTGCGTATCGGCATTGTTAAAAAAGGAACGATGACTCCAATACTGCGTAACGAACTGGGATATGAAAAATATGCATACGGAGGATACGATATTCTAAAAGAACGTACTCAGCGCCATAGCTTGATTCTCCGGCATGTAGAGTATTTGCTGGAGGGAGTCATCGAAATCCCGGAAGAAGGAGGCCACAAAAACAAGA
>MGTA01000045.1:2251-11001 GCA_001799225.1 Deltaproteobacteria bacterium RIFOXYD12_FULL_50_9
TTGTCGAGAATTTCCATGCAATTTCGAGTGGGCGCCCGACATTGAACCTATTGATGAGAACGGCAACCTCCTTAACGAATCATTCGGTATGCTCTTGCGTGATTTGGACTTTGACCCTGTCTGGCAATTCTGGCCATCGGATAAAGAGAGGCCCGTGTCGTGGAAAAAAGAAAGTGGCCTTATGGTTGCTCCCGTTGCAACAGCTTTCCATGCCGTTGCTAAAGATGGTTGGATTAATGTCGCCAACGTATCAACCTCGGCGGGGAGGAAGGAGGTAATTGCCCTATGATAACGGAGCTATTGCAATTAGGAAATCGGCTTGGTTTAACAGGGCATGAAGCCTTTGGCATGCGAAAGGTTCATTGGTTCATAGATCTTGACATAGCAGGAAATTTTTTGGGAATTTCTACAACTGTAGCGAAAGTTAGGCGAGGCAAAAAGGGCGAGTGGACCGAAGAATTTGGCAAGAAATTTTCTTGTCCCGTCTTCTTTTTTATGAATTTGAATCAAAATGGAGGCATCACTGCAACGGCCGGTGGTGGACGTGCTGTGGCTGAGTTGGCCACAGGAAGCGTAACGGAAATTTGGGGAAAGGTCATCGAGATAAAAAACAACGTGGCACGTATTCTCGACCTTCCCAATAATCAAACGTACAAGCATCAGAATTTCCTGGACCTTCATGAAAGGCTAGCCAAGGCCAAAAATGGTTCAAAAACAATAGCTGCCGTCAATTCTTACTTAAAAAGTAAGCCAATATTCCCTCTGAACTATTTTAAGGACACCCGACTTCTCAAACAAGCAGCCGGCCAACAATTTTCGTTCCGCGTTGCCGGGCGGCCTATTGTAAACGACTCAGACGTCAGACAATGGTGGGTGGATGAATTCAACAGCAGGCGAAATGACATCATCAAAAAACTTCCGGCAGGCAAAGATGCTTTTCCCCACGGAAGTCAAGATGATTGTCGAGGTTCATTAACTGTTGTGTTCCCTCATGTTTCTGGCATTCCAGGTGGCGGTGGGTGGTGCCCCTTGGCCTCCTTTAATGCTATCCCCACACAATCCTATGGCTTAGGTGCAATGACCGCCTCTGTTCGTCTCGATGTTGCTGAAAAAGCGACGGCTGCTCTCAACTGGCTTTTGATTGACGAGACTTCACACAAGCGCATGGGCGATTCCGTTTTCGTTTTCTGGTCTGTTGACGAAACTGCGGCTGATTCCCCGCCCCAGCCGCTGGATTTCGGAAATTTGATGTCTGCGGCTGACCCGCTTCAAGTGCGTGAATTCCTCAAGAACGCGTGGGGAGGCTATGCGCAGTTTCCGGATACATCCCGGTTTTATGCCGCTGTCTTGTCTTCTCCGCAGTCTCGTGTGACGGTCCGTTCCTGGCATACCGAGACACTTCCGCAGGCAGTCGATCACTTTCGCCGATGGTTGGACTGCTCCATACTTCCGGACCAATGGGGGGAAGAGTCTCCGACTTCCATAGCGCAACTGGCGGATTGCACCATACTAAAGGGCAAGAACAGCAAGCCATTGCCCCGCACATACAGCGAATTGTTCGAGGCTGCTATCTTTGGGCGTCCGTTATCGTCGCGTCTTTTTGTAGCCGCCCTTCAAAGACAGGCTGTTGAACTGGCCAAAGGGTGTGACAGTGACAAGAAAGAAAGGAAAGAATTTGAGGAACGACTGCGTGCCCGGACGGTGCTAATCAAGCTTCATTTCGTACTCAACAAGAAAGGAGAACAAATTACAATGACGAACCATACCTGCCAGGATGATAGCGCCTATCTGTGCGGACGCCTGTTGGCCCTGCTCGACAAGATTCACATCAAGGCCCACAAAGAAAGCGGAGGAACGAACTCGTCTCCAGCAAATCGCGCCTACACGGCTGCTTCCACAACTCCCTCGCTAATCTTCCCCCAACTCTGCAAACTTGCCCGCTATCACTTAAACAAGGTGGGCGGTGGATGGGCCAATTGCCTTGAACATGGATATGACGCCGAGTCGGGCGAGTTTGTTGAAGGTCTGAAGCAGTTGGTTGCCCGGTTTCAGAAAGCCGCAGGATGTAGTTTCCCTCGCACACTGTCACTTGAACAACAGGGACGATTTGCCATTGGGTTTTATTTTGAACGCTGCCGGGAGTGGCCACCGCCAAAGAAGAAGGCTAAAGCCGTTGGCGAGACAAGTCAGAGCGAAGTATCAAATTCCAACATTGAGGAATAATCAAAAGGAGCCATGGAGATGACTGAGCATACACAAAGCAACGAAAACGGTGTCGAGATTGCATTGAATCACAGATTCATCGAACTGCCAGAAGGCAAGAAGGCAGGCGAAGTCGTCGGCGAGCGTCACGAGATGGTGCTGTTGATCGAAGTCGCGAAGTCCAACCCGAACGGCGACCCGGATACCGGCAACATGCCGCGTCTACAGCCGGACACCTTGAAGGGGTTGATGACCGATGTGTGTCTGAAACGTAAGATCCGCAACTTCTTCAGCCTCTATAATCCAGATGGAAGCTGTCTCGGTGAAACGCCACAACCAGGCAATGCTATCTTCATCAGGGAGAATGCAATTCTTGAAAAACTTATGAAATCTCCAGAGATTGAGGAACTTGCTAAAGAAATATTTGAGAAGGAGTTGAAGCAAAAACCGGAGTCGTGGGATGCCAAGAAAAAAAGAGCAACAAGCAAAGGCAAGAAGCAGCAACAAGAATCCCCTCTCGCCGACTCCGCAGAAACGCCAGAGGAGGAGGCTGGACCGGCCGACGAGTTCAAGAGGCGAGCCTATCGCGATGCTCTTTGTCGACAATACTACGATCTTCGTGCTTTCGGTGGAGTCACCTCGACGGAAGGTCCCTTAAAAGGCAGTTTCTACGGCCAGATTCGCGGCCCCATTCAGTTTGGTTTCGCAGAAAGCCTGGATCGTATCCTCCAATTGGATTTCTCCATCACGCGGTGTGCTTCAACGAAAGAAAAGAAGCAACAAGGCGAAGGTGAAGGTGACAGCGAATCTGACGGCAACCGCACAATGGGGCGTAAGCATCTGGTTGATTACGGTATTTATCGTTGTAATATCTATTTTTCACCGGCCTTTGCCGCGAAAACGGGCTTCACATATTACGACCTCGATAACTTTCTTTTAGCGCTCAAGCACATGTTCACCGACGACAAGGCGGCAGCCAGGACGGGCATGCGCGTTGTCGGTCTGATCGACTTTCAACATTCAACAGCCCTTGGAAACGAGCATGCCCATAAACTGTTCGAGAGAGTCAAGGTTCAGCGCGCTGATGTGGGAGAAGACGGTAAGACCGTAAAGGAATTCCCTCAGTCCATGGCGGACTATTGCGGGGAAGCTCCTGAAGGTACCGTACGCGAGAAGGATCAAGGCTGCGAAGGAAAAGAACTCGTCAAAGCATTAAAGATTGTTTGGGAGATTCCGGCGTGTCAGAAGTAGAATTCTGCAGTTCAAGCATAGACACGGCTGAAAAAGTCCCTCGCCAATTCAGCGAATCCGACCTTCTCCCGATCTCACGCCTTGCGGATATTGAGTTTTGTGAGCGGCGGGCGGCACTGCATTTGATCGAAATGGCGTGGGAGGACAACGTCCACACGGCGGGAGGGACGATCATGCATGATCGTGCGCATGGTGATGAAGCACTTGAAAAACGGGGTGTCACAGTCATCTTGCGTGGCCTGTTGCTTCGATCTTTGCGTTATGGTTTGGCTGGTAAGGCAGATGTTGTAGAATTGCATCGTACGGATGATAGTGACGTCTCGGGAGCCTTTATTCATGGCCATCAAGGTCGTTGGCGAGTCTATCCAGTCGAATATAAACCGGGTCGACTCCAGCAACAGATGAGTTTTCAGATTCAGCTTTGCGCCCAAGCCCTCTGCCTTGAGGAGATGATGGGCTGTGTCGTACCTGAAGGGGCAATTTATTACGGCAAACCGCATCGCCGTCTGGCGATTGTATTTGATGAAACCTTGCGGGCCAAAACCCGAGAGGCGGCCAGGCGTTTGCATGAGCTGGTCGCCAGCGGAAAAACTCCGCAAGCCCGGTATGAGAAGAAGTGTGACAGTTGTTCGCTGCTTGAAGTGTGCATGCCGAAGGTGTCCGGCGCCCGCCGGAGCGTACAAAGGTATGTGGCTGATGCCCTGGCTTGGCATTGTGATGAAAGCCGAAAATGAACGAGGAGTTTACATGGATAACAAACTGGTTGTTTTCAAAGGCAAGGAAATCCGGCGAATCCTGCATAATAACGAATGGTGGTTTTCAGTTGCGGATATCTGCGGGGCGCTGACAGGCAACCCAGATCCTGGGGCATACTGGAGAAAATTGAAACAACGGCTTAAAGAGGAGGGGGGCGAAGTCGTGACATTTTGTCACGGGTTGAAATTGACTGCCCCGGACGGCAAATTAAGAGAAACCGATTGCGCTAACACCGAGGGCATTTTTCGCATCATCCAGTCCATCCCCTCGCCCAAGCCAAGGCTGAGCCGTTCAAACGCTGGCTGGCCACGGTCGGCTACCAGCGGGTCCAGGAGATCGAAGATCCGGAGCTGGCCACTGTGCGCCCGGACAAAGGAGTTGTACCGGGGCGTTAATGGCGAACCAGAGTACGCCATTTTGACCGCCGAGATCTCGAAGGCCGCCTTTGGCTTTACCCCGACGGAGTATAAGAATCTGAAGGGGCTGGAGAGGGAGAACCTGCGCGACCATATGACCGACCTCGAACTAATCTTCTCCATGCTGGGTGAGGCGGCGACTACCGAGATTGCCCGGAAGCAGGATGCCCAAGGTTTTTGTGAAAACAAGGTGGCGGCTCGAAAGGGTGGTTGGATTGCCGGCGAGGCCAGGGAAAAACTTGAGGTCGAGACCGGCGAAAATGTGGTTACCCCGGAGAATTATCTGACGGAGCCCGAATCAAAAAAGAGGCTCGATAGATTGAAATAAGGGCTTGTCATGTAACTACAATTGGAGTTACCATTTTTCCTGCGCAAGGCAAATTCACAGGAGAGAAAATTTTATGAAGACGAAATCAAAAACTGATTGGGAGCGGGTTAAGGCGATGAAGGACTCTGATATAGACTATTCCGATACTCCGCCCCTTGACAAAGACTTTTTTGAAAAGGCTGTCTTGTGGCCAGGCACTAAGAAACAGATAACACTTCGACTCGATCCGGATGTTATCGAATTCTTTAAAAAACAAGGGCGGGGATATCAGTCGATGATCAACGCCGTTTTACGTAAGTATGTGGAGGTTCATAACACCTGAACCCATGACTGAACCAGGAATTATTATGACTCATAAAGCAACGAAAAACGAAAGCACGGAATCCAATCTCGGCGAAATCGTGATGTATCAGGCGGAAGACGGCCAGACCGCCTTGGATGTACACCTGAAGGATGAGACTGTTTGGCTTAGTCAAGCCCAGATGACAGATCTATTTCAGCGGGATCAGTCCGTTATTTCTCGGCATGTGAATAATGTTTTCAAGGAAGGTGAATTACCCCGCCAAAGCAATATGCAAAAAATGCATATTCCATTTTCTGATAAACCGGTGGTTTTATTCAGCCTCAATGTCATCATTTCCGTCGGCTACAAGATTAACTCCAAGCGTGGCATCCAGTTCCGCATCTGGGCTACCAAAGTTTTGAAGGATTATCTGGTACAAGGCTATTCGCTCAATCAGCGCCGGTTGGCTGAAAAGGGAATTGGCGAAGCGCGCCAGGTATTGGCGCTGCTGGCAAAAACCCTTGAAGACCACGAACTGGTCAAGGACGAGGGCAGGGCTGTCCTGGATATAGTCAATCGCTATGCAAAGACGTGGCAGCTTCTCTTACAGTACGACGAGGAGAATCTGCCGGTTCCGGAGACTAAGCACGAGACTCGATCGGCCCTGCAGATTGACGAAGCCAGGCAGGCTATCAAGACCTTGAAAAATGAACTGTTCAGCCGGGGAGAGGCGACCGAACTTTTCGGGCAGGAGCGAGGGCATGGTTTTACCGGTCTTATCGGTGCGGTGCAACAGACCTTCGGCGGCCAGGATCTTTACCCAAGCGTTGAGGAGAAAGCTGCTCATCTTCTCTACTTTGTGATTAAGGACCATCCTTTCACGGACGGCAACAAGAGGATCGGCTCCTTCCTTTTCCTGCTGATGCTTAAAGAAAACGGCCTGCTGGCTAAAGGAGGCTTCGACAACAGGGCTTTGGTAGCCCTGGCCCTGTTGACTGCGGCCAGCGATCCCAATCAAAAGGATTTGCTGATCCGGCTGATTGTAAATCTCTTAGCCGTTAATGACTGAAGTTGGAATGAAAGAATATACTCCAAAGACGATCTCCTGCAACTTTCGGCGCTCCAGGATATACTGTTTTGTGAGCGGCAGTGCGCCATGATTTATATCGAGCAGGTGTGAAACGACAACTGTTCACGGCGTTATGCAGACTATTATCTCTAGCCGATAGGGGGTTTTCCAATACCAGAAAGGCATCAGGGCGCCTGGACCCGGCACTTTGTCAGGCCATTTGCTCGACTTATGAATTGCTGGTCAAAGGTAGCGAATTGTTCGTGTTGCAGATGATGGCTCGTCGCCAGATGGACGCTATCGGCGAAATCGAGGCCTTTTCGGGTCCACTCGAGTGCATGGGCAATGCTGCCGGGTTGCGCCACCTTGACGTTTGGCAGACCGAGCAGTTTTTCCAGGGCAGTGCAGATTTCGGGCGTTTTGAACTGGTAGGCATAACGGAGAACCCATTCGGTTTCAAGGAGAACGGTATCGGAGATGAAGATAGTCGCCTTGGCAAAGAGTTCTTTTGACTTCCTAAACTGTTCCTGGTCATCACGGGTCAGCAGTCTGACGATGATATTGGTGTCAACCGCGGTCACGGGTCGTCTCCTCCACCCCTTTGCGGATGGCCTCCTCCATTTCGGCAAGACTTATCGTCTTTCCTTGATAGTTGAGACAACTGGTTACTTCTTCGAGAGAAGTTTTTGAAAAAGGCTTTGCCGGTCTGAGGAGAATGCCTTCATCCGTATCAACGACTTCGAGTTGTTGACCCGGTTCCCAGTGCCGGGCGGTCCGGACAGGTTTGGGGATAATGACCTGGCCTTTGCTTGAGAGTACTGTTAATTGCATAAATGATTCTCCTGGTAAGAAAGATGTAAGAATAGGGTAGAATGCAGGAAAGGATCTGTCAATATGAAAAAACTCTTAAACACCCTCTTTGTTACCAGCCAAGGCGCTTACCTTAATAAGGAAGGCGAAACCGTAACGGTCAATATCGAACGCGAAGTAAGGCTTCGGGTGCCGATCCATACCCTGGGCGGAGTGGTTTGTTTCGGCCAGGTGAGCATGAGCCCGTTTCTTATGGGCTTTTGCGCCGAGCGGGGCGTGCTGGTGAGTTTTTTGACTGAATACGGAAAATTCCTGGCCAGGGTCCAGGGTCCGGTTTCCGGTAATGTCCTTTTGCGCCGGGAACAGTATCGTCGGGCCGATGATTCGGATTCTTCGGCCTATATAGCTAGGATGGTGGTGATCGCCAAGATCGCCAACTGCCGCACCGTGCTTCAGCGTGTTCTTCGGGATCATCCGGACAAGATCGAACACATAGCAATAAGGGCGGCTATTGACCGTTTGAGTGCTATCCTCATGCATCTCGAGTTAGCTCTTGAGCTTGATCGGGTCAGAGGTTACGAAGGCGAGGCTGCGCATATATATTTCGGGGTGTTTGATCACCTCATCATTACTCATAAAGAGGATTTTCAATTCCGTGAAAGGAATCGTCGACCGCCGCTCGACCGGGTCAACTGCCTATTGTCGTTTCTCTACACCTTGCTTATGCACGACGTGAGCGCGGCCCTGGAAGCGGTCGGGCTTGACCCGGCAGTAGGCTTTCTTCATCGGGATCGGCCTGGCCGGCGAGGTCTGGCCCTGGATATCATGGAGGAGTTCCGTCCGTTTCTGGCTGATCGGCTGGCGTTATCGCTCATTAACCTTGGTCAGGTCCGGGCTAAGGGCTTCAAAGTTATGGAGACTGGGGCAGTAGTCATGGATGACGAGACCAGGAAAGGTTTGTTGGTTGCCTATCAGAAGCGCAAGCAGGAGGAGATCATGCATCCCTTTATCGGCGAGAAGGTGGCGATTGGCCTGTTGTTCCATGTTCAGGCCATGTTATTGGCTCGTTTCCTGCGTGGCGATTTGGATGGTTATCCGCCTTTTATCTGGAAATAGGAGGCGATATGTTAGTTTTGGTGAGCTACGATGTATCGACAACGGACCTTGGCGGGCAGCGGCGGTTGCGACGAGTAGCCAAGACCTGTCAGAACTTTGGTCAGCGGGTGCAGTTTTCGGTTTTTGAATGTATTGTTGATCCGGCCCAGTGGACAGTTTTACGGAATCGGTTGATTAACGAGATTGAACCTGATGCGGACAGTCTGCGTTTTTATTTTCTTGGCTCAAACTGGGAACGGCGGGTGGAGCATATCGGCGCTAAACCGGCCATCGATCAGGAGGGGCCGCTCATTGTCTGAAAACGTCTGCGCGAACCTTCAGCTGGCAGGTTTTTCCCGGAGTCTTCGCACGCATTGAAATGATTGGCATTTTAATTAGTAACCACGATATCTCTTACATAGATTTTTTTACGGAAAGGAGGTTCGCGCAAACAACCATTGGAAGTCGCGAAATTTAAGCAGTTTTAAAGTAGCAGTCGCCCCCCGCGCGGGGGCGTGGATTGAAACTCTAAATAAACCT
>MGTA01000045.1:11081-11253 GCA_001799225.1 Deltaproteobacteria bacterium RIFOXYD12_FULL_50_9
CGCTTGTTGTCGCCCCCCGCGCGGGGGCGTGGATTGAAACTTGGCGATCCCAAACGGCGCTGTCGCCCAGAACGAGTCGCCCCCCGCGCGGGGGCGTGGATTGAAACACATTGCGCCAGGCCATATCCTGCAGCGCCACCAGTCGCCCCCCGCGCGGGGGCGTGGATTGAAA
>MGTA01000046.1:0-4452 GCA_001799225.1 Deltaproteobacteria bacterium RIFOXYD12_FULL_50_9
TGGTAATTGGCAACAGCAAATATACTTCCTCTCCGTTAAAGAATCCTGCTAACGACGCCAGAACTATGGCCGCTACCTTGCGTCGTATCGGTTTTGAGGTGGAGGAGAAGACAGATCTCGGCTACATTCAATTAAACGAAACTGTAGAGAATTTTGGTAGAGAGCTTAAAAATGGTGGCGTTGGCCTTTTCTTCTATGCAGGTCATGGCATGCAAGTTAATGGTTCCAATTACTTGATTCCTGTGGATATGGAGATAAACGACGAAAATGAGGTGCGCTATAAGGCTGTGGATATGGGTTTGATACTAGCCAAGATGGAGCAAGGGAGAGCCAATGTTAATATTGTGATGCTTGATGCCTGTCGTGACAACCCCTTCGCAAGATCATTTCGCTCCAACAGTCGTGGCCTGGCAACCATGGACGCACCCAACAGCACCTTGATCGCTTATGCTACTGGACCAGGGAAAGTCGCCAGTGATGGTGGGAACGACGAAAATGGCCTCTTCACTTCTGAACTGGTCAAGGTGCTTGAGCAACCCGGGTTGAGAGTGGAAGACGTTTTTAAACAGGTTACTAAGGCCGTCCGACTAATATCGGGGAATAGGCAGATACCGTGGATTACGTCCAGTCTGGAGGAGGACTTCTTTTTTGTTGCAAAATTGCCCGATCATGAAAATGAACGCTTGACTCGGGAACAACAACGACTTGCTGAAGAGTTGAAAAAACTTGAAGAGGATAAGCATAAATTTAAGGTGGAGAAAGAGCAGGCTAGACAGGGAATTTTGGAGGCAGAAAATAGAGCCAAGGAGAAGGAAGAAATAGCAGCAAAAACAGAAGGACAGGAGAAAGTAGCTATACGCGTGAAGGAAGATCCGGCGAGGAGTAATGAAGGGGTGCCCATACAGAAAACAGTTTCTCAAAATAGTGAAAATAATAACATAGTGGATAATAAGGTAAAAAAGAAACATTTCATTCCGATTCCGAGTTTTTAAAGGTTTAATAACATCTTGAGGGAGGATTAAAATGCAAAAAATATTGGGGGCTGTGGTGGTTCTGCTTATCATGGTGGGCAATTTTTCATACGCAATTGCAGACGATTTTTCAATTTCTGTAGGGCTAAAATCCTGGTATAATTGGATGTCCCTTCCATCTATTGAAGATTCTACAGGCAAAGATATTGGTAAGACTTCAGCTGCCTTAATGGTTGGTCCTACAATTAAAGCACAAAATAACAATATGTATGCAGGAATTTCATTTCTTGTTTCCACCAATGACTACGAAGTAATAGATTATACAGAGCCTACATCTTGGGGTGATTATAACTTAAAAGGCACTGCATCTCGAAATGATTTTGATATATTTATTGGATATATGCTGACTCCTAGATTCGCCGTAAATGCTGGATATAAAGGTATCTTTATGTCAATGAAACTGGATGCCACTTTAGGTAGTATTTTTGACGCAAACGCTAAGAATGATTTGCGCTATAATCTTGGTGCATTAGGCGTGGGAGGGAATATTCCTATAGGTGAAAAAATTATTGTGTTTATTAATGGAAATGCACTACTAGGTACCATAAAGGCAGACGAAACTTACTCTTCAAACTGGGGTCAACCGGATAGATCAGAGAATGCAACAGCGTGGGGGGGGAGTGCTGAAATCGGTGGAGCATACTTAATCACTACCAATCTATCGGTAAATATTGGATTTAAGTATCAATATTTAGATGATGATATGAGCGAACTAAGTGATGGAGATAACGATGTCCAATTTTACGGCCTCACTATGGGAATGGAGTATAGATTTTAAATCTCAACCCAATCTTAACTGTTTTTTTGAAGAAAAAATGGACCCATAAACTCATTCAAATGCTCTCAGTCTTGGGTCTACTATATGTCCACCATGCAACTCTCATGAAGCCAACCTGGCGATTTGATTAAAGTGTATGATTTGGTGTAGTTCTACTTGCAAAATCAGACAGTAAGTGCAAAAAACGACACTGGATGCAAATATTTAAATGAGGGGATTATCAATATTATCAATGAGTTCCGGATATTGTAGAGATTTTTTGAAAATGCTTGAACGCCCTCTCACGCCGGCAACACGAGTTCGAACCTCGTTGGGGTCACCAATAATATCAAGGGGTTAGCCACTACAGGTTAACCCCTTTTCTCTTTTGGTGTATCCTCTTGGTGTAAAAAAAATTTAATTTGTAACTTTATTGATTTTCTAATTGACTATCAATCGACCTCCTTGTATTCAATATAACCTGCAAAAAAATAAGTTATTGGCCAGCTAACATTCCTCAAAAAGCCCCTTACCCAAAAGGAATGGATTATCCCATCGTTGATGGGAGACTAGAATTAGCCATTAGCAACTATTTAACAAACTAAAGAAGGAGCGATTGCCACCATGAACAGATTGAATATTTTTGTTTTTTGCACATTCTCCGCTCTGGCTATGTTATTATACGGTTGTTCACCTACAGCATTCATGACTAAAGGACAACTTATTGATAATTCAGAAAATAGCGAAGTTCTGGTTACTATTGTAAGACCCTTATCAATCGGTTTTAGAGGCAGTGTCGATGTCTGGGATTCTGATAAGTTTGTCGGCATGTTAAAAAGCGAACAGTTCGTACAGTTCAGAACAACACCAGGAAAACACAAATTCATGGCCAATGCACAGAACTGGTCTTACTGTTTGGCTGATCTACAACCCGGGAAGCATTATGTCGTTGTAGTTCATACTTGGCCTCATATGTTTGCCTTTGAACCGGTAACAGCTCTTAACAGCTTGAAGCATTATGCGCAAAAGAATCCTGCATCAGGGGAAAATGCAAAGGATATTTTTAGCAAGTGGATTAAGTCTTACTCGCAAGTAGCTGTTGATTATTCGCTATCAGAATCATATATCACTTCAAAACTCTCAGAAGTTCGTGCCAATATAAGCACATTTGAAAAAGCGAAATATGCTGAGATAACACCAGACAACCACATGTAACTTGCATAAAATCAAAATACTGTTATATATAATATCAAGGGGTTAGCTCATCATGGCTAGCCCCTTTTCTCTTTTGGTGTATCCTCTTGGTGTAAAAAACTTTTAGAATCATCCTCGGTGCTTAAAAGATTCATCACCCTCAAGCTGGCACACCACTTTTTTTAAATCCAGTAATCCGGTTTTCTGTGTTGGTGTGCTATGGCGATTATGAAGATGAAATCTTTTTCAATAGAATAGAGGAGTTTGTATGGAAACTTGTGGAGGATGCATTTTCTGACCTCCCCATGTTCAACAGACCATGCTTCCGGATTTTCTGAAATCCTCTTTTGCCGCCTTTCGGACTTCTTCCCGAAACCGTTTACCAAGGCCCAAAAATTCAATCTCATAATACCGAGTGGCATCATCAAGCTCTTGCTTGGCGAGTTTTGAGAAAATGACTTTCATTCCTCATCCTTGAAGATTTCTTCCATAGGAATTCCTTCAAGTTTCCCGGATCGAAATGCCAAAAGCCTCTTTTCCGCTTCTACCGCCCATATCGCATCTATGGAACGATTGGGTTCATCAAGGCTCCTTATGAGACCTTCGACCACTATGAACCTTTCGACCGGTTTGAGTTTTAGTGCCTGTTCAAGTATGTCTTGGCTGCTCATGAAATCCACCTCTTAATTATTGAGATGCGTTGCACCAGGTCAGGAAATATAGACCAGACCAAACAATTTTCTTAACTCAGGATATCAACTCAATGACCGATTTTCAACCTGATTACAAAAGATACAATTTTTACAGACGACTATCTTTTGATCACTCACTGCTGACAACAGTAAGCTGCATATAGCCGATTGAGAATCTGCCGCTCTCCGGGATGAAGCAGAGCAGCCGGTCGCCTGCTTTGAGCCTGTCTGATTTGAACAGCTCTTCCAGAATGATATAAATCGAGGCGGCGCCGGTGTTGCCCTTATAGGCGAGGTTGGTGAACCATTTGGCATAAGGGATCTCAAAGTTGATAGCCTGCATATGATCGTAGAGTTCCTGGCGGAAGTACTCGGATGAGTAGTGGGGCAGGTACCAGTCGACTGACTCCGGAGTCAAGTTGTGTTTAGTAACTACTTTGGCCAGGGTCCGTTCGATGGCTGTAGTGATGATCTCCTGATTGAGCAGTTTGGCATCCTGTTTTACCAGAAAAGCACCTTGATCGACCGCTTCCGTGAGGGAGTTGAATTCCCGCCAGCTCTTGAGGGAGCCGTCTGCCAGTCTGATGGCGCCGGCGTACATGCAGGTTTCAAATTGGTGGGCGTGCGAAATAATTTCAATCCAGTCTATCCGCAGGGAGAGACGGCCTCGTTCCGGCTTAGCCTTGAGAAATACGCAGCCAGCTCCGTCCGAAAGCATCCAGCGGAGAAAATCAGCCTCGAATGTGAGCAGTGGTTGCTTGGTCACGGCTTGAGTCAG
>MGTA01000046.1:4525-7756 GCA_001799225.1 Deltaproteobacteria bacterium RIFOXYD12_FULL_50_9
GGCATGGCCGGGCATCATCTGGTCCGGAGAAGAGGTGCCGCAGCAGAGGCATTCAATGTCGGCCAGGGAAAAATTTTGATAAGGTTGTAAACGGCGAACAGCCTCGGCAGCCAGTTGGGCATTGGTATGGGTGCGCCGACCGGTTTGCGGATCAATGGCATAGTAGCGGGAATTAATTTTGTTGTTGCGGAGAATGATTTTACGGGTTCTGGATGGAACCTCGTTAACCATTCCCAGAATTTTTTCCATCTGGTCGTTGTCAACTGGTGAATTTGGTAAAAAATATGCTAAATCAGTAATATAAACATCCATTTTAAAAAAAACCTCAGTATTACAAACGGGCACCGGTATGTCCTTCCTTAAGGATTTCGGCGTAGCGCAAGTAGAATCGTTGTTCATCAAGTCTGGTTGGAATAACCGAGTTTGTCAACGTATAGTAATCTAAGTCATTAATAACAATCCTGTCTTTAAGCGTTTTGTACAAACTGGTGCCGGGTAGCGGGGTAAGAACTGTCGGCATGGGGAGATCAATGGCATTTTTACGGATATAGTCGCTCAGCTGATCGAATCGGGTTTCGTCGTAATCAGGCGATATAATAAAATCGCCGATAATGGTGATCCCCAGATCATGAAGGATGCGGATGGCCTCGGTATTGGTCGAGGCCTTGTTAGCCTTGTTGAGTTTTTGCAACTCTTCGTCACTGATCTCTTCAAAACCGATGATTACCGCCCGCAAGCCCGTCTCTTTCCATTCCCGGATAAGATCCGGATGGCGGACCACGGTGTCGGAGCGTACATCAGCCAGGTACTGTTTTTTTATTCCGGCCTCTTTGATAGCGTGACAGAGCCGGCGACTGTGTTCCGGATCGCCAAAGGTATTGGCGTCAAGCAGGCGGATGACCGGGATATCACGCAGCAGCTTGATGTCGCGGATAACCGAATCAATCTCCTGGGTCAGATATCGGCCATTGGTGAGCGGCCTGATGCAGCAAAATGAACAGTTAAATGGACAGCCGAAGGCCGTGGCCACGAATCCCATCCGGATCCCCAGGGTGACGAGGGTATAAGAGTCACGATATTGCTCTACTAGATCATAGCGTGGAGCTGCGATATCGACCAGATCTTCTCGTTTGTATTGGCGTGGGATAAATTCCAGGGGTTTTCCCGGAGTTGATTTGGCAATGCCGGGGATGGTGGTTGTGGCGCCCGGATTCGATTGGACTGTGTCCAGCAGTTGCCGGAAGCTTAGTTTGCCAAGTCCCATGACGATATAATCAACTTGCGGTTGGTTGAAGAATTCCGGATCGTTGCTGGCATGGATGCCGCCCACCACGGTGATGGCGCCGGATATCTTTTTAATACGGCCGGCCAGGGCCAGCACACTATTGGCTTCGCAGGTGACGCCGGTGAGTCCCACGACATCAGGCGGAAATTCGGCAAGCACCCGGTCAAGTGTGTCCGGCTCGACCTTGAGATCCACGATGCGGACATCGTGGCCAATGAGATTGCCGGCCAACATCTCAAGCGCCAGGGGCTCACCCTTGAGGATCTGTTTGATCGAATCTATGCCATACCGCTCTTCCGGGATACTGCGACCGGAATTGGGTGGATTGACGAGAAGTATCTTCATGATGTCAACGGATCTCGTGTCACGGATAGTTATCTCGCCTGGTCGAGCCAGCAGAGAGGATCCTCGGCAAGATAGTCGCCGGTGACCTGGTAGGCGTGCCCCCGGCAGCCGTAGCAGTATTCGCCGAAATCGCAGCGGTTGCATCGGCCCTTGATAGTGGTTCGAATGTTTCGCAGATCATGAATAACCGAACTTTTTTGAATGATCTCGGCCAGGGTTTGTTCTCTGATATTACCGACTGCGATGTTGACACCTGGGCAGGGATTGACCTCGCCGGTGGCAGTGACCGTGCATGAGTATTCATGCCGGGCGCATTGGGAGGCGGCCAGCGGTGGATGCGGCAGCCAGCGGTTGTCAAATTCCTGGGCATCGATCCGGGCGAGCCGCTCAAAGAGGTCCTGGATTCTCTCGATCGGCACCTCAAGGTCCGGATGTTCCTTGGCCCGGCCCTGCAGGGTCATCATCTCGACATAAGGGATGATGGCAAGCCGGCGGGCCCAGCGCCAGAGATCCGGCAATTCATCGTAGTTCTGTCGGCAGATGATGGTCTCGACACCCAGGATATGGTCCTTGTCCGGATATCCGGCCGCAATCAGGTTGCGCAGTCCGAGATTGATTGCTTCGTAAGCGCCGTTGTGACCGGCAAGGTAATCCTGAACCGCCGGGGTCCGGCTGTTCATCTTGACCGAAATCGTAACGCTGCGATCGTAAAGGGCCTTGGCCTTGGCCGGGGTGATCAGCATGCCGTTGGTAAACAGATCGACCGCGACCGATAGCGACAAGATGTGATCGATCACCGTAAACAGGTGAGGATAGAGCATGGGCTCACCGCCGCCCAGTACGATGATTTTACGAGCTCCCAGGGTTACAGCCTGATCGACTACGTCAAGTATTTCGCCTAGCTGCATCTCATCCTGCTGGGCGATGCCGGATGAGGCGTAGCAGTATATGCAGCGGAGATTGCACGCCCTGGAAAGTTCAAGTTCAAGCGAGAGCAGGCCGTTTCTGGCCCGCGCTGCGGCAATTTCTTCAGGGGTAAATTCAAGCCCCCAGTGTTCACCAAGACATTTCATATAGTTTTCTCGTGACGTAGATCAAAGAATTTTTTTGGTTTATGGCCACCGGTCAGTTCCATAGTGTTTTGGACCTCGGCCTTGCTTTTGACGGTAACTTTCGGTCGTACCCTAAGTCTGGCCTGCAGATGTTCTGCAATTAATGACTCCGGCAGGGGAATATCCGAGCCCACAACTACCCGGATATCGTCGGCCAGATCAAAGGAAGATCGAACTTCGATATAGGCGGCCTGAATCTCGGGGATCTCCTGAAGAGCCTGGAAAATTGTCTCGGGATAGAGGGTGGTGCCATGGAATTTGAGACGTTGGGCCAGACGGCCTTCAATAGGGCCGAGTCTTGGCGTCTGCCAGCCGCAGGTGCATGGGCCGGTATGAAGACGAGCCACATCACCGGTCTGAAAGCGGAGAAGCGGCAAACCTTCGACCCCGAGCGGTGTGACGACGACCTCGCCGGGTCGGCCCGGCGGGAGACGGTTGCCATGCTCATCAATGATTTCAACAATCATGAATTCCGGATGGATGTGCCCT
>MGTA01000046.1:7794-8075 GCA_001799225.1 Deltaproteobacteria bacterium RIFOXYD12_FULL_50_9
CCCAGGTGGCAAGTTTGAGCAGAAAGGTTGGCACACCGACAATGCTGTTCGGCTTGAATTGTCGGATTATTTCCCATTGTCTGGAGGGCTGGCCCGGTCCGCTTCTGATCGTTGTCGCGCCAAGGCGGATAAGTCCGGAGTAGTAGGCCAGGCCGGCGATGAAGCAACGGTCAAGCGTTACCGAGAGCAGAAAACTGTCCTCCTGGCGGACACCAGCGCCCCAGAAACCCATGCATTCGTTAAATGCCAGACGGTGCAGGTCGTTTGTCGTATAAGGAACC
>MGTA01000046.1:8124-8371 GCA_001799225.1 Deltaproteobacteria bacterium RIFOXYD12_FULL_50_9
GGATAGGAGGAACTGCCTGAAAAGCGGTCGGATCTTGTTCCAGATGATCCCGGCGAGTAAAAGGCAGCAGGTCCAAATCATTGGGGGTCTGGATATCCTCCGGCTCGAGTTTTAAAGATTGAAACAGGGAGCTATAGTAAGGAGCGTTGATTGCCTGACGCAGGTGCTTTAGCAGTAAGGGCTTTTGGAAGGCCAGGGTATCGGTCGTGTCGGCGGTGCGTAATTTCAGGGCTGTTTCCAGGTCGTA
>MGTA01000046.1:8401-10806 GCA_001799225.1 Deltaproteobacteria bacterium RIFOXYD12_FULL_50_9
TGGTGGCTCTGCAGGCTGGTTGAAATTGGCGGGCGGGATTGCAGCGCAGCCGCTTGTTGGCATATATTTTGGTCAAACAGCAGGCCGTGCCGTTGGAGCTCCTCGATAATTGCCACACGGGCCAGATTCTTATATGACTTTATGTCTTCGGAGTTATCCGGGTCGCCTTGTGGCGCGATGGGGGGCAGGATTACCACCCGGATTCGTGACGGGGTGAGCAGTCTGCTACCGGGTTTCATGATTTTATGAGTGCCAAGTATGCAGACCGGCACAATGGGAACCTTGTTCCGGCAGGCCAGGCGAAAGGCGCCGTTCCGGAAGCGGGTGAGTTGGCCGTCCCTGGAGCGATGGCCTTCCGGCCAGATGATCAGCGAGCAGCCCTGCAGTAAGAGCTCCTCGCTCTGCTTCTGCAGATTTTCCCAGCCCAGGGTTGAGTCGATATAATGTGCCAGGCGCATTATCCGGTTATAGATTGGAATATTGAAGGGCCATGAGGTGACAAAGGCCATCTCATAGGGGATCATGCCAAAGAGATACGGGTCAACTGAAGAACAGTGATTGGCGATGAAGATCGCCGGCAGTGTTACCCCTCCGGTACGATCTTCTAGAGTGACCGGAGCCATGAATGGTACGACCCGCACCAGCAGCCAGCCATAAAACCTGATAAGGTGGCGCAGCCGTCGGCCGGTTGAGCCGGTGATGGCGCCGAGCAGCAGCACGGGCAGCAAGACCAGCGGAATCCCCAGCACTGTTATGATGGCGAACACCGGCCAGAAATATAGATTGAGGAGGAGTTTTTTTAGCGACAAAACATTATACCTTCCGGGGCTGCTGGTCGCGGATTTTGATAACGACTGCAGTAAGGTCGCCAACCGTGCGAACACCTCGGATGGCATCTTCATTGGTCATTTTCATGCCGAAGGCTTTTTCCAGAGCGACTACCATATCCACTGCATCCAGGCTGTCAAGCCCAAGATCGTCGTAAAGGGTAGCATCGGCAGTTAGTAGATCCGGTGCCAGCTCAAACTCTTCTGCCAGAACCTCCGTCACCTTGCGGCTGATTGTTTCGTTAGAAGAGATCATGATGTCCACCTCCTGAGCACCAGGGAGGTATTGACCCCTCCTAATGCGAAATTGTTTTTGATCACCGTGTTCAGGCTGTGCTTGCAAATTGATTGCACAAAGGCAATCGGCGCGCACTCCGGATCCGGTTGGTTTAGATGCAGGGTGGGCGCCAACTCCTGCCGATCGAGCATAGCAAGGACAATGATTGTTTCAAGACCGCCTGCTGCGCCCAGGGTGTGCCCGATATGACCTTTGAAGGAGCTGACCGGCACATTGCCATCCAGCACCGCGTAAATAGCACGGGATTCGGCTATGTCGCCCAACTGGGTGCCGGTGGCATGAGCATTGACATAATCAATGTCCGACAGGCTGACATTGCCCTCCTTCATGGCGTTGCGCATGGCGCGTTCCATGGAGGACTCATGGGGATTGGCAATGTGCTGGCTGTCGTTGACATGGCCGAATCCGATGATTTCGCAAAGTATTTTAGCGCCTCGTCTTTGTGCTGAATCAAGGCTTTCCAGAACCAGTATTCCGCTGCCGCCGCCGCAGACAACGCCATCTCTCTTTTTATCAAAGGGTCGGGGGGCCTTAAGCGGTTCCTCGTGGACCCTGGAGGCGGCTTTCATTACGTCGAAGATGATCGTGACTGCCGAGTGGACTTCGTCGGCGCCACCGCAGAGCATGGCGGTCTGTCTACCGCTTTGAATCAGCAGATAGCCAAGCCCGATGGCCTGGGCTGCTGATGTGCAAGCGCTGGCAGGAGCCCACTGCTCACCACTTATTCCCAAGGCCAGGCAGACATTGGCTGCGCAGCTATGTCCCATGAGTTTGAAAAAAGTCCCGGAACGTTGCTCTTCAATCGACATCGTAGCAATAAAACTACGGTAAAAGTCTTCATAGATCTGCGGGCTGCCGGTTGTAGAGCCTATAGCAACCCCAACTGAGCCCGAGTGTAAGATCTCCGGGGACAGGCCTGATGCGGTTACTGCTTCCCGGGCTGCCAGTGTGGCATAGATGGCCATGCTGCCCATGGTTCGCCGCAGTGGTCGGGATAAGAGTTGTTTGGCGTCAAAATCCGGAACCGGCGCTGCCAGGTGTGAGGTGAGGCCGCGAATGTTCTGCCACTCAGGCATGTACCTGACGCCGGAACGACCTTGCCATACCCCATCTACCAGACTGGTAACGCCAAGGCCAAAAGGCGATACAGCGCCGCAACCGGTTATAACTACCCGATTTAACAACATTGGCGAACCTCGTCCCAGGTTTGTTCAAGCCCTAAAATTTCACCAGCGGTGATCATTCCGGCCAACGAAGAGCCCACGATGCCAGTCATCAGC
>MGTA01000046.1:10864-11058 GCA_001799225.1 Deltaproteobacteria bacterium RIFOXYD12_FULL_50_9
CCGGGGCGCCAAGCTCGTCTCTGAAAGTCAGAGGTGTTCCGGCAGCGAGCGGGGTGATTCGGGCGCTCGGTCCCCAGAGTCTCTCGGCTCGGTCAAGGAGTCTATCAGTTGCTTCCCTTTTCCACACCTGATAGGCCTCTGGGCGGTGGCTGTGGTTGCTGGTATCGAAAGCCTTTGTCTCTGACCAATCAGCA
>MGTA01000046.1:11103-19820 GCA_001799225.1 Deltaproteobacteria bacterium RIFOXYD12_FULL_50_9
TTACTATCCCTGCGGCCCGGGGCAGTAAGCATGATGGCTCCGAATTCCGGATTTGCCTGATCAGCAGCAAGGACGTCGAGACCTGACGGGATACAGTAGCGGTTAGTCCAAGTCAATTTATCTCGCATTTCGCCATCTTTGATAGTCCCAAAGACGATGAACATGGAGCAGGAATTTTTGAGATCACGGAGACGATTGGTGTATGCCGGCCTGAAAACTCCTTCGGGAACGAGATCAAGCAGGCCGGTGGGATGTCCGGTGTAAACGACATCGCCGGCCTCTATCTCTCCCTGGTCCGTTATCACGCCGCCAACCTTATCATTTTGCATGCTGATCCCGATGGCCTTGCAGTTACTCCGGATCTCAACCCCGGAATTAGTCAAGACCTGTAGAAAGGTATCGACAATTGCCTGTCCGCCGCCGTCGATAGCGTAGGCGCCGGAATAAAAGGTGTGAGCAACCATGGCATGATTTGCCAGGCTCATGACCCGGGGTGAAACTCCGTACAGGAAGGCCGGGGCTGTTAAAACGGCTTGCAGATCAGCGTCCCGGGTCAGGGATGTGAGGAAATCTCCGAGTCCTTTTCTGGAAGGGCCAAAAAAATTATACAAAAACGGAGTAATTGGTTTGTTAATGTCAAAAAATGGCATGCTGTCACAAACGGCCCGGATGGTGCCAAGATATTTGGTAATACACTCCCCTTCATCGGGGAATACCAGATTGAGTTCCTCTTCCAACAGGGCGTATGAAAAAAAAGAGTGTATCTCTCTCTCCGAACCGGCAATTTGCAGACAATCGTGGCCTGACGCTGGAAATGGTTTAACAGTGAGGGCAGGCAAGACTTTAAGATAATCCCACAAGGCTTTCAGTATCTCTCCATTTCCCAGGCAACCCGTATAGTGAAATCCCACATCGAAAGGAACGCCCTTACGAACGAAGCGCTTGATCGCGCCTCCGGGATGCTTGTTTTTTTCGATAAGTACAACCTGGCGGCCCTTTTTGGCCAGGAGGGCAGCGGTTGTCAGACCGCTGATCCCGCTTCCTATGACAACTGAGTCAACCTTCATTTACACTTTTTATCACCAGACAGGCATTGGCGCCGCCAAAACCGGCAGCATTCAACAAAATATAAGAAGGGGTAAAGGTAATGGCTTTTTGGCAAAAATGCAAGTTTTTTGCCTCTGGATCCGGCTCTTTGAGATTAGGATTGCCGGCGACAAATCCGCCATCTGTCATGAGAAGGGCGTAAACCGCCTGGGAGGCACCGGCCATCCAGAATTCGTGACCTGTCATACTTTTGGTGGCGGTGATCAGCGGGCCGATCATGCCCTGATCGGTACCGAAAACCCGGCCCAGTGCCATGGCCTCTGCCAGATCTCCGGCCGGAGTTGAGGTGGCATGGGCCAGGACCAGATCGATGGAAGCAGGTTTGCAGTCCGCATCCTTAATAGCAAGGCGCATAGCCCGTTCCAGACCTTCACCGCTTGGCGCCACAATGTGGTAACCGTCCGAGGTTGTGGCATAGCCCTTGATTTCGCCCAGAATTTTTACACCCCTGGCACGAGCTGAGTCATAGTTTTCGAGAATCAGTGCTGCTGCGCCGCCCCCCGGCACCAAGCCGTCACGCTCATGGTCAAAGGGGCGGGAGGCGGCGGCCGGGTCTGTCTCTCGCTTGGAAAAGGCACCCAGGGCGTCAAAGCTGCACATGGACTGCCAGGAGATCTCCTGGGCGCCGCCGCAGATCATCCGGTCCTGGCGACCGGTGGCGATCTGTTCCGCTGCCTGGCCGATGGCCATGGTGCTGCTTGCACAAGCACCGCCTATAGTCCAGCACATGCCATGCAGGCCGAGATATGTTGAGATGTTCAGGGTGATTGTACTGGTAAGCAGACGGAAGATGTGGCCGCTGCCGATATGAATTGTCTCGCCGGCCGCGCGAAGTGCATCTACCTGC
This sequence comes from Deltaproteobacteria bacterium RIFOXYD12_FULL_50_9, assembly GCA_001799225.1. Classification (GTDB taxonomy): domain Bacteria; phylum Desulfobacterota; class Desulfobulbia; order Desulfobulbales; family CALZHT01; genus XYD12-FULL-50-9. The sequence goes on from MGTA01000046.1 coordinate 13,058, forward strand.
TCCACGGCTGTAACCGCTGAGGAGTCGTTGCCGAAGATGAGCCCGGTTCGTTCATCACCTGAGAGAGTTCCCGGCTCGATCCCGGCCTGTTGCAAAGCCTGTTCAATAGCAGCCCAGGCCCAGAGACCGAATTCCGGCAGGGTCTTGCGCCATTTTCGGTTTAAGACACTCTCCGGCTTGAAGCCGCTGATCACGCCGCTTAAGGCGCTCTGGAATCCGAGTTTTTTTCGTTCGGGGAGGAGTTGGACGCCGCTCCGGCCCTCTTTGAGAGCCGCCTGTACCTCTTTCCTGCTCAAGCCGAGGCAGGAGATGATCCCTGTTCCGGTGATTACTACCCGGTGGTTGCCTATTTTCACAGTAAAGACTCCCGATTTATCGAAAAAACAAATAAATAATTGGCATTTTTAAAAAAATAGTCAGTTGCTGACACGGAACAGAATTTTTGTCGGCAACCGGATGTGTGTTATACTGTAACACGGCAATGATACCAAGCAGCTTTTGATTTTTTTTTTGGACTTTTTTGTATGTATAACGAGGCAGAGCAGCTGACTTTGCTATTTATTGTTTGATACATGCACTTGGAACCAGGTAGCATTTGAACATTACTATGGTTTGAGCCAACAAAAAACATGATTGGAATTGTTGCCATGAATGCGACGATTCAATATGTATTCTTACAGATGATTTATATTGAAAGTTTGACCATTTCAATGTAAATGGCAAGCTTTAATTTTTATCCTGACTTTATGGGTTCTTTCCTGCCTGCAGAATTTTTTCTGGTGGGAGAAAATAGTGGTTATTATCAGCCAATAGTTCGTTATGAAACATGAAAGGAGAGCAAGAGGACAGTTATGTACACTGCTGCTGATTTACGGAAAGGATTAAAGATAAGTATTGACGGTGAACCCTACATTGTCACCGATTTTCAGTTTGCCAAACCAGGTAAGGGCCAGGCCCTGTATAGGACCAAGATGCGCAGTATGCTCAACGGCAACTCCTTTGAGCGCACCTTCAGGTCCAATGACAAGTTTGAGCGGCCGGCACTTGAGGAGAGGAAGATGCAGTTCCTCTATTCACAGGTTGATGAGTTTCATTTTATGGATGTCAGCAATTACGAACAGGTTGTTATTATGAAAGAGAACCTGGGGGATTGCGTCAAGTATCTTGTCGATAACATGGAAGTTGATGTGCTGTTTTTTGACAATCGGGCTATCGGAGTCACCGTCCCGATGTTTGTGGCGTTGACCGTGACTAAAGCCGATCCCTGGGCCAAAGGTGACACTACCGGCAGTGACACAAAGCCGGTAACCGTCGAAACCGGTTTTGTCCTGCAGGTACCGCCTTTTGTAAATGAAGGAGATAAGATCCAGATCGACACCCGGACCGGTGATTACCTTACCCGGGTGAAGGAGTAGTTCCAATCTCATGCTGGATATCGGCGGACTCAGGAAACGTGCCGCTCTTATCCAGGCCGTCCGCCGTTTTTTTCTTGATTCGGGGTATCTCGAAGTAGATACCCCCATCCTTTTGCCTTCCATTGCGCCAGAAGCCCATATTGAACCGGTACCGGCCGACGGCTTTTTCCTCCAGACCTCGCCGGAACTCTGTATGAAACGGTTGTTGGCGGCAGGCGCCGATAAGATATTCCAGATCACCAGATGCTTTCGGCGTAACGAGCGCGGCAGTCGTCATCTTACCGAATTCACCATGCTTGAGTGGTATCGAACTGCAGCCGATTACCATGACCTTATGGTCGATTGCGAGAACCTCCTGCAATTCCTGGCTCAAGCGATGGGTGGAGGTAACTGCCTGACTTGGGGGGAGAGCCGCATTAATCTGACTACTCCCTGGGAACGGTTGAGTGTGGCCGAGGGGTTTTCCCGATATGCGCCGATGACCGTGAACGCAGCCCTGGCAGCCGATATGTTCGAGGTAATGCTGGTTGAATATGTTGAGCCCCGGCTTGGCCAGGGGCGGCCCACCTTTTTGTATGACTATCCCGCCGAACTGGGCGCGCTTGCCCGTCTCAAACACGATGATTCCAAGATAGCAGAACGATTCGAACTTTATATCGCCGGCCTTGAACTGGCGAACGGTTTTTCTGAATTGGTTGATCCGGTCGAGCAACGTCAGCGGTTTGCCGAGGAGCGGCAACGCATTCAGGCAGCAGGTCGTGATCCAGGGCCCATGCCAGAAAAATTCCTGGCCGACCTTGAGAGGATGCCACCTGCTGCCGGCATTGCTCTGGGTATCGACCGGCTGGCTATGCTTTTCATGAATGCTTCGACCATCGACGAAGTGGTTACGTTTGTTCCGGAAGAATTTTGATTTTGGTTCTTCAACAAAATACGTTGTCGGTAACCCTTATTGACCAGCAGATGTCGTCTTTTCCGGATAATCCGCGCCCCCTGGGTTGTGATGTAGATGTTTATAGCGATTCCTCCTGAAGTATATTCTCATAAAAGAATGCTCGAATCAGAATAAATTGGCATGGAGTGCAACGTTGCCTTTGGGAATTGAATTGTCTGTTTTTCATGTTTTGCATTTGACACGGGCCAGTAAATTGACTAGTCTAGTCATATTAAGGAGAATCATCATGAAAACAGTGGCTGTATCGCAACTAAAAGCAACGCTCAGTCAACAATTGGCTATGGTCAAGGCTGGTGAGGAGATCATCGTTACCGAACACGGCAGGCCTGTGGCGCGTCTGACTTCTGTCAGGGGCAGAGAACAGTCGATTCCTTCGCACCTTCTGGCATTGGAGCGGGCAGGCCTTGCCCGGCTCGGTTCCGGAGCCATTCCAGAGGAATTCTGGACAGATGTGAGGCCAAAGGACAGGACGGGGAGCGCCCGAACCGTCCTGCAAAAGGAGCGGGAGGACGGCAGGTGAGATTCTGGGATACTTCCGGGATAATTCCCCTCTGTGTAGAAGAACCGATGAGCAGTATAACCCGGCATTTGGCTGAAACAGATAATGCGGTGGCCGTCTGGTGGGGGACACCGGTAGAGTGCTGGTCGGCGTTCGCGCGATTGCGACGGGATGGCGTTCTGACCGAAGCGGAAGAGGATCTGACAAGACAACTGGTTAGCAAACTTGGTTGCGCCTGGCTGGAAATTTTGCCGGGCGATGAAGTTAAAAATATTGCAGGACGGCTTTTATTGACTCATCCACTCCGGGCTGCTGATGCCATGCAGTTGGCAGCAGCCCTTATCTGGTCTGATAAGACGCCCAGGGGGCATGAATTTGTCTGCCTTGATTCACGGTTACGGGAAGCGGCGCGGCGCGAGGGATTTTTGGTGTTGCCCATAGTTGAATTGTCCTCTTGATTCCTCCAGATCACCCTTCATAAATCAGGTCAGTTCCATCTTTTGATTGTCTATAGAAAATCTGTTCACAAAATTAAAGCCGGCTGGTTATTTTTTAAAGGTGGCGATCTTCCTCTGAATCATCTGCAGGTCTAGCCAGGCGGTTTTTTTCATCTCCGGATTTTTCAGGAGAAAAGCGGGTGCGAAGGTGGGCATGACCGGAATGCCATCATAGCTGTGGAAATGGCCGCGTAACCGGAAGAGCAGGTCGTTGTTTTTCAGTAGAGTATGGGTGGCGAGTGAACCCATGGTGCAGATGACCTTGGGCGCAGCCGCTTTGATCTGGCGATGGAGTATGGGCAGGCAGGTCTGGACTTCATCCGGATCAGGATCGCGGTTGCCCGGAGTTCTGCACTTAACCGCCAAGGTGATAAATACATCGTCCTGACCTAAATTGATCGCTTTGAGCATTTTTATCAGCAGGTCCCCGGCCTCGCCGCCTAATGGCGTGTTCTGCAGATCGTCTTCAAGGCTTGGCCAATCTCCTATGATCATCAGCCCTGATTTGGGCGTTCCTTCACCCAGCACCACATGGTTACGTTCCTCATGCAACCGGCAATTAGTGCAGCCCTGCATCTCCTGCTGGATATCGGCAATGGTCTCCTTTGAGGAAGCAGCAGGAGGAGCAACAGGCGGTATTGGTGTATGCTCGTAATCAACCGCCGATTCTTTGGTTTGGGCTATTGATTGTGCAGGATCAGACGTTTTGTTCTTCTGCATTGATGGCCCGAGAAATTGTTTAATCTCCGGGGTCAACGGATAGGTAGAGATCCCGAGCGCTTTATGAAATTCAAGAAGGTTTCGTACCTGTTTCAGAAATTTTGTAATATGCATAGTAAGCTTGACCAGCGCTGGCTAGAGGTGTTGTATTAAAATAGTATACTCTGATTACTTTGGCATGGCGAGTGTTAACAGCAATAGGTCTATTCCGTATTTTCAGGTTGTCATTATTTGATATTATTTGGTTAAATAGTTTAAAAACGGCTGCATATTTTTAAATAATTATTATCATCATATTTCTGACAACATTTTAAACTTCTTAACTATTGGTGAGTCTCTATGCAATTTTTAAGGAAGCTTGGAATTGAACATCAAACAGCCCGCATTGATTGGGATATGACGCCTGTCGATACCTTCTCTCTATTTGAAAGCAGAGGAGGTAAGGAACGGGTTCGCAGTACCAAAGAACGATACTATTATTTTTATATCGATAACTGGTTGAAACCGGCTCGACTCTGTTTTATGGAACGCGGCATCAGGCACGCTCGGGTTCTTGCCAGGATCAGCGCCCCACAGGAGCTGATTAATGTCTGTGTTGCCAGTCAGGGTGCAACCCTCAGAGAACACTCCTATGCCATTGACCGGCATCTTCGACTCTGGATTGAGAAGAATATTCTTACCCCTCTTGACATGTCATTGGTCGAAGTTCAGAGCCAAACCAGGAATGAGGGCCTGACTGATTCCGGTCTTCCAGCCATTGATAATGTATCTGCTTCTCTGCCTATTCAACGGTTTCGGCGAGATCCAATGATCCTTGACGAGAGCGATATCGGCCCAATTGCCCGGCGCTATAATTTTTTTGAGAGTCAATATAATCAACGCGGCTCTTCTTGCTCCTGTTTGGTTGATAACAAGGATAATCTGACCGTGACTGACCTTGTGACCGGGCTGATTTGGCTGAGATCAGGCAGTGATCATGGCTCAAAGCACCGCCTGCTTGCCTGGGTTTCGGATATCAATCAGCAGGGCCAGGCCGGCTTTCAAGATTGGCGGTTACCGACAGTGGAAGAGGGGATGAGTCTGCTTCGAAGTGACAGAAATATCCACGGATTATATCTTGATCCTTGTTTTACTTCAGAACAGGGTTACATCTTTACCTCTGATATCAGAAAACCAGGAGGGTGTTGGTTTATTGATTGGCGCCAGGCCAGGGTGTATTGGGCCGGCGGCACAATGGCCGGGGGGTTTTGTCGGCCATGTCGGAGTGGTGATGCTGCTTGAAGCGTAACTGCTCAGCCTCAACAACCTGAGTAGTTGTCAGCAGCATTCAATACCTCCGCAGGCAGCTTTATCCTTGCCTTTAATCCACACCTGGATGATGTAGGCGGCACAACCGACGCCCGGCGTTACAAGCAAGGCATCTGAGGGACAATTGCCGGCGCAGGCCCCGCACTCCATGCAGCCGTTCAGGTCGATGATGGCTGCCTTGTGGTCTTGGATCGTGAACACGCCGTGCGGGCAGACGGTTGTACAGATTCCGCAGCCGATACAGGCATCCTGATTCAGGGTCAGGGTCGAGACGTTTTCGAGATATCTGAACTCTTTCATGTTGTACTCCTGTTAGACAAAGGCGGCGATTATCCAGGTTGCGGCCGCAGCGAGTGCAATAAGGGCTTGCGACGGAATAGCCAGCCGCATCTCTTTTTCGACTCCTGAGGGCGAGGTGAAGGGCGTAGCTCCGGTAAAATTCATGGCGGTGTAGGAGCTTATGGTTACGGAGCACAGCAGCATGGCAAGAGCTTCAAGATTGTTGACGATCGGCAGGCAGAGCCAGGCGATCAGGCCCCCGCTGATCAGGCCGGTTAAAGCTCCCTTGAGGGCAAAGGCACGGAAGGGAATCACCGGCAGCAAAGCCGGGACGGCAATGGTCCCGCCAACCACGCCTCCCAGGTAAGCCGCGGCAATCAGAAGGCCTCGCTGCCAGAGGCTTGTTAAGGAAAAGATCTCCCGGCCAATGCCCGAGATAAGAAAGAGGGCTAGGAGAATCCAGAAGGTGGGCTTGGTGATCAGGTAGAGTTCGACCGGAGTCAGAACCAGCCGTTCTTTAAGGGTAAAGGAGACCTGGCGCATTTCATGGGTAGCCTTCTTGTCGTTATTGAGAAAATCCCTGATATCTAACGCCCTGATCGGCCCCCAGATAGCTTTGAATCCGCAAAGTTTGTTGAGTTTATGGCCTGACACGCCGGGTCCGGCAAGCTGAGGCAGTATAAGTTCCCGGTGTTTTACAACCTCGCCGAGTCTGGTCAGATTGACCTGTCTGGCGATCTCATCAGTTGAAAAGGTGCCTTTGCCGGCGGCGCACCAGACATTGATGCCCCTGGTGTCAAGGACTAGAAGCCAGAGGTTCAGTCCGGTTAACTCATGGCGGAGAGTGTCGAAGGTGAGCTTGTAGTTGGCTGTGACCAGAACAACTGATTGTGCGTCAGGTTTGCCGACAGCATAGAGGCCGGGCGCGATCTTGTAGAGGTTGCGACGGAAGCCGATCCGGGCCCGGATGGTGCCCATTAAGTCGGTTCTTGTCAGGGTTGTGTTGACACTGGGTGCTGGACCGGCCGGTGTATCGACCAGGGCTTCGACAAAATGGCAAAGCGTGTAGCCGGGCCGCTCCAGCGGACTG
>MGTA01000047.1:0-8959 GCA_001799225.1 Deltaproteobacteria bacterium RIFOXYD12_FULL_50_9
CTGCAGGGCTCGTGCAAAGGGGCTGAAAAAACAGTCGGCGATCTGGTCGGCAATGACAATAATTTCTCCGAGAATTTCTACCTTCATCTCGGAAATTTTGTGTCTTGACAATGGGGTCCATTATACATGACCGACAGCCAACTGCACAACAAATTGTCAGTCCGTTCGCGGAACTACGAATATAAAAATCTTTTTGTCAGTTGCTGAATCTGACGACTTGACTTAATAAGCCCCAACAAGGACAACTTTATGGGGGAGTTTCATATAAAAAAAATTTAAATGAATATTTCTACTGCGGAAACAAAATTGATAAAACTTAAAGCTGTTGGTGATATCTGCCCAGGCGATAAAACAATTATGGGGCTTGGTAGTCGAAGTGTTTCCCAACAGTTAGGGGCTGATTATTTTTTCAATGAAATTAGGGAACTACTTATCGATGCAGATATAGTGCTCGGTAATTTTGAAGGTCTTCTCGCAAAGCAATCAAATAGGAATGATACTTCGCAGCTGTCGTTTTGTGGCGAACCAGACTTTGTATATGCTATGAAGCGGGTAGGTTTCACTCTTGTCACAGTAGCTAACAACCATACGCTTGAGCATGGCCCAAAAAAATTTGAGGAAACAGTCACAATTCTTGAAAGAGCAGGCATAGCAGTTTGTGGACTGCGTTGCAACTCAGGAAAATATTATTCTAAGCCGGTTATAGTTAATGTTAACTCTTGGAAGATAGGGTTTTTAGCATACAATTGGGTTGGTGTTGATAAATTTCCGGAGGCCGATCGTTATATTGCACAGTGTCGCGATAGTATTGTCAATTATACTTGGAACCGAGACAAGCAAGATACCATTGATGTAATTCATGCAAATTTAAATGTTATTAATGATATTAAAACGCTAAAACAAGAAACTGACTTTGTAGTTCTGCTTCCGCACTGGGGTTATGAATTTATTAACTATCCCCCAAAGGGAGTTGTGAACGAGGCAAAATCGTTTGTTGAAGCAGGTGCCGATATGATTATTGGAAGTCATCCGCATGTCTTGCAGGGGATGGAATTTTTTGATGGAAAACCGGTTTTTTATAGTTTGGGAAATTTCATTTTTGATTTCAGACCCAGTTTTTTACGGGATTCAGCCATTCTCTCCGCAGAAATATTAATTGATAAAAAAGTAAATTATCAGTATTTGCCAGTTATAATTGACAAGAAATTTCAACCTAGACCTGCTAATGCTGGCGAAGCCAATCGTATCAACAAACTTCTTTCAATCTATGAAACCATAAAAAAGAAGACAGATTGCCATTTACTGGAGGATGATAGTGCCTATAAGGCATATGAAAAAAATTACAATAAGATTAAAATTCAGAACATATTACATCATTTTTTATTGCTTCCTAAACACCCACAAATTGCAAAAGTGATTTTCCGCAAATTTTTCAGCGCGTTGGACCTCATTGGTTTCAAGTTGCGAGGCAAGGCTGTCAGATGGTAGGAATAGGCATGAGAAGAGATCTGTCGTCTGACAAAACGAAATTACGAGTTATCCATCTCATTTCTGGAGATTTATGGGCCGGTGCAGAAATGCAAGCTTGGCAGACATTAGTTGGTTTACAGAAATATTGTGATCTTGAACTGATGTGCATTCTTTTTAATGATGGGATACTTGCGGACCACTTACGACAGACAGGCATTAAGACTCTTATTATTAGTGAAAAGGATTGTAGCGCGATAGGTATTACTCGAATTCTGGCTCATCACGTCAGTGAGTATCAACCCTCTGTTCTTCATGTTCATCATATTAAGGAGCATTTTACAGGTCTTCTGACGAAGCTGCTTAATGCGACTTCATGTCCATTGATCAGAACCATGCATGGTTTGAGCGGGGTCCCCCCTCATTTGCCTTTTCTAAAACATATCCGTTCTTCAGTTGTTGTCGGCCTTGATCATCTTCTTGTCCATTTTTTTTGCCAGGGAATTATTGCTGTTTCCAAAGATTTGGAGGCGAATCTTAAACAGAGAAGGCCTAATGGTAAAATATGGCAAATCAATAATTCTCTTGAGCTTGAGTCGGAACAATTCAAAAAAATACAAAAGAGGGAAAATGAAATTAGGCAGGAATTTCATGCTGATAGCTTATTTTGGATCTGTATTCCAGCAAGGCTTGTCGCTCCTAAAAATCTTGGTTTAATTGTCGAAGCTGGTGCCATTCTTCGTCAAACAGATCTTCCTTTTCATATATCTATTTTTGGTGACGGGCCGTTGCGCAACAAAATACAAAGCCAAATAATGCGGCTTGGTTTACAAGAAGAGATTACTTTACATGGTTTTCGTGCAGATATATTGGAAATTGTGAATGCTGCTGATCTTTTTGTATTGTGTTCAAGTCATGAAGGGCTTCCCATGGCTTTGCTTGAATCTATGGCGCTGCAAAAGGCGGTTGTTTGTACAGCTGTTGGGGGGATGAAAGAAGTAATCCAAGATGGAGTTAACGGCCTTCTGATACCTCCGAATAACCCTGATGCGCTTGCTACTGCAATTATAAGAATCATGAAAGATACTGGTTTGGCTAAAAGCATTGCTGCAAATGCCAGAAAAACAATTGAGGAAAATTACTCAATTAAAAAAACCTCGCAAGAGCTGTTTACATTATATAGTTATATCGTCCAACAATAGAGCAGGAGAGGCTTTTGGGAAAACGAATTTGGATAACCTGGGAAACCCAAAGAAGATCTATAGAGCTCGCTCGCAAATTTGGTTGCAAGCTTTTTCTGTTTGATTTTCCTGAAAAGACTCGCTATTTGAAGTGTTTATGGCAGACATTTATCGCTATATACACTGAGAAGCCAACGGTTATTTTTGCACAAAACCCTTCAATGATTTTAGCCTTCTTTGTATGTGTTTGGAGTTTGGTAACAGGTGTTCCTGTAGTTGTTGATAGGCATACAACATTTCTCTTGAGCCGAAAATATAGAAATACTCCGCGAATATTATTATTTAAATTGTTACATCGATTAACTGTTAGAATGGCAACAATGACAATTGTCACCAATCAATTTCTTGCTGAAATAGTTGAAAAGCTCGGCGGCCGAGCTTTTGTTTTGCCGGACAAAATCCCAGATTTAAAATCTTCAACAAATTTACTCCTCAAGGGCAAGCAGAATATATTGCTTATTTCTTCATGCGCCAAGGATGAACCGATTGTCGAAGTCCTAGAAGCAATGCGTTTAATTAGTTACGATGGAATTACTCTATATATAACAGGGAATAATAAAAAACTGGAAAAAGCGATCATTGATAATGCACCAGACAATGTAATTTTCACTGGTTTTCTTCCTGAACAAGATTTTATTAATTATCTGTTTTCGGTGGATTGTGTCATGGCACTTACCACTGCAGAATATTGCATGTTGTGTGGGTGCTATGAAGCAGTTGCAGCCGAAAAACCATTAATAACTTCTTCAAAAATGGTGCTTCAGGAATATTTCAACAAGGCAATTTTTGTTGATAACACACCTTCAGGTATAGCTAGTGGTATACAGTTGGCGGTCACCAGAATGATTGGTCTTCAACAAGACATTGTTTTATTAAAAAGTTGTCTCCTGCAAGATTGGGAAGAAAAATATCAAAGGCTCGAGGAACAATTGCATAAATTTGAAAAAGACCTTTGCCGGAAAATTTAAGTAACTCAGTTACAGGTATGTGACGTTATGCTCGCTGAATCCCATCCATTGATTAGAAGAATCCTCCGTTTTTTAATGTTGCCCTATTGTTTTTTGTATCTAATAAAGTGGGAAGAGTGCACAAAATCGCGTTTTGCAGTTATTTGTGACCTGTTTGATCTTTTTTTTCGGCATAAAACTTTTCCAGATCATTATGGGCCGTGTCGATTATGGGAGATAGATAAAAGAAAATGGCCGCTATATTATGGATCGAGTTATCATCCTTATCAGCGTGCTCGTTTGAGAAAAAAAGTTCAGCGTTATGAATACCAATTGCTTTTTAATGATAAATTTGTCTGTGAACTTTTATGCAAGGGATTAGGAGTAAATAATCCTCAAACTTTATGCGTTCTTGAAAAAGAAGGTGGATATCGTATTAAAATTGAGGATTGTTTTAAGAAAGATGCTGACGAAGTATTGATAATTAAACCAATTCAAGGACATGCTGGGTTAGGAATTGTTTTGGCTATGAATAGCAATTTGGGTATTCAAATTAAAGCTCGGTCAAAGATGATTCCTTTAGCTGAATTTATCCTTCCTGAAGATGCTATAGTTCAGAAAATAGTTAAACAAGATGAAAGAATTGCATTAATTTCAAAGCACTCGATTAACACTATTCGAGTTGTTACTTTATATACAAGGGATGAAAAAGTTTTGATAGTGAGCGCTACGATGCGATTTGGGGTTGGAGATGCTTTTGTCGATAACTGGAGTGCTGGTGGTGTTGCCGCTGGTGTTGATCTTACTACCGGGAAACTAAAAAGATTCGCCTTTGATAAGCGTGGAACTCGTTATTTGAATCATCCATTGTCGAATGTTCGGTTTGAGAACTTTCAAGTCCCGGAATGGGAAAAAATTCTTTATCTTGCCACGTTAGTGCAAAAAGAATTTTCATTTTATAGACTTCTTGGGATGGATATAGCAGTTAATGACAATAGTGAACCGATATTGATAGAGGTAAACGCAAATCCGGATATTATATTTCAAGAACAAACATCAGGTCCTTTGCTCGAAAACCCTCAGGTTCTCAATGCGTTTGCTGAATACGAACTTCTGGTGAATAAGCACCAAAAGAAGTTATTAGGCATAATGGGTTAAGATTAGTTAAAATGAAATTATTTTTTGAAACTTTGTATAGTAAAATTCCTGTGTGGGCACAAAATACGTTAATCTCGCTATATGGTTTAAAACTGAATATGACCCGGTATTCCGGAAATTATCCGGTGTATTACCGTGATGTTATGGGCCAGCTTAAATTTGATCGGGCCCAACTGGACAGCTTTATCCAGGAAAACTTGAAAAAAATAATTCATGAGGCAGCACATAATGTTCCCTACTATCGGGAGATGTTTAAATCTGCGAGAATTAATGCAGATCTAATTTGTTCTCCTCAAGATCTAAAGCGAGTTCCACTGCTTAACAAAAGTAAACTACGCGAAAATCCAGCGTTGTTTTTCAACGAGAGGTATAAAAAATCAAAATATCACATCATTCACACCACTGGAACAACGAGCACGCCTCTTAACGTGTTCTGTAATGCGGATATTCGGCAACTAAATTTTGCCTACTTTGACCGTTTCCTAGCCAGCGTTGGAATTAATCATCATGGGCGGCGAGCTACACTATGGGGGCGTCTAGTTGTCCCTTCAAGTCAAACGAAAGCCCCTTTTTGGCGTTATAGTGTTTTCTCGAAAAATCTCCTAATGTCTTCCTATCATCTAAGTAAAACAAATCTTCCTTCCTATATAGCCAAACTTCGGGAGTTCCATCCCGATTATATTGATGCATATCCGTCAAGCATTTACGCTATAGCGCAGTATGCCAATGAGAATAATATTTCTTTGCATGACATTACTAAGGGCATCACAACTTCTGCTGAGACTCTATTTCCTGAACAGAGAGAGGCTATCGAAAAGGCTTTTGGTATACCGGTTTATGATCAATATGGTTGTGCTGAAATGAGTGTTTTCGTTGGCCAGTGCAAAGCCGGGAGATATCATATTCATGAGGATTATGGAATAGTCGAAGTCCTGAGAGAAGATGGTTCTCCAGCCCAACCAGGCGAAGAGGGTGAAATTGTTTGCACGGGATTTATAAATCCTATAATGCCGCTCATCCGTTATCGTATAGGAGATATGGCTGTTTTGTCAGATATGGCCTGCCCATGTGGTAGTCCATTTCAGGTTATTGATAAAATTGTCGGGCGCATGGATGATGTGATTATTACACCTGATGGAAGAAGGATTGGGCGGTTAAGCCCTGTGATGAAAGGGCTTCCTGTTAAAGAGGTTCAATATGTTCAACATGTGTATAATCAGATAGAGGTGCTTATCGTCAGAGATGATAGCTTCACAATTGAGACAGAGCAGGCAATCCTTGCCGAGTTACAAAAGCGAATTGGTATCGAAATGCAGATAACCATTCGGTATGTTGACAGTATTGTTCGTGGCCCTCGCGGAAAATTTCGAAACATCATATCTTGTCTTGGCAAGGTAATAGCATGATATTGTTAATGTTGTCAGTTTATAGTTGCATTTTGAATTTTTGGAGGTTGAGCCATTTTTATTGTAAGCGATAAAACATAATTCACCCATCCAGAATCATCTGGATTTGGCGTGTCAGGATTCCAGGCATTTCCGCTATCAGTGTTGGGATTCGTTGCGCCAATATAACTGGGAATAATGACATTGGCTAAATATGGGTGCGATGTACCTTTGCCTGCATTTGAAATTGTCAGATTGCCTTCTAGTGTATAATCTGCTCTTGTTTTATATTTAGCGACTCCATCAGTGCTTTGATATAATGGGCTGGCAGCATTGTAGTCTTTCCTGAACAGTTTTGTGCCGGGGTATGCAGCTTCAAATGTAGTTTTAGTTAATCTGTTATTAGAATGCCCTATATACACAAGATATGTGCCGTTAGGGTCGTAAAGATTGGCAATTGGGCGATAGAAAAAATTTCGGTCATTGACATATCCGCTGTAAACAGGTGTGTATCCTCCAAACGTACTGTACGTGTCAACCCCTATATCGCTCCAGTTCCAACCGTCTCTGATCTGATCAAGCAGGTTATTGTAGTCATAGCCATAATACGTCGTTGTCTGGGTTGGCAAGTTATAATCTGTCCACCAGGAATGCACTCTAAATATACCCCAGTTGGTTGAATTGATAATAGTGTTATTGTACACGACCGCTTTGTAAATTGATCTGGTGTCTTCTTCGCCTACAGCAATGCCAGAAGCACAGGAGTCAATAATGTTGTTATACACTTGGATAAAATCTTGTCTGGCATCTATAGCATAGGCTGCGGCATTGCGAATTATATTGTGATGAACTTTGTCACCATAAGTTTTATATGTATCGTCAGGTTGGCCTTTTGAGGTATCTCTCCCAGAAAAAAGTTGACATTGTTTGTATTTTATTGCAACGGCAGAGCCAATAAATAGATTGTATCGAATTTCATTTTTCATTGTATGGTGACCAACATCGGTGAAACCTGTAGCCGCGATTCCATTTGGATTGTAGTCACTGTATATTGCCAGATTTGCAGAATTGTGATGAGTTGATTCTTTTGCACCATTATTAAAAAAATAACAGAATTCAATTAATGAATCGTGCCATACATGTCCGGTTAACCCGGCGGGGTTATTCGCCATTATATCGGCCAGATTGTCATGAATATAACAATTTCTGAAAATAAATGGTCCGGCAGTACCCCAAAAGCCTGCAGCATATTGGCCGTCCGCAGTGGCACCATTTTTGATTTCAAGATTTTCGAATTTCCAGTATTTCATGTGCCCTTGGCCGGCGCTTGGATAAATCGAGTGTCCTAGAACACACTCTGACTGAGCGTTGCTGCCGACTTTTATTCCATCAAATCCGCCGGTGCCACCTCCGTTTTGGCCATCCAGTATTGCCCATTCACCAGGATATGATTTAATTGTATTAAATTGCCCAGCATTCCATGAAGATCCGGATTTTAAATAATTTATCCGTATATGGCCTTCTTGATAGAGCCCACCTCTAATTAAAATAGTGTCCCCGGTGTTCATAGCAAGTAGAGCCTCTTTAATGCTTTTATATCCTTTGCCGTCTGAACCATTACATAATCTGTTTAGAATTGAATAATTCCCGGTTGTACAGTTAGTGTTCATAGTGTTGTCGGCATAAAGTGTTGTTGCATCAACCGATTGGTTGTCTAAAATAATTAGGGAAACTAATACTAGCAAAATATATAAGTTGTAGTGCTTCATATAATACCTCTCTTGTAGCAATTTTTTACCTCTAGAAAAAGCAGCCTGACTATATATTTATAACTTACTTCATTGTGAGCATATAATTTTTTAATGCAATAATAATACCGGATCCCGCTGATCAGATAACTAAGGAGTTCCGGAATTCAACTTCAGCCTTTATGCTGCAAAACGCACTTCACCATTTTTTGCATAATCAAAAAAAAGGAATCTTCTATGTTCCACTCTACATTCATTATCACTCTACATGGGATGCTCGGACCAGTTCAAGGGTTTTCAAGAGACGGAAGTAAGGATATTCTGGATAAGTTATTTTAATATCTCTTGAAATTATGGTACCTGTTTTTGTAAGCTTTAAGGCGTTGTCAAAAAATAGACAACCCAAGATGTTTAATAGTTAAAAATTGTTTTAACTTGTCCATCAGATTGAGGATAACTCTCTAGTCCAGTTGAGATCAATGATTAAAAAATCTACCCCCCCTGCTATCCGCATCAAACAGGTCGTCTCTTTCTTGTATTATAACACTGGGTTGGCATATCACAGATATTCCGACTATGCTTCCTCCGAGAACTCATTGATTTTAATGTATCATCGAATAGTTCCTACTAGAGTTGTCACCACGGAATTGGAACCAGGAATGTATGTTACTGCTGAAACCTTTGCCCGGCATATAGCCTTTCTTGCTAAACACTTTACCATTGTGCCTTTGGCGGATCTTTTTTCTGTTCAATCCGAGCCGGGGAAGCCCCGTTGTGCAATTACATTTGATGATGGCTGGCATGATTTTCTCCTTCATGCTTTTCTTGTGTTAGAGCGTTTTCAAGCTCCGTCTACAGTTTTTTTACCTACCAATTTTATCGGCACGGAAAAGGAATTTTGGACTGACACTGTGGCCCGCTTGTTATCCCGGGAGCAGGAGTTGCAGCAGGCCTTGGCTTTGGTACCATTCAAGGATAAGTTGTCCAGTAATATTGTAGTTCAACAGATGGCG
>MGTA01000047.1:8975-9782 GCA_001799225.1 Deltaproteobacteria bacterium RIFOXYD12_FULL_50_9
GTTTGTTATCAGCGGCCTAAAAAATCGGCGTGCGCCAGAAATCTATGCTGCGCTTGAAGAGTTGAGAGGAATATTCCCTGCCATTATTCCTGACGGACGTGTCTTTCTTGATTGGGATGAAATTCATAGACTACGCGCTTCCGGATTGGTTTCGTTTGGCTCACATACTGTTGATCATAATATTCTCACAACCTTGCAGCCTGACGAGATAAGACAAGAGCTTATTTTATCCAAAGAGAAATTGTCTGCTCAAGGCGCAGTATCTCGGGAAGAACCGATCTTTTTCTGTTATCCTAATGGCAATGCATCAAGTGAGATAGCCTTGATGGTTAAAGAGGCTGGTTATGCTGGAGCAGTTACAACGAAAAAAGGTTGGAATGGCAGCGAGGCAAATATTTTTTTGCTTAACAGGGTTGGGCTGCATGAAGACATAAGCTCAACACAGGCAATGTTTGCCTGCCGACTTGCCGGTATCTTTTGATTACGCATTATTAAGGCGCCATGCTAGAGATTATTTTTATCGGAGCAGTTTTTGGTATAGGGTATGCCTACTTCGGCTATCCGTTTTCATTGTATCTTTTGAGCCTGGTCCGGACCAAACCGATTCAGCGATCGTCAATCGAGCCGTCCGTAACATTGATAATCACCGCTTTTAATGAGGAGAAGCGAATTCGTCAGAAGCTGGAGAATGTTCTGGTCCTGATTTACCCCAAGGAGAAACTCCAGATTATTGTGGCCTCTGATGGGTCGACTGATCTAACCAATCCGATCGTCCAGGAGTTTGCCCAGGAAGGAGTAGTTCTGCTC
>MGTA01000047.1:9790-10807 GCA_001799225.1 Deltaproteobacteria bacterium RIFOXYD12_FULL_50_9
AAGGAGAATGCCCAAAAAATTGCAGTCCAGCATGCCGGCGGCGAGATTATTGTTTTTTCGGATGTGGCTACCCTGATGGATGCGGATGCCTTTGTCAATCTGGTTGCCAACTTTGCTGATCCAACGGTCGGCAGTGTGAGCAGTGAGGACAGGTTGATCGGCACTGATGGCAAACCAAGCGGCGAAGGGGCTTATGTCCGCTATGAGATGTGGCTTCGCCGTCTGGAATCGAAGGTCAATACCCTTGTTGGCTTGAGCGGCTCTTTTTTTGCGGCGCGCAAAGTTGTCTGCCAGGACTTTTCCGGCGATGTTCAGAGTGATTTTAGAACGTTGCTGACCAGTGTGAAATTGGGATATCGGGGAGTCAGTGATCCGGAGATGATCGGCTATTACCGGGATCTGGCTGATGAGAAAAAGGAGTTCGACCGGAAAGTCAGAACGGTGCTGCGGGGCATTACCGTGTTTTTTCGGCACGTTGAGTTCTTAAATCCAATCCGGTACGGCCTTTTTGCTTATCAGTATTTTTGTCACAAGTTGTTGCGTTGGTGTGTACCGTTTTTTCTGGTCATTGCCCTGGTCGCCAACCTGCTCCTGGTGTTCTCGGTGCCCTATTTTCTGGTGGTCATGGCCGGGCAGGTGATTTTTTACGGGGCTGCCCTGCTTGCCTGGCGCCAGGGCGAGAGTTCGGCGCGGCTGTTAAAGATCCCCATGTACTTCCTTATGGCCAACTACGCTATTCTGGTGGCCTGGTGCAAATATTTTTCCGGCAAGCGGGTGGTCCTATGGACGCCATCGGAGAGATAGCTTGGGCGTGATTTAGAGGTGTTACAGCTGGACATCATTTAGGATGTCAAACAACTCTTTTGTGATTTTTGGGTGTAGTATTTCTCCTGCATGGAATGGGAGTACCATGCGATGTTTACCATTACGATAAATTCGATGGCTTCCTTTTTGTCTGGAAAGCACAAACCCATTTTCATAGAGAAGTTTTTCTGCGTCTTTCGCGGTCAGCCTGGG
>MGTA01000047.1:10842-13522 GCA_001799225.1 Deltaproteobacteria bacterium RIFOXYD12_FULL_50_9
TCTTTCGCGGTCAGCCTGGGAATTTTATCAGGCATGGGCTAAGTCAACCTCAATTGGTGTGATAAAGTAATCTTTTTTTATTGAAAGTTTTTTTTCATCCTCATCCATATCTGCGAGGAATAGTTCCAGCGCTTCTTTGATGTTTACGAGAGTTTCTTCAAGCGTATTTCCCTGGCTCACACACCCTTTTAGCCCTGGGATATATGCAAAGAATCCATCCTGATCATGTTCAATAATCGCATTGAATTGCATCTGTTATCTCCTTTTTAGACAACCAGGGACATCCCATAATTCTTTTGTCCTGCAAGAGGACAACCAGGGACACTTCCCATAATTCTTTTGTACTGCAAAGAATGAATCATTATCATATGCCACTCGCCTTGCCTTAGTATCTCCCATGAGATCTCCCATGGGGTCGGACCATGCTATCTAGTTGAAATGCCTTAATTATCACTGAGTTGAAGCTTTCTATCTCATTGAAATATCGTAGTAGCCATGCTCCAAACACCTCTTTTTTGGCCCAATATCAGCCATTTTAATATTCCCTAACCCGATGGTTATCCTATAACGGGCCTGGGGGCGGGTCATCTCTTGGGGGCGTAAGAAAATAGGGAAGCGACCAATTTTCTCTACAGCAACTTCACCAAAGCAGCAATGACGGCGGCTTGTGCTAGCAGCATGGCTGCAACCCATTTGATAATATCAGAACGGGTATCTGATATAAGTTTAGTTAGACGCAGTTCAAGCTCGCCCAGGTCGTTTTTTGTGGCCAGTAAAGATTCAATGGCGCTGGTTATTGCTTCTTTCATAGCCTCGGCAAATAGTTCTGCCTGGGAATCTGTCATACCAAGGGTTCGCATGCGCTTTGCAAACTGTAAGGTGTCAAATGTAATGGCTGTCATCTTGCACTCTCCTTACTACTAGTCATCCTCATGGGGTCGGGCCGTAAATATTCGGCCAACCCGTCTCATGTGATATGGTCATCCCTTGGGGCCGGACCACGCTATCTCGTTGAAATATCATAATAATTATTCAAAAAATAACTGCTTTTGGCCTCAATATCACCTTTTCTAGGGTGGTAATCATTAAGATATCTTGGCAGTTGCTTGTTTTAATACTTTTGCGTATTCTTTTTTGTTCAATCGAAACCCTTGGGCTTGCAAGTCATCCAATGCGTCTCTAAACTCATTTATATTGTCACGATAGTACCGAAGGAGAAGGCCAATAGTTCCCGTAATTGCATTATTAACTGATTCTGCCACTCGTCGGCCGTCTCTGTCATCGATCAACAACAAATCAGCACCTATTTCTCTAGCCAAAGCGATTGCTTCAGATTCTCCGGCATCAAGCGAAATTCTCAAAAAAGCAACGAGATCATGATTATGTACTTGGTGGCATTGAATCCAGTCGGCATTAGCTAATTCATTGTGACCGGAACGCCCTTTTCCTGATGTTACCACCTCTTCATATACTGCCTTGGGGATGATTATCTCGTGGAATAGGTCCTTGAGCAAATAGAATCTATTGATTTTGGCCAGCGCAATCAGCGGCGTTGAATTGGATACGATTCTGAGGATCACGGTAATATCCTGTTTATTGTTTCCAAATCGGTTTGTGCATCATCAGCGCTATAATGTAACTCAACGCCTCTTTCGTTCAGGAGCTGAATCATTTCCCATTTATTATCAAGGTTTGCGAATTCTTTTGCTTTTCCCAAGGATATCCTGCCTTCCCGGTAAAGTTCAACCGCTAGTGAATGACGCAGAAACTCTACTAATTGTTCCTTAGGAACTCTAAGCGCCCGTAAAACATTGTCTGGTACTGTTAGATTCAATACGGCTTCTGTCATGAGCTACACCTTTTATTAAAATGATGGACGGGGGCAATTGAGGTCGGACCATGCTAGTGGCGGACAAATTCAAAACGGATTCAAAATTCTCAAAGTTTTATCGACCACTAACCCATCCTGCAAATCCTCCGTGCTAAGTGTTCTTACACCGGCATGAATCGCGGCAGCAACCATTTTTTTCAAGAATAACCGGGCGGTAGTTAAGTCGCCTGCATTTTTTTGTCACCGTTAATTTCACATTTTCCCACAGGCGTTATTTGCTGAGCGAGTTTGATTAACGACAGAAGCGCGCTGTTCACCGCTTCTTCATTCGGGAAAGCTTCCGCCACTTCGGGCCTAAGTACGACAATGTTAGAAGAATTATGCATGCGGCCTGAATACTTGCCCCGCACAAGACCTGTTGGGAAGTCTGATTTTACGTACTCGGCACGTAATTCGTCTTTATTTGTTTGTTTAGCCTTCTTTGAACAACCTGGGACACTTCCCATAATTCTTTTGTACTGCAAAGAATGAATCATTATCATATGCCACTCGCCTTGCCTTTATTTAGTATTAAGGCACAGTTTGTTGAAGTGGTGTTAAAACTTTTTTGGCAATCCAGCCTGTTTTAAAATTCCATTAGCCGTGTGGCGAGACTTAATCTTTGAATCTACCTTGTGTTTTCGCAAATTAGAGATTGCTTAGGGGGTGCGTCGTTACCCCATCATCTCTACATACATGGTAAGGCCAAGTTCCATGGTTCGGCCCTGGATTGTGTATTCAGCCATGACAGGATTATAGGCGAGGAAATTCTGGCTGACAAGATTGGCCAGTTCTTCACCGAGTGATTCA
>MGTA01000047.1:13565-13798 GCA_001799225.1 Deltaproteobacteria bacterium RIFOXYD12_FULL_50_9
GAAATCTCGGCGATGATTGAACAATAGCTGAAATTAATTTAAAAATTGCACGTTTGTGTGGGAAAAGCCTGGCGTAGTCTACATACAGACTGCGCATCTGGATGAGGGTCTTATGTATTTCGTCCTCGAAGGCCTCATTGGCCACCCTGCCATTTTCGGCTCGCATTAGAATGTCGCCGAGGAATCGGCTAATCTCCCAGCAACTGCCGCCGAAGTTTTCCCATGTCCGGTCA
>MGTA01000048.1:0-3938 GCA_001799225.1 Deltaproteobacteria bacterium RIFOXYD12_FULL_50_9
CCTTTTTTTCTCTATCCGCTGGTGATCCTGGCGCTTGCTGATCTGCCGACCCGCCATATCGCTCGAAAAATCGTGGTTGTCCTGCCCTTTGCCCTGATGGTGGGGATGTTCAACCCCCTTTTTGATCAGACGGTGCTGATCCGTCTCGGCCCCCTTGGTATCAGCGGTGGCTGGCTCTCCTGCGCCTCCATTCTGGTCCGCTCGACGCTTACGGTTGGCGCGGCCCTTATCCTGGTGGCGACAACCGGCTTTCCCGCGATCTGTCAGGCTCTTGACCAGTTGGGTCTGCCCCGGATCTTTACCGTGCAGCTTCTTTTCCTGTACCGTTATCTTTTCCTCCTCAGCGAAGAAGGGGGTCGGACGGCCAGGGCCCGCGAGCTGCGTGCCTTTGCCGGCAAAGGTCTGGGGCTAAGCTCATACGGCTCCATGCTCAGCCAACTCCTGCTGCGCACCTGGCTGCGGGCGGAGCGGGTTCACCTTGCCATGCTGGCGCGTGGCTTTGTCGGGGAGTTCCATCCGCGCCGGACAACCAGATTCGGGATCAGGGAGTTTCTTTTTCTGGCGGGCTGGTCAGGCCTGTTTCTTATTTTCCGTTTGCTCAATGTCTCCCAGCTTCTGGGGGCAATCGTTATCAGGGAGTTGGGATGAGCCATCATCTTGTCGAGGTCAAGGATCTGCGTCATGTTTATCCCGATGGAACCGAGGCCCTGCGGGGCGTTTCCTTTCGGATTACCCATGGTGAATCGGTGGCGATTATCGGCGCCAATGGGGCGGGAAAATCTACCCTGCTTCTGCACCTGAACGGTTATCTGACAACCAGCCAGGGCGAGATTCGCATCGGCGATTTTCCCTTGAACAAGGCGACCCTGCCCGAGATTCGGCGCACGGTGGGCATGGTTTTTCAAGACCCGGATGATCAGCTGTTCATGCCCACGGTGTTTGACGATGTGGCTTTTGGCCCCTTGAACCTGGGCTTGGCCGGGGATGAGGTGGAAGAGCGGGTGCAGGGGGCCTTGGCTCGAGTTGGGGCCGGGCATCTGCGGGATAAGCCGCCTTACCGGCTGTCCGGCGGGGAAAAAAAGCGGGTGGCCATTGCTACGGTGCTGGCTATGTCGCCGGATATTCTGGTCATGGATGAGCCGACCAGCGGCCTTGATCCCTTTTCCCGGCGGCAGCTAATGGCCTTGTTAAAAGATTTTCACCACACCCGGATTTTTACCAGCCACGATCTGGATATGGTCTTGGAGCTGTGCGAGCGAACCATCGTCCTGCACGAAGGGGAGGTGCGGGCCGATGGCCCAACCCTGGAAATCTTTCGAGATGAGGCATTGCTTGCCGCCTGTCGGTTGGAAAAGCCTTTTGCCATGCAGGGCTGCCCGGTTTGCGGCGGGTAACTGTTCAGCAGAAAAAAGCGGTGGATCACCCGGTCCATGGCCGGGTGATTGGCTTAGAAATTTTTGTCTATTAAGATAGAAACTGAAATGCGCAAAATCATGCAGCCTGCGATGGATAGAGATCGGGGAACAGATGATCCGCGATATGGGTTGGCAAGCTTAATCTTACAGCCCCTTTTGGTGTAGCCGACACCAAAATCCCCTCATCCAACAACTGCCCCAAGAGCACCCGCCCGCTACGCTCGGCCATGCCTGAAACACGCAGTATATCGCCACGCCCCACCTCTCCACGCAACAATGCCTCTTGCAGCATGTAAACGGCTTCTGACTTGAGATCTCGATATTCTGATTTTGGCCCAGGGATCAACTTCGCCCCACGCATGGCGACATAGCCGCTAATGCGGTCGAGCATACCGTCAAGTTTGAGCATGCCACGCATGAAGGCAATCTGATCAAGACAGGTCGTGAGGAAAAAACGACAGAATGTGACCAGCGTTTCGTTAGAAAGATTTCCCCTGCCATCATAGTCGTTGCGCCTCTGAGCATCGGCCCAGCTCAAGGCGGCCATATAATCATCCCTTTTTCGGGCAAGACCCCGGCTAACATTCCAGAGCCCATATCCCTGCAAGGGCAGACGACGAAAACAAGCATCCGTGTAAAGCCGAGCCACTCGGCCATTGCCGTTAAGAAAAGGATGAATCCACATCAGGCGGTGATGGGAGGCGGCAGCAACGATGACAGGCGTGACGCCATGATGCCTGCTGGAGGCATAGGCTGTGGCGAAACGATTGAGAAACACAGGAAGATGCTCCGCAACCGGTCCGACATGCCCGGCAACCTTCACCTCACGTTGCCGGATTTCGCCAGGGATAAACTCCAAGACTTCTTCGGTCGTCGCGTTTTTTACTTGCCGCAGTTCAAGCGGCAATTGCTCGTAAAAAATGCGGTGCAACCAGAGAACAAAATCGCTATCGGCCGTATTGATATCCGGCTGTTCCTGGAGACGAGACTCAATCTTCCGCTGACACTTGATATGAGCAAGGCTCTCCATTTGGAGGTTCCGCCTGGCGGGATCAGTTGAGTAATCCCGGCGCATGGCGCGCTCGATCTCTACCGGGTTGGTGCTGTGCCCCTCGATAAGGTTGGAATAATAGCTGTTGATGAGCCGCAGGAGCTCGACAACCGCCTGTTGCGTTAGCGGGTGAAGTTGTCCGCCGAGGGCAGCCGACTGACTGACAACTTCACGAGCCAAGTCTTCCAAGTCGGGTGCTCCGCTTGGCAGAAGTGGCTCCATTTCGGATGGGTCATGATACATTTTGCCGATTTCCTTGCCGATGTTAATGTCAACATAACAATAGAACAATGTTGAACTTTATGTCAACTATCTTGCGTAAAATTATAGTTAACCTGCCGATCATTATGGCGGCCTTAAGTTTGGCGATATCCGCCAGCACCGTGACCGGGATAATATGTTGGCAGGGGTTTTCTGCCCAGAACCAGTAGCAGCCAGAAGAGGCGGAACACATATTTTCATGGGTGTCCCCCTCCTATTTCTCCCCAATCGTCAAATACAAACTGCCGGAAACCACTTAGCGAAAAGACCAACATTTACTTGGTCTTTTCGCTAAGTAAGCCGAACAAACCACCTGTCCTTCTTTGCAACCCATTGTTTACAATAGACTTTTTAACAAGCAATCGTTGGCATTGATATTGCTGTGCTTTGACGGAAGATAAAAGCTTTGCGGGTTTAACAAGTCAACCAAGGGGGAAAGAGTGCATGGGAAAGAGAGGGCGGCCACGGGACGGCATCAACGAGGCCCGGAACAATACCACGGAATCAGTACGCAAGGCCCTTGCCGGGCCAGCGCGCTGCAAAAGATTCGAGAAAACGGAGGAGAAGAAAGATGCATAAGAAAATCATGTTATTTTCCCTGATTGCGGGGATGCTTGCTCTGGGCGGGGCAGAATTATACGGCAACAAAGCCGTGGCCGCCGGCAAAAATACCGGAACCGATACCTGCAAGGACTGTCATGCCGAGCAGGTCGAAAGCTTTATGAAATCACGCCATGCCAAGGGCTCGATTACTGGTCCCAACGGCAAGGGCGTCTGCCTGACCTGTCACGGGCCCAACCTGGCCGGCCATGTGGAAAAGGGCGGTGGCAAGGGAACCGGCGCCTTTACCTTCGCCAAGAAGGCAGATCCCAAAGCCAAGGCTGCCCAGTGTCTCACCTGTCATAGCTCTTCTAAGCATCTCGCTCTCTGGGAGTCGAGCAAGCATAAATCTGCCGGACTTTCCTGCGATAGCTGTCACACCGGCCACTCCAGTCTGGCCAAAAACCTGAAGATGCCCCAGACCGAGCTTTGTTTCTCCTGTCACAAAGATATCAAGTCTGAAGCCAGCAGGCAGTCTCATCATCCGATCAAGGAAGGCAAGATCTCCTGCAGCGATTGCCACGATCCGCATGGTTCCTTCAGTGTCAAGAACCTCAAGGCTGATTCAGTCAACGAACTTTGCTACAAGTGTCACGCTGAAAAGCGCGGGC
>MGTA01000048.1:3953-8952 GCA_001799225.1 Deltaproteobacteria bacterium RIFOXYD12_FULL_50_9
ATCCGCCGGTTGAGGAAAACTGCATGAACTGCCATACCGCCCATGGCAGCAATCACAACAAGCTGTTGAGCAAAAAGGTGCCGCTCATCTGTCAGAGCTGTCATGACTGGAGCAATCACCCTGGCACCGCATATACCCAGCTCAATTCATTTGCCGGCTCTGCCTCAGGTCGGGGCGCCTTCGGACCACGGTCGTGCCAGAACTGTCACACCAGTATCCACGGCAGCAATGGGCCCAACACCTTGGGTTTGAGATATATAAAATAAAGGAGGGAATACAATGAAAAAATTATTAGCTACAGGAATAGCCCTCCTGCCCATTTTCTGGATCGCAGGGGCTCAGGCCGGGGATGACATGTCCGGTCAGGTAAAGGTTACGGGCAAAAGCATCAAGGTTGATGGCAACAAGGCCAAGTTCAGCGAATACGGCGATCCGGACAGCGGGGTCACCGGCGGGGTGGAGCTTAAGTATGACGCTGAGGCCGGGTATGTCAATCTCAAGGCCGATGAAATAGCTCGGGACACTCAGAATTTAAAGATTGAAGCCGGGCAGTACGGTAAGTCCAAACTGGATGCTTCTTATAATCAAATCCAGCACAACTTCAACTTCGATGCCAAGACTTTTTACACCGGCGTCGGCACCAACAATCTCACTGCCGCTCCGTATACTTCGACCGCACAGGTTACTGCGTCTAATGTCTCAAACTGGACGACATTCGACTATGCAATTTCTCGTGATCAGTACGGCGCTAACCTCAAGCTGGATATGTTAAAGCCTTTCTTCGCCAATTTCTCGGTGTCGAAAGAAGAGCGAAAAGGTATTAAGGCGACAGCCTCCTACCTTACTAACGTCGTTATCGAACTTCCCGAGCCGGTAGACTACACAACCAACACCTTCCAGGCTGAGGTCGGTTACGGCCAGGACCCCTTCTTTTTTTCGCTCGCCTACTTAAAGAGCAATTTCGAGAACGCTAACCCATATCTTTACGTCACCAGTCTGGCCGCAGGCAATATCAGTGAATTTATTACCCTGCCGCCGGATAACGATTATTCCAAGGTCGCCTTCAAGGGACGGGTCAAGATGCCGATGAGCAGTGCCCTGGCGGTCAATGTTGCCAAGTCGACGGCTGAAAGTGAGGTGAATCTGAACAGTACTTATAATAATAACGGTACCACTCGTACCAATACTTTGTCCGATAATATCTTTAACGGCAAGGTTGACACCTTCCTTTATGGTCTGGTTTTAACCTCCAGCCCGCTGGATTTTATAGACACCAAGCTGTTTTACTCCAGCTACGACAAGGCAAATAAATCAGACTCGATCAACAGCATAGGCTCTGCTGGTACCTCTTTTACCAACCATCTCTTCGACTACGAAAAGACGAGCTACGGCCTTGAGGCCGGTTTGAAACTGCCGGCCCAGATGAAGTTGACTCCTTACTACAAGCATATCAATGTTGAAAGGCATCGTGGCGATCTGCCTGAGACCGATGATGACATTTATGGGCTCGATTTGAAGTGGAGCGGCTTGGAGTGGTTGACCGCCAAGCTCGGTTACGAGCGGATGGATCGAAAATCAGACTGGCAGCAGCTCTTAACCATTCTCACTCCATCCAATCAGACCAGCCTCAATGCTATCGAACCCTACATCCGCCGCTTTGATGCGGGCAGTCAGGGGCGCGACACCTACAAGCTTGCCCTGGATTTCTCGCCTACCGACAAGCTCAATCTCGGACTGGCTTTCAAGCACAAGCAGTCTGATTATAACGAAACCGTTTACGGGGTGTTGAAGCAGACCAACAACAATGTGAATTTCAGCGCCGACCTGACAGTAAACGAGCGACTCTCGCTCTCCGGTTATCTTGATTACGAAATCGAGAAAATCGACCAGACTCAACGACGTTTATCAAGTGTCACGCCAACCAATGTCAATCCTGATGTCCTCGCTGTTGACAGCAGCAATTACACCTGGACTGCTGACCAGAAAAACAAAACCCTGGACTACGGCGTGGCAGCCACCTTGGTGTGGATTCCCAACACCCTTACCCTGCGGGCCCAGTTTGACAAGGTTAAATCAGACGGCTTCGCGGATTACACCTACTATGCTGGACTTAGCGGCGGTTTCACCAACGACACGGTGGATTCGGAAAACTGGGATGATTACACCAAGGATTCCATTATGCTGAAGGCGACCTATACCGCGACCAAGAGCCTGACCCTGATCGGCGGCTATGCCTATGAGCATTAGCTGTGCGAACAAGATCGGCTGCCAGACAGAGACCGGACTGTTGCGCGCTTGCTATCTAAGCTGAGCATAACCATGCGTAAAAAAGCGATTATCGGTTTTCTCCTCCTGATCTTTGTTTTTTTTGGTGGCGGAATCTATATCTCCCTGGTCAACACGCGGATCATCACAGGGATGGCACAAATAAATGCCCTGAATCAGGTTGAATTTTTTCGGCACGATCTGCTCCACAAACTCGACATCGTGCAGATGGATCTTTTGCTCCACGACTCTCCCCATGTCATCCAGGTCAACGATTTTGTCAACCATGGCAAAGCGATCACCGTAGCGATGAAGAGTTGCAGCAACTGCCATCACTCCCTGCAGATGATGACTGAATTCAAACTGCTGCACGGGCGAATCGACAACTACCTCAAACAGGCCAGCCTGGGTTACACCCTGAGCGCCAACCATCAACGAATGCTTTTCGAGCGCAAGAGAGCCCACGCCCTCGGCCAACAGCTTCTTCAGGAAATCGGTGATCTGGCCGGAGTTTCCAGCCACAAAATATCCAACAAAATCGCCACGATCAAGGCTGAGATCACCAGTATGAAAAACGCCTTACTGGCACTGGTTATCCTGATCCCCTGTCTACTCCTTTCTTTAATCTATCTCTTTCTCGACAGGTTTGTCTCCTCCGTTGCGGTTCTCATCGCAGCCGCAAGCAAAATCAGGGAAAGCGGCGGCGGATACCAGATCGGCCAGAAACTCCCCGACGAATTCGGCGATCTGGCCGAGGCATTCAACCAGATGAGCGCTGGGATCAGAAAACGCTGCGACGAAACAATCTCGGCCAGAAATCGTTATCAGACTTTGTTCGAGTCGGCGGATGAGGCCATTTTTATTCTTGAGGCCAAGGGAGAACAGGTCGGAAAAATCGTCTCGGCCAATCAGGCGGCGGCGTTGATGCACGGTTACAGCCTTGAGGAACTGTTCGCCATGCGGATTCAGGATCTGGACACTCCAGAGAGCGCTGCCAAAGCCAAGGACCATATCCGTGACTTGCTCAACGGAGGCAGGCTCGAGATTTTGGTTGAACACCGTCACAAGACGGGTCGCATCTTCCCGGTGGAGGTCAAGGCCAGTCTCATCGAAATTGAGGGCCGCCGCTATGTCCTGGCCTTTGACCGCGATATCAGCTTGCGGGTCCAAACCGAGACAGCCCTCCAGCGGGCCAGACAACTGGCCATGGTCGGCGAAATGGCCGCCGGGCTGGCCCATGAAATCAAAAATCCTCTGGCCGGGATCAAGGCCTCCCTCGAAGTGCTTGGCCACGAGTTGCAACTCGAAGCCGATGACCGGGACACCTTGAAAATGACCATCGTCGAGGTGGAAAGGATCGAGGCCCTGCTAAGAAATCTCCTTAACTATGCCAGACCGCCAAACCCGTTTTTCGCCCTGATCGACCTGAATCGCCTTCTGGAAAACGCGGTGCGCAACGCTGGCATCCTGCTTAAGGCGAGAGAGACGAGCGATTCAGCGCCGGTGGAGTTTATCCGCGACTTCGACCTTGAACTGCCGATGATCATGGCCGATGCCGCCCAGCTTCAGCAGGTGATTCTTAACCTGCTCCTTAACGCTATAGACGCCGTTAGCGGGGGTGGGAAAATCACCCTAAGAAGCCGTCCATCCCCTGACGGTGGAGTGGAAATCGTGGTGCACGATACCGGTAAGGGGTTAAGCGAAGCGGCCGTGAGCGGCTTTTTCAACCGTTTTATACCACCAAGCCCAAAGGCAACGGGCTTGGCCTGCCGATCAGCAAGCGGCTGATCGAGCTTCACCATGGCGAGATCATGGTCAATGGGGCCCCGGGACAGGGCGCAAGCTTTATCATTCATCTGCCGGTCAGCCAACCTGAGGGAGAGCAAGAACCATGAAGAACAATGGCCGAATTTTCGCGGTGGACGACGACGAACTGATCGTTAGCATGCTGGCCCGTTCCTTACGCAAGGAAGGTCATACAGTCGAGTATCAGATCAGCCCCAAGGGGGTGCTGGCCAAAATTATCGCCTGGCAGCCGGACATCGTTTTTCTCGATATCGACCTGGCAGAGGAAACCAGCGGCCTTGACCTGCTGGCGGAGCTCAAAAAGGAAAAAATCGCGGCGGAAGTGGTGATGCTCACCGCCGACAACTCTTCGGAATCTGCGGTAACCGCCATGAAGAATGGAGCGGTGGAGTATTTCACCAAGCCCTTCAATTTGGAAGAGATAAAGATCGTAACTGCCAATATCATCACCAACATCCGGCGCCGTGACGAGGTCGGCTACCATCGCCGGATGGAAACCCCCTGCTGCTTCGAGCACGGCCTGATTGGAGCTTCCCCGGCGATGCTGACGGTTCGGGACAAGGCTGAGAAAATGGCGAGAAGTCGGGTGGAAACCATTTTGATTACCGGCGAATCAGGAACCGGCAAGGAGGTTCTCTCCAGGCGAATCCATAACTGGCGGCAGGATGACCCGGGTGCCCCCAAAAGCATTGAAGATGCCAGCCCTTTTTTCGCGGTGAACTGCACCGCCTTGTCGGAAACCCTCATCGAGGACGAGCTGTTCGGCCATGTCAAGGGCGCCTTTACCGATGCCAAATCGGATAAAAAAGGGATTTTCGAACTGGCAGGAGACGGCACCCTGCTTCTCGATGAAATCGGCGACATGCGCCCGGATCTTCAGAGCAAGCTCCTCAGAGTAATCGAAGAACGGAAGGTGCGACGGTTGGGG
>MGTA01000049.1 GCA_001799225.1 Deltaproteobacteria bacterium RIFOXYD12_FULL_50_9
AGGCCACCAAAATAGATGGCGCTGCCCCTGCCTTCATAACCGCGCAATGAGTTTATGGAGTCGGCTGCCTCAATGGCGGTAAACAGAGAACGTATTTCTTTGGCTTTTTGGCCGGCTTCCTTGCGGTCGCGGGTACGTTGGATGCGCATCAACAGGGTTGCCATGTTGGTAAGTTTGCCGGTTACAACCTGGCGGCAAAATTTAAGGCCGAAAGTCTGATCATCAAGCAGTTGGAACTGCCGCTTACGGAGTAGTATATTCTTGGGCTCGGCACTGGCAAAACGGCCCAGGTAGCGCCCATCGTATGAGCAGAATACCGTATCGACCTGATACTTCAGGAGCAGTTTGATGGCGGCGGGCGAAAGATCGATGCTGCCGAATAGCACTACCTGATGCAATTTGTCCACGAACAGGGTGTGGTACGTATCCTCGCCCTTCTTGACCAGTAGATGTCGACCTTCCCGGACAATCCGGGCACCCTGGGTATTGATGTAGATGTTCATGGTGGTTCCTCCTGATATTCATGTTAATGAAAACACGGACCAGGAAGAAAGGGCAAGGAGTGCAACGTTGCCGGTGGGATTTGCCTTGCCTGTTATGCATGTTTTGCATTTGACATGGGCTAGTAAATTGACTAATCTAGTCATAATTAAGGAGGATTATCATGAAAACAGTGGCGGTGTCGCAACTAAAAGCAACGCTCAGTCAACAATTGGCAATGGTCAAGGCTGGTGAGGAGATTATCGTTACCGAACACGGCAGGCCGGTAGCGCGTTTGACTTCGGTCAGGGGCAGAGAGCAGTCGATCCCTGCGCATCTTCTGGCCTTGGAGCGGGCAGGCCTTGCCCGGCTCGGTTCCGGAGCCATTCCAGAGGAATTCTGGACAGCAGTGAGGCCAAAGGACAGGACGGGGTGCGCCCGAACCGTCTTGCAACAGGAGCGGGAGGACGGCCGGTGAGATTCTGGGATACTTCCGGGATAATTCCCCTCTGTGTAGAAGAGCCGATGAGCAGTGTAGCCCGGCAATTGGCTGAAATAGACAATGCGGTGGCCGTCTGGTGGGGGACACCGGTAGAGTGCTGGTCGGCGTTTGCCCGCTTGCGACGGGATGGCGTTCTGACCGAAGCGGAAGAGGATCTGACCAGACAACTGGTGAGTAAACTTGGTTCGGCCTGGCTGGAAATTTTGCCAGGCGATGAAGTTAAAAATATTGCAGGACGGCTGTTGATGACTCATCCGCTCCGGGCTGCCGATGCCATGCAGTTGGCTGCAGCCCTTATCTGGTCTGATAAGACCCCCAGGGGGCATGAATTTGTCTGCCTTGATTTACGGTTACGGGAAGCGGCCCGGCGCGAGGGATTTTTGGTGTTGCCCATAGTTGAATTGGCCTCTTGATTCCTTCACGATCAAGCAGACAACAAGAAAATCTTCAAGCATTGAGCCATTCTCGAAGCTTATTTTTCAGGTTCGGTAGATCATTGTGGTCGAATATCCGGATGTTCATGGTCTTTGCGCGTTTTTTAACATATTCGTTTTTGACGCTCCGGGCCGAGGCGAGAGATTTCTTGCCGAACAGTCCCAGGGCACGGTCACCCAAGGAATCGAGTTCGTACAGGTACTCTTTGCCGACAGATTCTTTGTTGTCGTTTGATGGCCTGTCCGGGTTGGCGGTTTTGCAGGAGATATAGAACAACCTGTTTCCTTTGCCGATCATGACGTCAAATTCGTTTTTCGGTGAATTCTTCCCTGGGGCATCCCACTTTCCGCTGACATTGAGCTTTACTTCATCTGCCCCGGCTCCTTGCGCAGCGCTGTAAACATACTCCTCGAACCAAAATCCGTGGAGATATCTGGCGGATTCCAGGTTGTTGATCAGCAAGCTATCTTTATCCGTGCTTTTGGCTAACCCGTGTTTTCCCAGAAGCGGTACTAATTCCATAATGAGGGGATCAGGTAGCCTGATCGTCAGTGGGTACTGGCATTGTTCAAAGTTTTCGGGAAAGGCCTGGTTGAGGATTCCCAATGCTCTTGCAGACGTTATCGCCAGTTTGCAAAGGGCCTCGGTAACTTTACCCCTGGATTTAATCTCTCCGTCGTTTTTGGTGTATTTCTCGACCATAAAACCATGGGCGGCAAGATACTCCTTGATCGATATTTGAACATTTATGGCTATTTTGGTCTCTTCAGGTGCGAGTTGCAAAATTTCGTCGTCTCGGGAGTTGACGTAATAAATTGTTTTACCTGCCGAGTAGAATGACTGGAAAGTGCCGATTGTCGAGACCTTTGTGCCGCCGGTGATGTTTAACGAAACATGGCAATCGCGGTTTTCGGCGAGAATTTTTTCGCTTTCTTCCATGACATTAGCCAAATTGAATGGTTGAATTTCCCGAGATTCAACCTCTAGTTTGTTGGTGCGGATCACTTGCTCAAGCCGGTTTTTCTGGTTGATCATATCCTTAGTGTAGAGCAGAATGACTCGGTCCGGCTTAAATTGCCGCACGGTTGTCAGATTTGGAATAGGCTGGTCTGAAACAAGACAGACGTGGGTTTCGCAAGTCTTCATAAAGTTACCTCTTATAGTGTCTGAACATCCGGTGCTTAAATCGATGTACGGTCAGCACCGAGCCATCCGGCAGATGATCTTCAGCCGCCTCGCGGACCGTGGTGGAATACACCGGCTGCAAGCCTTGTGCTTGGGTGAAATCGGCAATGAGACAAGTTGCGCCGAAATCACCTTGGACCAAGATGAAATCGTTGGGCTCCGCCGTGTCGGCCAGCCAGGTGTATACCGGTTTAAGATACTCGGTCAGTTCCTCAAGATCGGGAGGCACATTTGACCAGATTACTTGGATGGCTTGCGGCGCCGGCACGATCCGGTCGATACCGAGAGATGATCGGGCGTCGGCCTCTTGGTCGGCGGTGAGGGCATGGTTAAACAGCAGGAACAGGGTGGGTGAATGTGAACCAGTCATCATAAAATCTCACCAATGAACATGAAGTGGATGAACATGAAGTGGATTGACGTCCATAGTTCCTTGCCATACTATAAAAGTAATACTTTTTACAGAAGGTAGGAAATGCTTGCCACAGTAACTACAAAAGGTCAAATAACGATTCCAATGAAGATCCGGAAACAATACGGCATTCATCCCAATGATAAAATCGATTTTGTCGTCGAAGGCGATAAGATTATTCTCATGCCGGTCAAAACCCTTCGCGATCTGCGCGGCAGCGTTACGGGCCTGGGTGGCGATCCGGACCTGGAACGACAGGCTGCTAAAAAGGCTGTTGGTCTGCGGACAGTAGAGGAAATGGCATGAAGTCGAGTTTCCTAGATGCCAACATTTTTATCTGCTACCTTACCAATAAGCAGCTCAATCAGTTCTTCAGCCGAATGTGCATGCCAGTTCGAGTTCCAGAAGGAACGCGGCAATGTCCGGCGGTTGTGCCGCAGAAACTACCCCCCCGTTCGCTAAATGAATATGGTGTGGCGCATAGGGGAGTTGTGGAAAGTGGGGCGCATTATCCCAGCGTTTCCAAAGCTCACCAGAGGAGGTCTGACAGTGAAAACTGTATTTCATGAGGTGTATCTCATGGTCTGCAACGACGTATTCAAATAATTCGGCCAGACCGCTGTTTGCAAGTTCCACTTTCACCCGCAATTTGCCATCGGTGACACCGACAAGGCGCTGTGTTACCTGATAAGCTTTAATGGCCGGACTTTCGAGTAGCAGGCTCTCGACAAACGCGAAATGTTCGTCAATGCGCTGGTTCATGGCCAATCTTTTCCGCCAGGATGTATAGATGTTTTTCGGCGTTGATCAGCATTCCGTTGGTGGCTGCCCATTCCATATAGTCCATGGCATCCCCCATCTCACCGCGTTCAAATCGTTCGCGGAAGAGTTGCGTTGACATGCAGTATTTCTTCTCAAAATCCGCAAGCTGGGAGCGGAGTGTGGTCAGGAGTTCACTTAGGCGCAGGATTTCCCGATCAAGAAGTTTATCGATAGTTTTGTCGATTACTGGTTCAGTCTCGGGGTTGCGTAGGCTGAGATAGCGTTCCAGTTTTTGGACCTTCTCAAGCGTTGTCATGGTTTCTCTCCTGTGTGGCTATTCTTATTATCACCAGGTGTTTCGTTTCAACCGGGATGAATATCAATTTCTTATACCGCAAGGGCATAAGTTTCGTATGAGCAGGCAAGCTGCTCAACTCAGCTTTAGTTTTTTAAAAATGTTATCGGCGTCTTCGTTGACAATCTGTTCACGGCCGGAATTTGCGGCTGTGAAGATGCTTTCGGAGCTGCTCTCACCTGAAAACGGCCTGTCAGCGCTTGACACCGGCTGGACTGCGTCAGGCCGCCTGGTAAATTACGGGCCGGTAGTGGGCCTCTGGAACAGTTACGTGGTTGCTGCGGGCTGATTGCAGCCAGGCAGTCTTGGCCTTGAGGACTTCCGCTAATGCCTCTTCCGGACTCTTGCCAAAAGCGGAACAGTGGGCCAGATCAGGAATGTCGGCAATATACCCCTCATCTTCCTCGCTATAAAAAATATTGATATGGTAGTCTTTCATTTTTCAACCTCCAATTTCAGATTATACTTTTCAATGATTTTCAGCAACTGGCGAATCTGGTAGGGTTTGGCTTTGCCATCGACTTCCTGAAGGTTAACCAATTCAGGAAAGCCAACGCGGATAAAGAT
The DNA here is from genome assembly GCA_001799225.1 of Deltaproteobacteria bacterium RIFOXYD12_FULL_50_9. Classification (GTDB taxonomy): domain Bacteria; phylum Desulfobacterota; class Desulfobulbia; order Desulfobulbales; family CALZHT01; genus XYD12-FULL-50-9. The sequence continues at coordinate 4,699 of MGTA01000049.1, forward strand.
GTGATGGCTGCCGCTGACCCGATCAAGCTTGAAGCCAAAAGCTTCAGCAAGGGCAACGGCTTCGGAGAAGCGGATATTGTGACTTCCTTCCAGGATTTTTTTGAGTAATTTACGTATGTTCATTTACCTCCTCATGCTTGCATTCGTTGTGTCAAATTCTCTGGTAATCAGGACCAGAGGAATTACCTTACGAAATCTTCTCATAGCTAAAGAGCAAGGCTCTTTACGCTTCAATGCTGTTTGTCACGTATACGTTCCACAGCTGCTTGATCCATATCTTACCGACTTTCGAAGCGGCTTTGAACTTCTTTTTATCTGCGCCGGGCAGACCGAGAAGAGACTGGCACATCTCCCGAAGGAGGCGTACATCGTTTGATCGATTTTATTGATACTACTATACCTCCACCTTAATGATTCGGAAGGATTTGTCACCGAGCGGTTCCACCGTCACCCTGGCCCCCTTACGGTTTTGGTCTGAGTAGGGCTTTTACTTGTTTCAGGGCATCTTTTTTGGGCTTTTTCCCGTTTTCACAATTCCAGTCGTTTTTCATCTTATCGCGCAAGGCCTGAAGCGCAGGCCGGGGGAGATCAGTCGGGTTGATCTTCGTCTTCAAGTAGTCGTCCCATTCTTTGAGTCCCTTGATTTGTTCGACAGCTGCTGTTTCATTGGGAGAAAGCGAACTGGCAGCCTGAGTTGCAGTGGAAACGAGCGGTTCCCAGGTGAGTCCAGCCTGGGCCAGCCAGTCGGCCATGAGTTGATCACGTTTTTCTTCGTTCCATTTTTTGGGATTTCCGCCTCTTATCCGTTCTGCTGCGGACTTGACAGCTGACGCCACCTCGGATTGCGTTTGATATGCTTTAACCTTCTCATTATCGAGGGCGTTCTGTTTGAGTTGTCCCCAGTCAAGGCTATCGGTAATTTGCTTTATTACTGCCAACCAAGGTTTAAGCTCCTGTTCTCGTTTTTCACGAAGTTTGGTTTGTTTTCCTTCTTCTTCCACAGTCCAGCGAATAATGGCGGCAGGTTCATTGCCTTGGCTTAACATTTTGAAATGACCATAACCGATAGCAGTCTTGCCGCCTATGCCATGCTGTTCGATGGTGTTGATGATGGCCCATTCGGCGAGTGTTCGCAGTTGTTCTCGATCCGTGAACACGGAGGCTGAGAAAAGAGGCCGCAGTAATACCCTGAAAACGAACTCCGCGCCTTCCTTGACCACCAGGAATTTGATCGGGATAGGACTTTGATCCTCGGTGGGACCGCGTTTTTTTCCAGAATCGCGGTAATACTCCGGGTAGTGGGGGTTCAGGATATCGGTGCCGATTTCTGGCGGCGTAACCGGGTAGGCATCGAGAATGACCAGATTGCCTGCACAGCCATCGTTATCTTCTTTTCCTGCCAAGAAACCAAACAAGGTCTTGAATTCTGGAGATTCGTTCCAATGGAGTTCAGTCTCTTTTGTCTTTTTGTTGTTTTTGTGGATAAGAATTTTTTCTGCCAGCAAATCTCCCTCGTCGCGCCAATTACCATCCCGATCCTGTAGACTGTCAAACATCAGGGCTAGACGCATGACTCCTTTTTGGCCACTGGCTGGGATGAATGGTACACCGGTGTTACGGTCGAGGAGAAGATTAGTCTCGGTGGGGTGGTCGATGCCCATGCCGGTGATGAATGGCGAGGTCAGCCGGGCGTGGATAATGATCGGTATCCAGCCTGTCTTCTTCATGGCCGTGCAATAGTGGGCCTGACGAATATGGATTTTCTTCAGCAGTTCTGTCTGGGCCGGCCGGGCTTCACGGTAAATCGTGAGTTCGTCGCCTCGTTCATTGTGGGCCTCGGGGTGGAAAGAGACCTTCGAGTCTAGCCTCGGGTCTCTATTGGGCCTCGGCTCTTCGGTTTTTCGTTCAAAATCTTCATGATATTGCAGAAAACGGTTGTGATAGAGCCCGAAATTAGCCGCCTTGAAATCCGCGCTTGCCAGGCAGGTTGAAAGCTCGCTGGATACCATTCTGAATTGTTTTGATACAACGTTAATCGGCATAGCATCTTTCTCCTTTACTCGAACAGGTCGGCGTGGGCGTAGCGCTTTAACCACTCCAACATGGCCAGGGTTTCCCTCTGGGCGAGGAGATATTGGCCTTGATCCATTACATGGATTTCCATAAGTCGGTCTTTTAATGCTTCTTTTTTGATTACTTTTTTCTTATCTAACCAAGCCAAAATAATCTTATAGGCATTGACATGTTCGTTTTTTTGTTTTTCTTGTAACTTGCCGTTTTTGGTCTCGCTTCCCTTCGCCGCTAAAAAAGCCAAGGCTTGACCAAAGCCGTTCTGCATAATCATTGATGGCAGCCCAGCGCATAGTTTTTTGAATTTGTCACGGTCGCAGTCTATAGTTTCCAGCCGCTTCAAAGTAAAGGCGGCTCTGTCCTGTCCCAAAGTGTGTCGCATGGTGTTTCTCCTTTAATTGCCGATCCAGGTTACTTGGCAGATGCCACGACCCAGGGATAGATCGCCACCAATCTGAAGATGAGTCTCCACGGCCTTCACAACCCCATCACGCACGGTCGCGATTTGCCAGGGATTGTCCACTCTCCGTTCATCTCCAAAAAAGTTGAGGACATAGAGGACTGAGTCGGCTGGCAGGAGTTCCTCGTAGCGTAGAGAACCGACTTGGGTGATACCCGTCCTTTCATCGATTTTGATTTGGGCCTGAACATCGGTGGCCGTCTCCACCAGAAATGAGAAAAACTCATCTGAAATAGCCACCAGGCGGTCAACCTTGGGGGCAAGCTTTTGGAATACGGCCATGATTTTGCCGGTATCGCCTTGCCCTTTGGTAAGGCAGAGATCTTCCAAGACAAGTTGGTCGGCAAACTCACCAATGACCGGAATGAATTTGTCTCCAGAGCAGGGCAGGTCAAGTCCGCTTGTCTCTTCTTGTGGAACCAGGTCGAGATCGCGGGCCAGGCGGCGGAGCAGGGTCGGGCAGACTACCCAGACAAAGGGCGCGGCGGTTGAGCGCACAGGGAAGGCCAGCAGCTTGGCATCGGAAAAGGCCACAGCCCCCGCTTGACCATCCCCGCTGCCACCGGTGGCAGCCCCAAAGATTCGGTCGGTCAGATCTTTCGCCTTCTGTAAGGCGTCATGGTCCTGGTGTGCCCAGAAACGCAGGCAGTGATCCCGGAAGGCCCCTTTAACCCCGGAGGCCTGAATTTGCGGCCAACCTGTATGGCGTTCGCGTTGGATGGGCAAATCCACGGCGCCGGTGGACGATCCGGAGCCAGCGTGGACTGGTGCGATGGCGTAGAGGACACAGAGCCTGGTATGTTCTTTGAGATACATTTCATAACCTCCTTGAGATTCGTTTTATATCCTGACACAACCGGGAATGGCGGTTGCGCAGTCAGTTTCAAAAAAGACGGTGCCGGCCGGGTAGTACGACACGGTTTTCTTGTGGAAGCCCCGTCCGTTGTTCTTGACCATATCCCAACCGGCCATGCGCAGCAGCTTGCCGCCAGCCCGTGAAAGATCCTCTGGCACAGAGCCAACGGGTACAGGGGCGAGAGCAAGAAGCGTCTTACCATCCTTAGCCAGGGCCTGCGTGAATTTTTGCAGAATCCGGTAACGGCAAACCCGTTGTTCGCCGCCAAGCTGTAAAATTCCATCAGGCTGTAAACAGAATGGATGGTCGCTTTCAAGGCCTGCCAGCAGGCTGACACCTTCCCGCAATCGCACATGGGCGGTGGCGTAGAGGTGGCCGTTCTTCACTGCGCGGCTGGTTTCAAATTTGCTGGTGTCCAAGGCGATGCCAACCCGTTGCTCATACACAAAAAGATCAGCGGCCGGGATAATAATGGGTTGGCCAGAGCTAACGGCAACAGTGCTGTTTGTCAGACGACGGACTGTGAAGGTGAATTTTTCCCCGGTGGCGTTAAGGGCCGCCTCGTTTACCCAACAACCGGCCAGCGGTTCGAGTTCCTGTGCTGCCGGTCGTTTTATCCAGGCCGGTTTTGGTACGGAACCGCAAAGCCCAAGGCCGCTTTCATCGAGCCGCAAGGGCTTGGCTGGTTGGACGCCAAGAATCTTACCATCCGGGCATTTCTGCGGGTTATGCTCGGCGAACCAGTGGGCCG
>MGTA01000050.1:0-13791 GCA_001799225.1 Deltaproteobacteria bacterium RIFOXYD12_FULL_50_9
TACTGGGTCAGCTTATAGGCGGTGGGTCAATCTATTACCGGGGGGAACAGAAATTAATAATTTTTCACTTGACTTCCAATGCGGTGACCTCTGATAATCACCTGTAACGGTCAGTTGTCGCGCTCCTCTTTCCACAGGAGGGGTAAAATCCGCAAAAGCACCAACGAGTTATCGCAAAACACATAACGTAATAGGAGGCTGGCATGACTGAAAGTGTCTACAAGATTATCGAGGTAGTGGGAACAAGCAAAGAATCCTGGGAGAAAGCTGCTGCAATAGCTATTGAGACAGCAAGTAAGTCGCTTAAGGATCTCAGGGTCGCAGAGGTAACCAAACTTGACATGAAGATCGAAGACGGCAAGGTCATCGCCTATCGGGCCAGGGTCAGCCTGTCATTTAAATATCACAACTGATGTACTATCCACAACTCAACACTATTTCATGTTAAACAAAACAATCGGGGGAAAGCCAATGAAAATGAACGAAATCAAAGAGAAGGCCAAACAGATGGGAATCAAGCCAGGAAAAATGAGCAAGGCCGATCTGATCCGGTCCATCCAGGCCCAGGAAGGGAATGACCCCTGCTTTCAAACAGCCAAGGAGAACTGTGATCAGGTGCAATGCTGCTGCTGGAGCAAGGAGTGCCTGACATTATAATCAGCTCAGTTTGCGACGCATACCAAGAGCCATCTCGCGAATACGGGCCATTACTCCTACTTCATCCAGAGTGGTAAGAATACGGTTTTCCATGACTACCTTGCCGTTGATCACCGAATGGATCACGTCAGCTCCTCTCGCTGCATAGACCAACTGAGAGGGGATGCTGTACAAAGGAGTCAGGTGGGGTTGTTCCAAATCAAGCACAATGATATCGGCCTGCTTGCCCGGCTCCAGGCTGCCAATCCTGCTTTCGGCATGAAGAAGCTTGGCGCCGGACCTTGTGGCCATGGTTAAAGCCTGTTCGGCTGTGACCATGGTCGGATCAAGGGCGGCAACCTTGTGAAGACGGGCGGCTGTCCCCATCTCACCGAACATGTCGACATCATTATTACTGGCGCTACCATCCGTGCCCAGCCCTACCGTGACGCCGGCAGAGAGAAGCCTTGGCACCGGCGCGATGCCTGAGGCGAGTTTCATGTTGCTCTCCGGACAATGGGCAACTTTTACGCCTCGTCTGGCCAGGAGTTCGATCTCCTGCTGAGTCAATACCACGCAATGATCGGCAACTACCCGCTCATCAAGAAGCCCTAAGGCTTCAAGATGCATGACCGGGGTTTTGCCGAAGTTAGCCAGCGCACCTTCTACCTCCATCTGCGTTTCAGCAAGATGGATGACATAAAGTGCGTCATGACTGTCAGCCTTTTGTTTCAACTTCACCAGAAGATCGGGCGAGCAGGTATAGACGGCATGCGGATCAACCGTGATCGTTACCAAAGGATGGCCGCTGTATTCAGCCAGCAGTTTATCAATATAGCCAAAGCCATTTTCAACCGGCCCGTAATTGGGTGACGGAAAATCGTACAGCACCTCGCCGACCCAGGCCCGCATACCGCACTCTGCAGCAGCTCGGGCCACATCCCCGGCAAAAAGATACATATCACAAAAACTCGTAGTGCCGGAACGGATCATCTCGGCAATCGACAGCAAGGTCGCCTGATAGACCATGTCACCAGTCAGCGTTGCCTCAACTGGAAAGATATACTCCTGCAGCCACTGCATAAGCGGCAGATCATCGGCAAGGCCCCGGAAACAAGCCATGGCTGCATGGGTATGGACATTGATCAAGCCTGGCAACACCAGACCACGAGGTAATTTAAGCACACGAGCGGTCGGATAACGGCGGATCAATTCCGCCTCCGCCCCTACTGCCGCAATCGTATCACCCCGCACTACGACCGCACCATTTTCAATGATGGTCTTATTATCATCAGCCATATAAACTGTACCGGCAATCAATAGATCAGCCCGGTTATCATCCTTGTACGTCATGATATATCCTCCATCTCCGCTAAAACCGCGATAACCAGTTTCTGGAAATCATCTTGCCGCTCTCTGACCCCGGCCAGGATATCGGCAAGCAGGATCGGCCTGAAATCATCCGGGTCATTGACATTGGCAAGCAGCGCAAGGCCCAAGACCTTCATACCGGCATGCCTGGCCACAATGACCTCAGGCACGGTGGACATCCCGACGGCATCAGCTCCACTTCTCCTAAGAAAACGGGTTTCGGCCGGGGTTTCAAGACTGGGGCCGGGAATAGCCGCATAGACGCCGGTCACTACATCCCTGATTCCAAGACGTTCTGCACAGGAACAGGTTTTTTGAATAAACACTGGATCGTAAGGCACGGATAGATCAGGAAAACGCAGGCCCCAATCATCAATATTTATTCCACGTAACGGATTGTCAGGGATGAAATTCAGATGATCACGGATAACCATGATTGACCCTGCCGCATGATCAGGGTTGAGTCCGCCCGAGGCGTTTGACACTACCAAACATCGGCTGCCAAGCAGGGAAAGTACGCGAAGCGGCAGGGTCAAATCACGGGTACTGTATCCCTCATAAAAATGAAAGCGCCCTTGCAGTGCTGCAACCTTTCGGTTACCGAGCCTACCAAACAGCAGGTTACCCGCATGACTCTGCACCGTGGAACTGGGAAAATGAGGTATTGTCGCATAGGGAAAGATCTTGGCGTCCTGAATGCAGGCAGCAAGTCCGCCCAAACCAGTACCAAGGATAAGCACCACCTCCGGGACTTCGGTTACCCGCTTCCTCAGAAAATCAACTGCTTCTTCAACTCGTTTTCGATAGATTTCCATATCCGAAGGTTTTAGATCGAATGTTTTTCGATAAAATCCCTTACCGCTGCGACATTGGCATCAATAACTTCACAACGCGCCGGGCGCCTCTCAAGCCCAACAAGAGTTTCCGGCATCTGTGGCTGAACACCGATCGCCTGTTGAACTGCCGCGCCGAACTTGGCCGGATGCGCGGTACTCAGGCAGACCATCGGCACACCAACCTGGCGACAAGCAAGGCCGGCACAGACTCCGACTGCAGTATGAGGATCAAGCACATATCCGTGCTTAGCATGACATGACCTGATAGTCTCGATAGTTTCCCCCTCGCTGACACTCCTGCTGCGGAAATCCTTTTTTACCTGCACCTGCAGAGCTCTTGAAAAAGCTAATCTGCCGCTCTTCCCAAAAGATTCCATTGCCTGTCTGGTTTGATCAGCGTCTTCATTATACAGATAATAGAGATAACGCTCAAAATTACTTGCCACCTGAATATCCATGGATGGACTGCTGGTCTGCACTACTGTACCCACTGAGTAATCACCTTGATTAACGAACCGCGTTAACAGATTGTTCTCATTGGTGGCCAGCACTAGTTGACCGATAGAGCCCTCCGGCAACAGGCGTCTGGCCACAAAACCAGCGAAGATATCGCCAAAATTCCCGGTGGGTACGGAAAAATCAATAACCGACCGGCCAACCTCATCGCTAACCCGCAGAAATGCGTAAATATAATATACAACCTGAGCGACGATACGCGCCCAATTAATGGAATTAATCGCACCCAGCTGATGATGGTTTTTAAAAACAATGTCGTTGAAGATCGACTTGACGATGGCCTGGCCGTCATCAAAGGTGCCACGGATAGCCAGATTAAAAACATTGGCATCAATCACCGTAGTCATTTGCAGTTCCTGGATCGGACTCACCCGTTTAAAGGGATGCAGGATAAATATATTGATCCGCTCCTTGCCTCGCACCCCGTAAATAGCGGCACTGCCGGTATCGCCCGAGGTAGCGCCCAGAATATTCATCCGACCGCCATTCTTTTTCAGCAGGTATTCAAAAACATTGCCCAGAAACTGCAGGGCCACATCTTTGAATGCCAGGGTCGGGCCATGGAAAAGTTCAAGGATGTGGCAGTCACCCATCCGCACCACAGGCGTAATCTCCGGGTGATTGAAGGTTGCGTAAGAACGGAGAATCAGGTCGTGCAGGTCTGTAGGCGGAATGTCCGATATAAAAAGTGACAAGACCTCAAAGGCCAGATCCTGGTACGAAAGCCGTCGCCAGACTGCCACTGTTTCCTGATCCACGGTTGGAAGTCGGGTGGGCAGCAGCAGGCCACCATCGGTGGCAAGCCCCATCATGACCGCTTCTGTAAATGGTATTGGGGCAATGCCCCCCCTGGTGCTGATATATTCCATACAAAACCTTTTCACTGTCCTTGATTAATTGATCAGATTTCTGCCGGTCATCTCTGTTGGTATTGGCAATCCCATAAGTTGCAGGATAGTAGGTGCAATATCGGTAAGTGTGCCGTCGGCACGAAGACGGGCGTTTTTATGCTGCTCACTGATGAGCATAAATGGAACCGGGTTAGAGGTATGAGCCGTAAAGGGTTCGCCGGTAACCGGATCCTGCATTACCTCGGCATTGCCATGATCCGAGGTAATGAGTACTATGCCACCCTGGCCGATCACCTCCCGGACCAGTCGTTCCAGGCACTGATCAACGGCCTCGCAGGCCTTGACTGCCGCATTCAGCATACCGGTATGACCAACCATGTCACCATTGGCGAAATTCAAAACAATCAAGCTATAAGTATTATTACGCAGGCAATCAAGGAGCTGGTCTGTAACTGCATAGGCGCTCATCTCGGGCTTCTGATCATAAGTAGCGACCTCTTTGGGCGAAGGGATCATGACTCGATCCTCGGCAGGGAAAGGTTCCTCGCGACCGCCGTTGAAAAAATAGGTAACGTGTGGATATTTTTCCGTCTCGGCGATTCGCAGTTGGTGAAGTCCGCTGGCGCTCACCTCTTCTCCTAGAATATGAGTGAGTATTGCCGGTGGAAAGGCCACTGGAAAATTAAAATGCCGGTCGTATTCGGTAAAAGTTACATATTCAGCAATCTGTGGCGGAGCAGTCCGGACAAACCCGGTAAAACCACGATCTGTCAAGGCATGGGTAAGTTCCCGAGCCCGATCCGCCCGAAAATTGAAAAAGATTACGGAATCACCGTCGTTAATAGTAGCCAACGGCTCACCTGTGGCGTCGGTCACGATTATCGGCTTGATAAACTCATCGTTTTCGCCACGGATGTATGCATCATGAACCGCCTGCACAGGGTCGGAAGCCGCTATCCCCATTCCGTGCACTAATGCATGCCAGGCCAACTCTACCCGATCCCAACGGTTATCACGGTCCATGGCGTAATAGCGACCGGTAATCGTAGCGATCCGGCCAACACCGATCCGAACTAATTCGGTCTGCAACTCAGCCATGTAAAGAGCGCCGCTCGCCGGCGGCGTATCGCGGCCATCCGTGAAAGGATGAACATACACCCGCTCAAGTCCGATTTTTGCTGCCATCTGAACCAGGGCAAACAGATGTTTAATATGACTATGGACCCCGCCATCGGAAAGCAAACCCATTAGATGAAGGGCTGCACCGTTCTTGGCAGTTTTCTTCATGACACTGACGAGAACCTGATTGTCATAAAACTCGCCGGTTTCAATGGCTCGGTTGATTCGCGTAAAATCCTGGTAGACAATGCGACCTGCACCTATATTCAGATGCCCTACCTCGGAGTTGCCCATCTGCCCTTCAGGCAATCCGACTGCACCGTTATGGGCAACAAGGGTGGTATTGGGAAACTCACCTGACCATCGATCAAGATTAGGGGTTCTGGCCATACTAACGGCATTGGTTGCCGATTTCACGCCATGCCCCCAGCCGTCGAGGATAGCTAGCAACAACGGCTTGATTATACTCATGATCGCTCCTCCCCGACAGCCTCCGGCTCCATGGCAAAAGAGAGACGCGGAGCATCGTGCCAAAGCCCTTCCAGGTCATAAAACTCCCGGGTTTCGTGGTAAAAAATATGGACTATCACATCATCATAGTCAAGCAGAACCCAGTTGCCTTCGGCAAGACCTTCGGTGTTGCCTTCATTTAGCCGTTTACCACGCAGGCTCTCATCCACGGCATGGGCCAGCCCCTGAACATGTCGAGTGGAATGGCCACTCATGATTACAAAATAATCCGCATAGTAGCAAAGACCCCGGACATCAAGAGCAACGACGTCCTCAGCCTTCTTGTCCAAAGTGGCCCTACGGATCAGATTGACCAACTTCAAGCTGTCAATATTAATGTGCTTTTTTGCAACTTTTTTCATTTCTACTCCAAATAATAGGGGGCATCACCCCCGATCAGATGCCGCACAATAGCGACAGCCAAACGACACGATATTGGTGGTGATAAAACATGAACCGGCTGTTTAGGTCAACAACAAATTGTTCTCCAGCACCCAGCACGGTGGTTCGGAATAAACTTAAAAAAGGCAGAGCCAAATAAATGGCCCTGCCTTTCAAATTACAAATTAAATATTCTTTACAATTAGTTAATTGTCTGATGAGACACCAGTCAAGTCAGAAACATCCTATTGTCCGTCTCGCACAGGCCAGACGTAGCAGTTGTCTGTTTTATAGATACTTGACATATAACCATCATACATATCGACACTCCACGCCCCGGCAGTTACATCGATATAGGTAGAAGACGACCAGTAATAACTTTCAACTTCTCCTTCCACCACCCCTTTAACATCAGCAAAGGGATTTCCGGGACTCCACTGACCTGTACCGTTAGAGTCAGATAACGCCGGCCTTGAATATTTTAAATTCATAAGGCTGGAGAGTTCTTTAGCATTAGGCAAACGCCAATCACCAGCGATCGAATTATCCGTTAAACCACACTGGCCATGCGCCAGGTTATTAACACTGGTAAGCGCATCTGACCATGTTTTATTGGGCGTGTCCTCCATCAATTCAGTCACAGGATTATAAACATGATCATGGAAAAGATCACAATTAGCGGTTTTCAACCAAATAAGACCTGTGAGGTTATCTACCACCGTACCATCTCCTTTATCCGTAAAACGCGGGTCAGGAGAAGCTACGCCCTTTTGTAACGCACCATCATCACCTGCACCATAAGAAAAAGTCTGGCCGGTTTTTGGCACTGGCGCCGGAATGGCAGGTATCGTGATACCGGTGATCCAAGATATATAAGCACTGGGTGGAAGGCCACTCTTTGTGGCCCTGACCCTATAATAATAGGTAGTTCCAGGATGACGATCTGTAATGGCAATAGAAAAACTAAAAAGTCTGCCTAGGTAGACAGAGCGAAGACCAACTTTAAAATTAGCGGTAGTCGCCTCCTGAAGGGTATATCTAACACCTTCTGTAGGAGATGCACCCCATTCAACCAGATAATTACCGGAAACGTCTATACCGGAAACGTCAATAGATACTGGCTGCTCACAAGGTAGTGGACCTATCAGACAACCATTGGCGGCTTTCAACCAATTACTGTAAATACCAGCTTTAGCGGCTCTTACCCGATAATAATAAGTCACACTGGAAGTACGACTAAAAATAGCTGCGCTTAAATCACCAACACCGGCAACAACAGTACGCCGGCCCATTGTAAAATTAGCATTTATCGCCTCTTGCAGTTCATAGGTAACACCTGGACCCGGAGTGGCTGAAGCCCCCCAACTTACCGTAAAATCCCCATCTAAATCGTTGGCATCAACATAAATACCATCCGGTATCAAGACACCCGCTGACGCTTCCGCTGTCATGACCAGTAAAACCAACAAAGATAAAAAGAAAAGATTGATTTTTTTCATTTTTCCTCCTATTTCCTCCTAAACACATCTTTAATTCTAAGTACTTTACAATTTAGTGCTTAAAGTATTTTAGCGCTTATTCGCAGTCGCTGTCAATATCAAATTGCCAATATAACAAAAAATTGACTGCAATGAATGTCTTAAATCAAAGAGTAATTATTTTAGATCGGTCCAGTGGATAGCACTGTCTATCTAACAGGGAAAACAGGCCAAACAAGACCAGCATTAGATTGCGCCACATCAAGCCTTCTGTAAAAACTTCCGTTTACCTGGGTTCGTTCAATCAGGTAACTACGAAAATGCTCAAACAGATCCTTTGTAATCTTATAATCTTGACTTGAAATCCAAAAATCATCCAATGCCCCTTGAAATGTCAGACCTTCGATGTCATACACTGCTGTTCCACATACCTTTGTAGGTTTTTTCCGCATCAAAGCTGAAAGTCCAACTGTGCTGTTCACCACTACAATGCCTCTGGCATGTTGCAGCAGGGTTGGGAGATGCAGATCATGAATATATAACACCCGTTTTTCAACACCGTGTATTTTGACAAAATTCTGGATCATGACTGTATAATCAAGATAGCCGCGATCCCTGGGATGATGTTTAATAACCAACAGCGTATCGCTGGGCGCAAACCTGGCAAAAGACGAAATCACATGACAAATGAAGGCTTCAACCGTTTCAAAGTCAGAATGAACATGAATCTGGGCATCGTTATATACCTGCAGGGGAACCAGATAAAACTGACCGGAAAATGTTGATTGCAGCTCAGCCTGAATGCCTCTTTCCTTGAGAGCAAAATAGAACTTGCGCCAACAACTTCGCACCCATGGCCATGCTTCCCAAAGTGTGAGCGGACGATGATGCTTGTAATGGTGGAATAATGGCCGGAGCAGCACACTGGCTAAATAATAGAGAATGGACCAAAGCACGGCATACCAAAAAGTTTTACCCACATTTCTTGTCGGTGGAATATCTGCTGGCGGCATATTAACGTAAAAATCCGGTGTATTGGGGATCCGCGAATGGCCGTTAACTCCAAAACGTTCCAAAGTAATGTAATCTGGTCTGATATATCCCTCTTCAAAAACCCCAATCTCTAACCGGCGTTTAATCGCTATTGCATAAGCAACACGATGTATCGGGCGGCAATCCCCAAATAACAAAACCACATCAATCTGACGAGAGACAAGTACCTGGTCAAAAAAAACCGGCCACTCTTCCATCCGCCCCCTGAAGGCAATGGAACCGGCAGGGGAAAACAGCCAGTCGCCGCCGTTAAAATCAATCTTTGTAACAATAGCGCCAACCCACTCTAAATCACGAGCCAGCCTTGAAAAAAATGGCCCGACCGGCCCCTGCAGTAACAGGATATGCCGCCCCCGAAAGGCTGAGAGACCACTTTTAATCATTTTTGCATTTCCTCAAAACACTTACAATTGCGCTGCAGGCCCGACTAAACCCAATTTAAGGACAAAAAAATCTTCTTGCCTGAAACCATAATTCTATTCTTATAACTATAACAATTAAAGCGAATCTGAGCCATTTTATCTTGTAATCCGCTGATTATTACTTCGCCCGCAGCTGCAATAAAAACCGCAGCACAAGGCGCCACATTGGCAGGCTGGCCTCTCCTGTTCTTTCCCGCCAGGCCAACAACTCGTCTAAAGCCCGTTCCGGAGTAGTGAAATAACCGGTAGTACGGCTCACATAGGTGGGATAAAGGATCAAAGCCCCAGCTACTAGTTCATTCAATGATAGACATCGGGTTCGGCGGGCCAGAGGAACCATGTCTGTTGTCAGTCCCCATCCGGCATAAAACGGCTGTCCATAACACGTTACTCGTTTATCCCGCAGCAGGGCTTCAAAACCAGTTAGCGAAGTTAGCACATGCACCTCATCCACCTGCGGCAGAAGTTCGCCCATACCTATCCCCATCACCAGTTCATCACACCAGTCCATGGCATTATCATCTTCCGGCCTCTTTGCACGAAGCCCTATCTGCACATCAGGATGTGGTTTGTATACTAGATAGGCCTCCGGATTGGCCTCACGAACCGCTTGCAGCAACTCCATGTTGCGTCGTAAAACCGGCGCACCATAGGCAATGGAGGCATCCGTTTCCACCTGTCCGGGAACCAGGACAACGGTTCTGCCTCTCTTAACATGCGGAAATCCCTCTTGCCCTCCTCTCTCTTCCTGCATGAGAGGAGCCGAAAAGGGAAATGGCCGTTGCCACCCTTTTGCTTCACCAACGTTAATATTATACTTCGTCAGTCTCGAGGCAACGATACGATCACGCAATCGCGCCGCTCTCAGGCACAATTCTGTATCAAACTCAGCTGTCTGCAGAAGGTATTCCAAATCCGATGCCATTGTAGCATCATAATAGATCCCCCGACCGTCTATCACCCAGGAGATCGGACGCACCAAGTCAGCCCCCAAACCAACCGAGCGCAAGAAACCATCTTCTAAACGTAATACCCTTTTCCCTTTTCGACCCTGCAAAATATGCCCCATTTCAGGTCTGTTAAAAAGCGCCAAGTCTAACAGAACAACAATATAATGTACGTCCCATTCTCCGTTGTATACAGAATAGGCAGAGGGACCTGATCTCTTTTGATGGAGTTTGCTATGCCGGATCAGCACCGGCGATTATTGCACACACCTGCGCCAGACTCGCAGGGTTATCAACCCCGGGACCGGTTGGCGCCACCTCAAACACATGCACTCGAATTCCTGCCTCCAGAAGCCTTAACTGCTCAAGCATCTCCGCCTGCTCCAACATGGACCTCGGCATGCTGCCAAATTTTACCAAAGCCTCAGGACGGAACGCATACACCCCTATATGTTTCCTGAACTTAGCGGCAGCGATATCTCTGGCATAAGGGATAGGCGATCGACTGAAATACAACGCCTCGCCACTGGCCGCCAATACCACTTTGACACAATGAGGTTTCTGAGCTTCAGCAAGTGAAATGTAATGGCACAAGGTTCCTACTTGAATGAGGGGATTCTGTTGCATGCCTGCTACTAAGCACTCGATATCTTCAGGTCGAACAAGTGGTTCGTCACACTGCAGGTTGATATATAAATCTGCTGAAACTTTACCCATAACTTCTACCAGGCGATCTGAGCCTGTTGGATGATTCTCTGAAGTCATCTCAACTTTACCACCAAAACCAGTCACGACCCCAGCAATCAATGCGTGGTCGGTGGCCACTACTACCTCCGCGATTCCCTTAACAAGAGAGGCCCGTTCATAGACAAGTCGAATCATCGGTTTGCCCAAAATATCAACCAACGGCTTACCAGGCAGTCGGCTAGAACCATAACGGGCAGGAATAATAATAATTGTTCGCATAGATAAACATCCTTTAAGTATGACGTTTCTCAAGTCCAGGCTAGATGCTCAAAATGTTTAAGCAAATTCAACATGTAAATATATATTAAATCATCATAATGAATCCTACACCTATATACAGGTCAACCTATATCCCTTCTCCCCCACACTACCAAAGTTGCACGATCTGGTATCTGCTCTAAACGTCGGACAAAACACACCTTGCAGCCCTGAAAGAAACTCCGGACTATCGACCTCTTCCAGATTGAGAAGCCTAGTGCATAAATAGTCTCAGGGAAACGCTGCCGCATCCTTCGCTGCAGGCCAATCCATTCGATTAGCCTTTCCGGTTCACAACGCTGGGTAGTTTCCGGGTCGATATAACAAGGATAATCCACCAAAGCCGCATGTACCAGATTTTCCAAGGGCACAGACTTACGTCTTTCGGGCGAGGGCATTTGATCTTCGGTTAGGCCCCATCCTGCATAAAAAGGCATGCCGAAAGTGCGTACCGGCTTTCCCCAAAGCAAGCCCTCAAATCCCATCTGCGATGTTACGACATACACTGCCTCAGCATGTTCAATTAGCGAAACCGGGTGGACATCCTCTCCCAAAACACGCACCTGCGGATTTTTTGCCAATGCCACCAGATCAAAATGCCCTTTTTTTCGCCCGGCCATTACCTCTGGATGCACCTTCAGCAGCACCATCTTCTCCGGATTTTCTGACAGGGCCTTTTTCAACATCTCCTGAAAACTTTTTGCATCTGCCATCCCATAGCGAATCGAGGCATCACCGAGGGTCTGGTCAACGACCAGGACATATCGACCCTGAACAATTTCTTTTAAAAAGGATGCCGAGTAAGGTCCAAAGTCACGCGCATGATTATACTTTGATACCCGCGCCGCCCGCCAAGCCCCAATCAACATCTGCGCACGATTACGTTGCTTTTCAGTAAACTCTCTGCCGATCATCTTTTCCAGGCGAGATGGATAAGCAGCATCATAATAGATACCAAGGTCATCAACTATAACAGAAAAAGGCGGAGATTGACTGGCAAGCCATACTGATCGCAAAAAGCCATCTTCAATGGTCAGGCAGGGTATATTGCGCGTACGCGATTCAGACAACGCTTTGAAATAACTAGTTTTTCTGCCCCATCCAGCCACATATGCAAGCGGCTTGTTAACAAAAGGCAAATAGGTCAACGGTTTTCCCAAAAGAGTTTCTAGATTGGCAAGACGATGCACCCACCAGCAAAGTCCCAGACCCCCTGATGAATTATCTGATAAAATACGGCTATCGGCCGGACCGCTATGCAATTTAATACCGTCAGCTCCGTCAACCACTCTAGTTACCTATCTTTTTTCAACACACTGTTGATCTTCATCTTACCAAGATTGACTGATAATCTAATTCAGCTAAGATATTAAAAGACCTCATCCATTAAACATCAGGGGAGATTACTCCCCTCTCTCTCAGTAAAGCCAAGACCTCATCTATCGACTCATCCAAGGTCAATGCATCCGTTTCCACCACAAGCTCAGCATCTTCAGGCTCTTGATAAGGGGATGAGATACCGGTAAAAATTTTAATATCTCCTTGTCTCGCACGTTTGTAAAGTCCCTTCACATCCCGTTTTTCGCACACCTCAAGCGGACAACGGCAGTAGATCTCCATGAACTCACCATGCGGCACCAGCGAACGTACACGCGCACGGTCAGCCCGAAACGGAGAGATAAAAGCTGTCAATGCAATAACACCAGCCTCCAGAAACAGTTTTGCCATCTCTCCGACGCGGCGAATATTTTCCACCCTGTCTTCATTTGAAAAACCAAGATCCGCACAAAGTCCATGGCGGACATTATCCCCATCAAAAACAAATGTACGACACCCCTTTTTATACAATCTCTCCTCGACGGCATGCGCCAAAGTAGACTTGCCGGAACCGGAAAGACCGGTAAACCACAAAATCACGCTGCGATGGTTATTTAAAGCCTCACGACGCCCCCGTGTTACCGTGGCGTGATGCCACACGACATTACTTGATTTATTTTCTTCTCCCATTATCTCTCCAATTCACTTGGCACACAAATTTCATAAAAATACATTTCCCGTTTACCAGGTTTGAATTTGCCTTACACTCTTCCTAATGTCTGAAAAATGATACCAAAACTGAAATTTTTATGCACTATAAGGTTTTAAAGTTAATCGATAAAATCGCTTTGCCGGTCTTTGCAGAGGCTATTTATTCGTGTAGTCAATGAGGTTTTTCCGATAACTACAAACCGATAACCACAACAAACAAGGATTGACCAACTTTTTTTATCAGGAATAATTCAGGAGATGGAATGGCGCCCGGTTTTATTGATAAAACCGGCCCAACCATTTAGAAAAACTCTAAGAGGTTGCTAATAAATCCGAATAGATGCATTTTGCCCTGTCAGCCAATTCCACCTGTTTAGCCTGCGCCTCCTGTAACATGGAGTGTCTGAACAAATCATCTTCAGCAATATGCAAAATTGCATCAGCCCAAGCGTCCTGATCCTGCCGCACAATCAACCCATCTACCCCGTGGTTGACAACTTCGGCACAAAGGCTGTTCGGTGTATAGATACCTACTGCACCACAGCGAGTAATATCAAAAAACTTGGTATATGAACGCGCCCGATTGAAAGACGAAGATAGCAAAGGGGCCAGGCCTATATGCCGACCCGGTGTTGAAA
>MGTA01000050.1:13825-19733 GCA_001799225.1 Deltaproteobacteria bacterium RIFOXYD12_FULL_50_9
AATCTCAAAGGCTAAGCGCTCATCCCGACGCAACACCTTATCCATCACCGGTCGCAACCAGCTGATCTCTTCCGCATGTGAAGACGAACCATGATAAAAAACCCGACGAATATCCTTAAATCCAAGTAGTGGAGAAGGCAATACCAGGCGGGGCTGCCAGGCTATATATTTCTTCTGCAAAAACGGTGTTGAGACCCAAAGTTCTGCTCTTTGTTGTTGCAGCCAACTCTTACGCCAAGCGCCAAACCTCGCAAGCTTAAAACGGTAACCCAACGGCAGCCCTTTCGAAACATGCCCATCCAGCACATCGTCATCCATAAAAAAGACCAAACGGCGAAGCTGCGGTCGCACTGCCTCCACCAGCCTAAGCCAAGCAGTCGGCACATACCGTACAAAAAGTACAATTGCATCAATCAGATCGGCTGGTGCAGGCAGATCAGCCTTACCGCACTTTACAACCCTATAACCGCCTGCCTGAAAAGCAGGAAGTACAAAAAAATCGGTCGAAGGGTTTGGCTGCTCTTCGACCAAAAATACTACATTATCAGTTTTAATGCGCATTGCATCACTGCTTGGGAACAATCTCTTCAGACTCTATTTTTTTCTTGATTTTAGGCTTTTCCTTAGCAAAACGAACTATTTTCACCATGGTCTTTTCGCCATTTATCTCGCGCTCGACCTGATTGACCCGGAAGCTACCTAACCCTTGCACCTTTAACACACCTTTATCAACAGCAGCGATTTGCTCACCAATCTGAGCTAACGCCTCCCGAACAAGGGCTATAGCGCGTTTCTCAGGAATTTTGGCTAATAACTCTGGTTTTTCATTCTTGATAATCGCTACAAGCTCAGCAGGTTTCATTCCACCATCCTCTATTTATTCATTAATTAAATAAGCATATACTACATGCTCAGCGCCTAAATTGAGCAATATATTGCCCATATATTAGCTAATTGTCAAGTTGATTTCTAACACCGAACCAACCAGCCAGCTTTCCAGAAGAGCAGGACTTTCATACAAAGCACTCAGCATCACTGAAGGATTTGCCTGCCTTATCCTTGCCGGAAAGCACTGGAGTCGCTCCGGCCAGTTGCCAATCAATAGCCAGATCAGGATCGTTCCAGATGATGCAACGCTCATGTTCAGGCGCCCAGTAGTCCGTAGTTTTGTATAGAAACTCAGCGAATTCACTCAACACTACGAAGCCATGGGCAAAGCCTGCCGGTATCCACAACATCCGCCTGTTGTTCGCGGAAAGATTGAAACCAACCCATTCCCCAAAGGTCGGCGACTGTCGGCGAATATCCACGGCCACATCAAACACTTCACCGGATACCACCCGGACCAGCTTACCCTGCGGCTGCCGGATCTGATAATGCAAACCACGCAACACATGACGCGAGGACTTGGAGTGATTATCCTGGACGAAATCAACTTTTAAACCGGTCATTTCGGCAAAACATCGTTGATTGAAACTCTCGAAAAAAAAACCGCGATCGTCGCCAAAAAAATTAGGCTCAATAATAATAACATCAGAAATACCGGTAGAGATCGCTTGCATGATTTACAACTCTCTTAATTAGCTGAAATTGGGACACTTATTGATTATGGCTTTCCTTCAGATAATCCTTTGCTCATAATTCTGTGCAATCCATTTTTGATAATCACCGCTGGTCACACCCTCAACCCATTCGGCGTTCTCGAGATACCACAAAACAGTCTTACGCAGGCCGGTCTCGAAAGTTTCGGATGGACGCCACCCGAGTTCGCGAGCTATTTTACCAGCATCAATCGCATAACGATGGTCATGCCCGGGCCGATCCTTGACAAAGGTGATCAATCTGGCATATGGGGCGTTTTGCGGACGCAGTTCATCTAAAATTTCGCAAATTGTCCGCACGACTTCAAGGTTGGTCTTCTCGTTAAAACCGCCTATGTTATAGGTTTCGCCTGGTTTGCCCTTTTCGAGCACCAATCGCAAAGCCCGAGCATGGTCATCCACATACAGCCAGTCACGAATATTATCACCATTGCCGTAGACAGGCAGCGGCTTGCCATTCACCGCATTCAAAATCATCAGAGGTATGAGCTTTTCCGGAAAATGATATGGACCATAGTTGTTTGAGCAATTGGTGGTAATCACGGGCAAACCGTATGTGTGATGCCAGGCCCGCACCAGGTGATCGGAAGCTGCCTTACTGGCGGAATAAGGCGAGTTCGGTTCGTAAGGCGTTTCTTCGGTGAATAACCCGGATTCGCCTAGACTGCCGAACACTTCATCTGTGGAGATATGATGGAAGCGAAATCCGACCTTATGCTCGCCTTCCAGTCCGTTCCAATAGGTCCGGGCTGCCTCCAATAAAATGTAGGTTCCGACGATGTTGGTTTGCATAAAAGCAGCAGGCCCCGTTATCGAGCGGTCTACATGCGATTCGGCCGCCAGGTGCATCACCACATCGGGCTGATGCTCACGGAATACCCGTGCAACCTCAACCGCATCGCAGATATCGACTTTCTCAAATCGATATTGATGATTGCCGGAAACCGCGGTGAGCGATTGTAGATTTCCCGCGTAGGTCAGCTTATCAAGGTTGATAACCGTAAAATCAGTTTCGGCAATGTACTGACGAACTACTGCCGAACCGATAAAACCGGCACCGCCGGTGATAAGAATTTTATTTTTCACAAACACCCCTTGTAACAAAATATGTTTAACAAGTTTTCAAATAGAACTGACAGCATTTTTTAAACATTCCCAATGGATAAGTCTCACCTGAAGTGTATCTGCAAGATGATGATCAAAAAAGGCAGGAATGAATTCTTCTTTAACTAAACCATTTGAGTATGAAATTTTGGCATTGATATCAAAATATCCTACTCCATTGGCCCTGGCTAGATGCTGAAGTTTTTCGTTTAATAATTTTGAAAAAGAGATCCTTTGATGAATCCCCGGAAATCCTTTCGCCAATTTTTGCCTGGTTTTTTGAATCTCCTCTTTATCACTTAGGTTTTCCGAAATAATTCGATGGGTATATCGTACAGCTTTTTTATGCTCAATGAGAACGGGAAGGTTTACACCTTTAATAATCACCTCTTTGGCTTGTGGCTTTACCATGTCTATTAATAATTGATATGACTGAATTAATACTGTAAGAAAATCATCTAATGACTCATCCTCACACTTTACAAATTTTTTAAAATAAATGCCTAACTCAATGTCTACCTGCCCAAAACAAAGCACGACAATATCGTTTTGCATTATTTCACCTAATATCTTCTCCCTGATATTCAGTGTTGATTTCCTTTTACCAAAACCTTTAATTGTTGCCCCATCATAAATATGGCATATAGAATTTTCATAAAAATCACCCAGATGGTAAAGGGAAGATAGTGTCTGTTCCTTCCCAAAAAATTTTGTGTGTGAATCACCGAAAACGACAATCTTCGTCATATTTAACCTATTCAATAAACCTTATAGATAAACGAGCAGTAAAACCATTCAGGTAAAATAACAACAAAATATCGGCTGCCCGAGCTGACTACTTCTAGTAATTTATTGCATAGTTGGCGAAGATCCACCTTGAGTATTAAAACCCGCCTTGGTGGTTCCGATCCATAAATCGTCAATCACGCCTTTGAAGCACTGGCCAAAATCCGGTGACGAACCTACAAATATAACCGACCGAGGTTCATTTGCCGCTGGAGATGGTAAACCGGCCACAAGCTTTACTGAGCCTGAGCCGACGGGTTGACCATTCAACAACACGCGTAACACCCCTTCCTTAATCTCAATTTCAAGATAATTCCACTTATTATTCTTGTTCACTGGCAATGGGGTTGAAATCGTTGCTACCTCATTCCCGCTCCCCTGTTCAACCATTATGATTCCCTTATTAAGCGTCACGCGAAACCACTCTCCCGGTCGCAAACCTTGTTGCATAAGCGTCATATCACTGCCGGTGAATTCACCGTCGGCTTTAAAGCGCATTGCAACCCTGCCGTTTTTCATCTCCAAGTTGGAACACGCCAAAACAAACTTAGAACCTTCGCCAAATCGCAACCCCTGATTCCTCTCATCATTGCGAATCAAAGCGCTCTCTGCCGATGCCCCTGCATCAAAGCTTACTTTTTCTAAAAATTTAGGCTGGACTCGCGCCAACCAATCGGTTCCGGAATTAAAGTCCAGCTCTATTGGCGGCACTCCTTTGGGACACTCTCCGGCGACCTCGGACACCTCCAGCATCAGCGCCGTAAAACCGAAAATATCTATCGGGACCCTCAACACCCCATTCGCATCGGTTTTTGCCTGAACCAATCTTAGAAGAGGTGAATCAAGTCGCTGGGCCTTCTCTCGCCAGGAGCAATCCTTGACCTCGTCAAAAAAACAACGCTCCCCGTAACCTGGTGCCAGCTTCCATTTCTTGCCGTTATTGATAAATCGGTGTGCAGGATCCTGCCGAAAATCAGTTACATCACCTAAAAAAACCGATATAGGATTGCCATAATTGCCGTTAATCGTAGACGATACTACTTGATAACCGGCACTCGCCTTTAATCCTCGGATAACAATCTCTTTGACATTAGGCACAGGATGCCTGAATGAGGCAATCCCACCCGGCAATCCCTTATGGTCTCCGAGCAAAACAACCTTAACCTGCCCGTCACGAACGCCGGCAACCGCATAGGTAAATGCCTCGGCTACATCAATCTTACGATATCCTTTTAACGAAGCAAACATCCCCATCACATTGGTTGCCGGCGTCTTCAGGTAGTCGTCGTAACGTTTGAATGCAAGCTTTGCCCGAGGGGCAATTTGATTATTCCAGAATGCCACGCTCTTTGGCACCCTTGCTGAACCATCTTGTCGATTAAATACTCGTGCCAGTACTGAACCAAGAAAAGCGGCGCCCTCAAAAGAGTTCGCCGGCCCAAAGGATGAAATCCCGTCGTCACTGGTCAACTCACCGAATTCATCAATAAAAAGCGGCTTATCCGGCATCATCGGGTTTTTCAGCAAGCCGAATGACCTATCCAGCATCTCCCCGACATCCTGCGAAGGCTTTACGCGGTAGCGACTGATCGCATAGCCATCAATATATTCGAGATACTTAACTCCCTTGGGAAAGCGCTTGATCTCGGCTATAAGTTTCGGGTAAATTTGCTCGACAGAACCAGCCAAATTACCAATATGAATTGACAAACCATACTGCATAGCGACATCAATCGAGGCGGCGACAATCGTCGCTACTGCCTCATCATGGAGCCGCCGCTTGATCACGACCTCTGGCAAAACAAGGTGGTGATTCTTCTTGCGTTCCGGATTCCATGGTTCCGTCCAGGTCGCGAATGTCCAAGACCTGACTTCTTCAATACCAAAACGTGCGATCAAGGCTTGAATGAAGGAGTCCTGCAGCCGCCACCATTCAGGAACGCGCTCTTTCGGCTCGCGCTTGGACCAATCGAAGGCCGGTGCGTTCAGACATCCATACGCTGGATGTGAGAGTATTGTCTCGTCAACCGGGATAAGGGCCTTAGGTATTCCTGTAAGCGCCAGTTGCGGTTTCAGGCCACCGCGTAGCAATTCCTCAATAAGTCGTAACGTTTCTTCAAACTGGTAACGTACAGCGCCATCGGGCTCACGTACTGCCAATTCCTGAAAACTGCCTCCGAAGCATTCATAACCGAAAAAAAGATTACCAATCCGCAGCCGACTAAAGTATGGATAACGGGCGCGAAAATAATTGTCCGGCAACGCGACCTCATCTCCCCCTGAAGACCCCTTTATCTCCGGACTTGATGAAATATCGACAAATGCGTTCAATCGACTGGCATTGCCGACAAACTCAACATCAATAGTTGGACCCGGTGACCTTGCGTCAATCTGTAACACCGTCAGGGCCGTCGACG
>MGTA01000050.1:19740-27305 GCA_001799225.1 Deltaproteobacteria bacterium RIFOXYD12_FULL_50_9
CAAAAATGGTCCGATAAGCTAGACGACTCACTTGTAGTCCCAAAACTCCTTCAGTCTCCCGTCGTTTTGACATTTTATATTATCGCTTCTAACACCAGCACCTTCCGGCTTTGCCGGGAGCTTGGGCATTAAATTCGGGTCGACCCCCAAAAACTCACACAGTCTCTCACTCTCGACTGCATAAGCACTTATTAAATCCTCATAACAAATTTCAATGCTAGGATGTCCATGGAATACTATTTTTGCCCAATCCCTGGCGGCAATGTTTATCAAGCAGGAACGTTCAACTTCCAAAGGAAGCATCGCTGAGTTTAAATACCCATCGCGACGTTTGCTTCTTGTCGTTGTTTTCCCGACTTTCATCTTCAAACGAACTTGAGAAATATAGCGCGCGATCAGATTTCTCCTCCAAAGAAGAATAACCCGAAAATCCTTCGACTCTAAAATGGCATTTAGAACTGGAGCAAAATCCAAGTTGAACAACTGAGTGTAAAGCAGCTTGAATCCGGAAACAGCAATTGACGTCGGCACAACATATTTATTGAAGAAATTTAATTTGTTAGCCTGACGCAAATTAAACGCCTCACGCAAAGTTAGTCGATGTATATTTTTTTTGCGAGAAAAACTGAAAACGCGGTTTTCAGCAAAAACCTCCCCGTGACAACAAATCTGTGGATGCTTATTAAGCAAATTTCTTAGAAGAGTGCTCCCAGATCGAGCAGGAGCGATAATAATGAAATTCATCTTTATTACGCTGTGATATTTTGTTGATTCTTTGTAAGCGCTTAGTTACCCGCTTCAACCTAGGTAGTTTTCAGTTGAGTTGTATCTTCTTTTTTCCTCCTATCATCGAATTCATACCCAAATCTTTCTATGTCTTTCTTGAATTTTTCCCTGACAAGTTCCACTTGCTCGTCGTTCTCGTAGTATAAACTGTAATGAATTTTTGTAGTTTTAGACTTGTTTCTGTGGGGCAGAATCTTTTTTCCCACCCCTGCTTTTTCACACATTTTGTCGAAATCTTCTTTAAGATTTTCAAACCTTATTATGAAATCCATTTCATCACCGATTATATCGCTTTGAATGAGGATTTTTTGCTCAATCGGCATCAGCTTGGGCCTCCTGAGGAAAAAATCCCAGGATGGGTCACCCAACTTTCTTTTTCTGTCATGTGTGTTATATATCGAAACCAACCATTCCCAAGGGTTTCGAACGACGGCGAATTTGAAATAATTATCCCAATATTTGCTATATCTACGTTTTGCTCTTATCCATCCGAGATGTTTTGTTCTTTTCTCTATTGTAAACCAATCCTGGCCAATCAAAGCAACTTCAATGCTTGACCCGCCAGTGTTAGGAATATGGATAAAAATCAACTTGTTTTCATGGCAAATCATCTAAAAATCCTCCAAAACTATAATTTGGTGCCAATAGCCTCGTGTAAATATAAAAAAGGCATATTGTTGGGTTCGGCTGTTAACATTGGTCACTAATATTTTTCTCCAACAGCTGCCAGCTACAAGAAATCTCGCAACTTTTTTAGTCAATTTTGATGTAAATCAATCGCCGTAATCAATCCGGACTCACAAGTCATTTTCCGGATTAACAGACTTATTGGTAATAACGATACCTTTTTTCACATCATAAAACATGGATCTTGCAGTCGGATTTTTAGTTATGCTACCTCCCACCCCCTGGGGCCTGTGACGAGCGAATGGCCTTATCAGTGTTCTTGCCTTTAAGTTAATCGACAAATCCACCGAACCTGATTTTTTTAAAAATCTATAAAATGGCTGCGCCGGATTCCCGTACAGAAAATCCTCCTTTCGCATCCCAAAGATAGAATGTCTTACTAACATCCAGTCCAGATGCATATAGACGCCGGTTTTTTCAGCTCCCTTCAATAAACGTTCAGCCCCTGCTGGAGAAATCATATAGCAGTCGCCACCAGGTGCAGTCCATGGTTTTTGCAAAGCCAATCGGGTATTAATGGCGAAACTCAGAGGAACAGTTACACTTCGCCATTGTTGACAACAGTCAATCCACTCTTTAGACAAGCTGGTCGTGGCCGGACACGCACGATCATTGCAAAACACGAGATCCCACTTTAAATCCTCCTCAAAAATTCCATTCAGGTCTTCTATTTTTCCGATAAAATCACTGTCATCTTCACAAATTAATGCAGGTTTATTCGACTTAACGACATATCTCCAAGCCTTGATTTGCGACATCCAGTTGCCAAATGACCCTAGTGGAATTTGGGCATGAAACATCCCCTGACCTTTTTTCACATACTGCAGATATTCTTCTATCTGAAAACTTGGCGTTAACGCATCAACAGCGTCGATTCGCTGGTACACAAGCTCCTTAGCAGCACAAGTAGCTGCAAACCTTTCTAATCGAGCTTTATCTCTCTCTCGGTTAATTACCAAAACATCAAATAAGGACTCAGCAGGAAGAAGTGGCGCTGTCATTTTGTTGTTTTACCCTCGCTGCTGGTCCAAAGAGATACACACGGTATTCGTTTGACATCACAGCGCTCGCGCCAGCGCTTTGCCACATCGACAATTTCTTCCAATAATCCCTTATCGAGATATGTTGGTGAAAGGCCCAATTCAAGTAAACATTTGTTATCTACCACCAGTTCATTCTCTGCAGCTTCCTTGCGTGGATTCTCCAGATAAGAGATTTCCGCTCCCGTCATCTCCTGAACGCGCTTTGCAAGATCTCTTACCCGATAGGTTTCAGTCATTTGGTTAAAAATTCGTACTCTCTCACCTTTATCAGGAGGTGATTCGAGAGCAATCTGGATACACTTGACGGTATCCCTGATATGGATGAAAGCACGCTTTTGACCACCTGTTCCGTGGATACTCAAAGGATATCCAATCGCAGCCTGCATCAAAAACCTATTCAAAACTGTTCCGTAGTCGCCGTCATAATCAAATCGGTTGATTAACCGTTGATCAAGTGCAGTTAGGTCGGTATTGGTGCCCCACACAACGCCCTGGTGAAGGTCGGTTATTAGCACCCCATCGTTTTTATTATAATAATAAAATACCAGCTGATCGAGAGTCTTGGTCAAGTGATAAACGCTACCAGGATCTACCGGATGCAAGATTCGCCTCGGAACGTAGTCACCATCAGTAGGAACCATGACATCAAGATAGCCCTCCGGTATCATTGCGCTATCCTGACCACCATAGCCATAGACGCCCATAGTACCCAGATGGATTACGTGGGTCTTGAGCTTAAGATCGACGATGGCGCAAAGGATGTTGTGAGTGGCGTTTACATTATTCGAAACCGTGTAGCGTTTTGTTTCAGACGTCTTCATGGAATATGGCGCAGACCGCTGTTCCGCAAAATGCACAATCGCGTCAGGGGCTTCATTACGCATCAATTCACGAAGCAGGTGATACTCCTCGGCAATGTCCAGCTGAAAGAAACGGATCGTCTTGCCAGTAATCTCTTTCCATGCATGCAATCGGTCGTCGATTGTCGCAATAGGGGTAAGGGATTCAACTCCCAAATCAATATCAATCTTCCTTCGTGACAAGTTGTCCACAATTACGACTTCATGCCCAACATTAGAAAGACCTAATGCCGTCGGCCATCCACAAAACCCATCTCCACCAAACACAATAACCTTCATTTCTGGTCTCCAATTGATGATAATGATATAAAATCGCTTTTCAGGAATGCGGCAGGAAAGGGTGAAAATCCAAATTGACGACTGCGCAAGGATGGTAACCAACAAGAATAACCAAAAAAATCGCCAAAACCAGCATCAAGAAACAGCTCGTTGCCTCCCTCTTATTTTCGAAAGAGACTATACTAATATTAAATTAAATATCCAGATATTTACCACACATGTCGTAGATTTTAAAATACTCTTCAACTATTTGCCTGTTCTCATAAATTTGACTCTTCCCCTGTTTTAAAATTACCTGATTTCCTTCAATACCCATGACTGAACTACCCCGTATCACATCAAATTCACCAAAAGTGCACCCAAACGTCTTTGCAACCCATGGGTTAACAGGACAGCTGAAGTTACCAAGCGGTTCGCGTAAAACTGCTGCTTCTTTGGCTGGATGAGCATACTCAAGCCCTACAGCCCTGATAAGCCGGTCGGCAAGCTCTTGAATTAACACGAGCGCTGGATGATTAAAGGTAAAAAACAACCGTTGTCGCCACAGGCGTTCCGCTATCCAGTCAACGATACGAACATCGGTTTCAGCTTCCCGTTTGCGTAATTCTTCTAAAGACTTTTTGGGAATTTCACCATAAGCTTCTCTGTTGTAGTCATCGTCGTTGTGCAGACGCACCGCCTCGTCAACAGATAGTCCACGACGCCATGCTTCAACAAATGTTTTGTTGTGATAATCTCCAAACGGCCCGGCCAGCGGTTTACGCGCTTCACCACGTAAATAAATAAGTTCAGGATTATACCCCGCATAATAGAGATTTGGCCAGACCAATAACCGATCTTCGTACTTTTTGCGTAATTCCTTATTACGAACAAAGGTACAAGGATAATTATCAGTTACCCGCTGTGCCAGGATCAGATCTGCCGATTCAAAAATCTTAGTGTATTCATCCTGTTGGGCATCACTAAGCAAATGCACAATAGCGATCCCGCTAATATAAACATCCGGAACAAGAGATTTAATTACCTGGGCAAGTGGCCTGGCCTGGCAATTACCGGCGATAGCGATCGAAAAACCTTTTTTCATATAAAAATTTTTATTTCAGCCATTGGGAACACTCTCCACGTCCATTGCAGCCCTGTTCATACCTGTACAACATTTTCTGTAGCATCGGACGTGGTTTGCTCTTCCCCGGGCTTCACTTCAGCCTCGATCATAGCGCTGTATCTTGCCCTCACTTTTTCAAACACAGCAAAATCCCCTGCATTCGCCTCCAACACCTGCGTATAGCAAGCTTCACCGACTTCCTCCCTAATCTGCTCAAGCCTCTGTTCAAGCGAAATCGAACGGTCGCGGGTAACGTTCTTGGCTACCGGTACGGTATGAAAGCCAGGAAAGTGTGGAGCTAACCATTCAGCCATCCGCTCAATAGAGAGATCAAACTCCTCGACCAGACCTACGAATGGCAGACTTTCCAGAGCCCGGAGCGCCAGCGCGTTTTCATCCCCACCCTCGCCATGAAACATCTGGGCAAGCCGGGTAGAGTGGAAATTACGACACTGGCGATCATGCCCAAGCGCCAGGCGAACCTCAATATAACCGGCAAGGCTGGTATGACGCGCCAAAATAGCACCAAGGCTACCCTCTTTCAGTTGCTTACGTTCAAAGGCATAGGCCGAGGCAATGCGATCAATTGGGTGCCGCACGAAAAGGATCGGAAAAAACTCCACCTCCTCCAGCTCCGGCGGCGGCAACATAGCCGTGTGCGAAGAAAACGCCACGGCATTTTTTTCCTGCTGCACCCAATGTTGCACCTGGGCATTATTGGCGCCATGCTGAGCAGCGCTGAATTCCCGTGTCACCCATTGATCAGGAAAATTCATCTTCAGCAATTCGTCAACCGAAGTCCCGGCATTCTTGAAAAGGTGATAATGCAGAATGATTTTTCGCAAATCTTTACTCCCTGCAGTTAAACGGCGAAAACCGCCGTGCTGATGGCAGCTCCCGTAGTGAATCTATCGATCATGGCAGTCGCGCTGCTCAAGGTTATTTAGCGCGAAGCCTTCCCTAACGCTTCCATAACTGACTTAATCGACGTAACCGGTATATGCAGTTCAACGGTCGGCTGAGGCTTGCCGTCCATACCCAGACGCATGAACTGAACCCTGACGACACCGTTATGTATTGCTATGCTGCTGATGCCATCAACAAGAAACGATGTTTGATTCTGCATGATTAGTTTCCTCCAAAAAATATACCACTAAAGGTTAATAAGTTAAAGCCTGAGCCAGCTAGTATTCAGCGTAAAACGAGAGCCATATTCTCGGTATCAGTAAATATTTCAGCATCTTGCAGAGCTTCTCGCATCTCTTCAACTCCTTTCGCAAAACCATACTGATCTTTGGAAAAGACCAGCGCTTGACGAGACATGTCGGCCCAGACCTGTGGATTCTGGTAAAGGAGAGAGATTGCCTCAACCCACTCTTCCGGCTTGCCGGCAATGCAGGCATCAACACCGTCGCCAAAAGAGATGCCTTCAGCGGCGATTGTCGACATGACGCAGGGTACACCATGCGCCAGGGCGCCGATGACCTTGCCTTTAATGCCGGCGCCACTTTGCATAGGAGCGATGAAAACCCTACAGGTGTTATAGACCGCATCGACAGTTGGCACCCAACCTTCAATGACAAGGTCCTCATTCTTCGCGGCAAGCAACTGCAGGCTTTCAGGCACCTTACTGCCATAGACCCGAAACTTAACACCAGGCAAAGCCTCGCGCAGCAGGGGCATTACCATGTCTACAAACCAGACCACTGCCTCGGCATTGGGATGGTGGTTAAAGCCGCCAAGAAAAGCAATGTCGGTACGTGTCTCGAAACCCGGAACTTCACTGACAACGTCGGTCACCCAAGGACATTTGGCTACCCGGGTAGAGTCGAGGTTGTGGGAGAGGATTACGGCCTTCTCAACATCGGTGTAGGAGAGTACCAAATCTACCCTGCGCATTGTAGCAAGCTCGGCATCCCTGGTCGCGACTGCGCGCGCCAGCACCTCGCTACTCTTGGCCAACAGGGCGGCCCGCAATTCGCGCAGGAAGTGCAGATCGGCATTACACATGACGATCTTGGCCTGCGGCGCATGAGTACGGATAAGGTCGATGTAGTGCTGGGCAACGTAATAGCGGGTGATATAGATAAGATTGAACTCACTACCGCGTTTTTCGATAACATCATTGATAGAATTTGTAAATGGCGCGAAGAGACACTCAACTCCCATGCGTTGCAAAGCCTCGGTGTAGTGCCCCATCCACGCCAGGTTCTGAGGTACAAAGGTGCACTTAAAACCTAACGTCTGCAGCACCCGTATTTCCTGAATGGCCGCATAGTGTCCGGCATTCTGATCTGGCATTGGCGTTTCGGCATCCAACACCAGAGCGCGGAATTCGACGTTACGATCCTTATTCAACTCTAAATCAACGCCGACCTTGCCGTTGTTACGGACAGCGCCCACCCAGCGTTTCTTGAACTTAGGCCGGTTGATCTCTTGAAACTGTTTGATACCCGAAGCAGTGCTGGTACCGCTACTGACCCCTTCGAAATGGATTACCTGCGAAAATGGCGTATAAACTGTCTTGTACCCTTTATCGCGGACCCGGAAGGCAAGATCGGTATCCTCAAAATAGGCGGGCATAAAGGTCTCATCAAAGCCACCAAGTTCGTTCCATAAGGGGAGAGGCAGCATAATGCAGGCCCCGGAAAGGTAATCAACCTGCCGAGCGTAGTTGTAACGAGGATCACGCGGATTGGCTTGACGCCCATAGTTCATTGGATCACCGGTATTCCAGACAATACCGCCGGCCTCCTGAAGGGTTCCATCCTGGTTGAGCAACTTAGCGCCGGCCAGTCCGACATT
>MGTA01000051.1:0-15155 GCA_001799225.1 Deltaproteobacteria bacterium RIFOXYD12_FULL_50_9
GTTGAGCACGGTGCCGACTATCACTACGGGTGGCTTGCCGATTTTCGCAGTAACCTGAGAGACCCATGGCCGGCTGAGACAATCCTTGATCATCTCCTCCGACACCAAACGGGAGTCCGTGTCATTCCAATTACCGCTAAGGTCGACAACCTCGGCTGAATCCATACGCTTGACAGATACGCTCTCGCATCCGGATAAAACCAGTACGATACCGCAAAACAATAAAACAGGTAACAGTCCTCTATGCATGATCCTCCTCCTGCAACTTATTGGAAATAGTTTAATTGATCAGTAAAGTGGCAACCGGCAGCGTTATTTATCCTTCTTCTCTTCTTCCTTTTCAAGTTGCTCATGCAACCGATCGGCGTTCTTACGGATGAAATCACGCACCTGAGGATTCAACTCCTTGGTTTTCTCAAGCGTCTCCTTTAAAGCGTTAAGATCAAGTTTAGCCAAAGAGAAGAGTTCTCCGGTGGCTGGATCTTTCCAGTGATCAACAATCACAACACCAGACAGGGTATTGCTTGTAACAGTCTTAACAGCCTGTTCAACATCCTGTTCCTCCGATGAGACTTTCGGTTGTCCAGCTGTCCTTGATGCCATATAATCCTTCATGATTGACGCGGTATAAACGTCAAATATCTTAGAAATTTCGTTACGAGCACGGTTATCCGCGGTAGTGCGCAACAGAGAGTGATTAGCAATATTGGCAGCCGATCCCACGCCATAAAAAACCTTGCCTTTATCCTCCTCAAAAGCCCCGCTGCCTTTGGCAACCCAAAGGGGAGCGCCTTTCATGTAGCCTTCCTCGACCACAACACTCTTACCACTGCAACCCGCAACAGCAGCAAGAGCCACCATATAAAACAGAAATAATCTTGCGAACATTTTCATGTCTGAATCCTCCTTAATTTGGTGATAAATAATCGCTTCTGCTGCGACAGCATAACTATTAATTAAAATATAGTTAATCAAAAATCCTGATTTTTTCATATTATGATTATTGAATTCTCCGGCTCGTGTCAACCCCTCCATCAAAATACCACATTTTTTCCTTGCATAAACAATAAGGCTATATTATTGAATTTATATGAACAATAACAATAAAGTAAGCGCTGGCAATCTGCTCGACAGCCCTGGTTCACCCAACTTATCGGTTTTGCTCTCTGCCCTGCTCAATTCCAACCCGGAACATGCTATTTTGATCGATAAAGAGATGCAAGTTGTCTGGGCTAACAAAACTGCCCTGGACTGGCTGAAAAAGGCGCCAAAATCCCTTGAGGCCATAATCGGCAGTAAATGTTACAATATTTTCGGCAATAGGCAATATCCATGCCGGGGTTGTCCCTGCCCGGATGTCCTGAAAACGGGGGAGATCGGCAATAACATTATCGAATATCCTCAAAAGGAGGGAAAATTCTCCTTGTTCTGGGAATACCGGGTTGTGCCTATAACAGATAATGCAGGCGGTATAACTCATCTTGCCGTAACTTCAAAAAACATAACCGATGCCATACGGCTCGCCAAAGACTCGGCCCAGAATTATCGCTGTCGTAATCTGATCACGACTATTTCTACAAATTTTATCAATATTACTCCGCAACAACTCGACTGCAGCATCAATGATGCTCTTAGAATATTAGGCGAGTTTGCCGAAGTCGACCGAACCTATGTTTTTCAGATTTCAATGATCGGCAAATCCTTCAGCAATACCCATGAATGGTGTGCGCCCGGCATTAATCCACATATCCACGACCTCCAGCAATTGCCATTCGACTCTTTTCCCTGGTTCTTCAACAAGTTGATGGAAAAAACTCCAATTTTCATCCCAAACATACTTGACCTGCCGGCTGAAGCAGAAACAGAAAAAAGGATCTTTCTATCCCAGGATATAAAGTCACTGTTCAACATCCCCATGATTCAGGGCAATACCGTCATAGGTTTTTTAGGCTTTGACTCCGTAAAAGAAAAAAAATCGATTCCCTGTGATATCATGGATCTGTTGACTATAACCAGCAACATCTTTTCAAACGTTCTCGATCGCAAATATCGCGAAACCAAACTGCTTAAAAATGAAGAACGTCTGAATCTTGCCATGGATGCCACCGGTCTCGGGCTCTGGGATCTCAACCTCAAAACCAACGAAGGGTTCATTGACGAACGAGGGGCAGCGCTGCTCGGCTATACCCCGGACGATCTTGATCCATCCATCAGCACCTGGAAAGAGCTGATCCACCCATCTGACAAAAATATTGCTCTGAAGGCTCTTACCGATCATCTCCAGGGCAGAGCACCATATTTCGAGACGGAAGTACGCTTGCGCACTAAGTCAGACAACTGGAAATGGATCTTTACCAAGGGAAAAGTAGTCGAATACGATGAAAACAGACACCCTCTGCGCATGACAGGAACCCATCTGGATGTCACCAGACAAAAGGAGAACGAGAAGAACCTCAGGGTGGCGCAAAAAATGGAAGCCATCGGCACACTTGCCGCCGGTATTGCCCATAACTTCAACAATATCCTTACTGGAATCCTCGGCTATGCCAAGCTCTCCCTATACAAAACCCCTAAAGATAGCGAGATTTATGCCAACCTCGAGGCCATAGTCACCGCCGGTAAACGAGCGGCAGGCCTGGTCAATCAAATACTTACTTTCAGCCGGCAGGCCGAACACGACCTTCGGCCCTTACCTTTGCAGCCCATCCTGAAAGAGAGCCTGAAGATGTTGCGCGAAACCTTGCCGGCAACCATTGAAATCCGGCATGATATCCTGGCATCCTGTGGCATGGTTCTCGCCGATGTCAGCCAGGTTCATCAGGTAATCATGAACATCTGCACCAACTCTTTTGCCGCCATGCGCGATACCGGCGGCGTCCTGACTGTCAACTTAAAGCAGCTCGATATTGTTGCCGACCCGGCAATCTATAAATTCGACCTGCCTTCAGGCAAGTACGCCAATATTGTCATCAGCGATACCGGCCACGGCATTGACAAAAAAAACCTTGAACATATTTTTAAGCCCTATTTCACAACCAAAAAACCAGATGAAGGTACAGGATTGGGACTCGCCACTGTTCATGGCATAGTCACGGCCTGGGGAGGCGCCGTCACCGTTGACAGCGAACTTAATAAAGGCACCACGCTGAGTATTTACATCCCCATTGTCGCAGAGCCCCAGGAAGAAGAAAATGGCCCCACCGGCCTCCTCCATAAAGGGCTTAACAAGACGGTGCTCTTTGTTGACGACGAGATAATGCTGGTCCACCTTGGCGAACTCGTGCTCAAACAGATCGGCTGCCAGGCAATCACCTTTACCGACAGCAAAAAGGCGCTCGCGGCCTTCCTCGAAAGGCCAGACGCCTTTGATATGGTAATCCTCGATCAGACCATGCCTGGCATGACGGGGTTGGACCTTGCTAAAAAAATTCTTGAAATACGGCCGGCCACCCCTATTGTGCTCTGTTCTGGATATAATGAGACGATCAACCGCAGCGAAGCGGAAGAACTGAATATCCGCGCCTTCCTGACCAAGCCGTTTGCCATCGAAAGTCTCTCTGAGACCGTCTGGAAAATCCTGGCGCCAACCAAGAAATCAGCTGAATCATGAGCAGTTACCGATTAACATCAACCATACAAGAGACTAAAGCGTTGCCAAAAATCAGGAAAGCTCTTGGCCACGCACTCCTCACCCAGGATGACCATGCCTGGCACCACTAGACCGGCAACGGCAAAACTCATGGCGATGCGATGGTCATTGTAAGTATCGATCTCGATGCCGTGCAGACCCGCTGCGTTCAAGCCCTGACCTTCGATGATTAAAGTATCAGGTTGCTCCTCAGTTTTTACCCCGATCTTAGCCAATTGCCCGGCCATGACATGCAGTCTGTCACACTCTTTAATCCGAAGGTGGGCGATATTGCGGATAACGGTCCGACCTTTAGCAAAGCTCGCAACTACGGCCAGGGTCGGCACCACATCCGGACAGTCGGCCATATCGACGTCCACGGCGTTGAGCTGCTCGGGCCCATGCACGGTGATCCCTCGGCCATCCGATTCTACCCTGCAACCCATCCGCCGCAGGATATCGACAAAAACAGCATCGCCCTGCAGAGACGGATCAGGCACGTTCGCCACCGTCACCCGCCCTCCGGTAATGGCAGCTGCGGCCCAAAAATAGGAGGCGCTCGAGGCATCCCCCTCAATCCTATACTCCCGGGCCCGGTAACCGCCTTGACCGATCATAAACCTGGTCAGTGAATCGTTGGCGATAACTTCTGTGCCAAAGTCCGTCATAACCGCCATGGTCATCCTGACATAAGGCTTGGAAAGA
Organism: Deltaproteobacteria bacterium RIFOXYD12_FULL_50_9; assembly: GCA_001799225.1. Taxonomy (GTDB): domain Bacteria; phylum Desulfobacterota; class Desulfobulbia; order Desulfobulbales; family CALZHT01; genus XYD12-FULL-50-9. The sequence goes on from MGTA01000051.1 coordinate 4,334, forward strand.
ACCTCGCCGGTCACCTCAAGCTCGGCCTGTGCTTCAGCAAAGGGCGCTACCAGCAACAGGGATGAGAGATACTGACTGCTTTTCCCCTCCGGTAAAACGGTATGCCCCCCTCTAATCCCGTTGGCTTTGATCTCAATAGGCGGACAACCAGTCCCATGCACGCTTCTGATATCTACGCCCCAGCCTTTGAGAGCGCTGAGCAACGGCTCTATGGGCCGCTCCGCCATGCGGCGGTCACCGATTATCCGGAATCTCCCGCAGCCCAGCGCCGCCACCGAGGTCAAAAATCTGGTGGCTGTCCCATTGTTACCTAGATAGATATCATCATCCGGACAAATTATCTGCCCGGCCCGCCCCCGGACCCGCCAGAACTCCGGCTCAATGTCGATGGCAACACCCATGGCCCGCAACGCTGCTGAGGTGTACTCTGTATCTTCACTGGCCAAAGGGCCATAAAGCAGGCTCTCACCGTCTGCCAGGGCCGCAGCGATCAACGCCCGCTGGGTAAGGCTTTTGGACCCGGGCACCTCAACAGTCATATCAATCTTGGAGGCTGTTCGTATTTCCTTCATGGAGGTGTAAATCCTTCTTGATTCTTATCCGTTCACCTGCAATGCAATATCAAAAATCCTCTGCCAGCCCTGCCAGAATTTTCCTTAAGGTTGAAATCTGAATCTGGCCGCTCGCTGCCGGAGTCCCGTTGTCAGGCGCAGCATAGGTCATAAATCCACCCATCTCGATAGTAGCGATCCGGCTGACTTTACCGGGCCGCCCCATACAAAAAGCGATCAACGGGAAGTCAATCTCGGCAGCCTCGACAAGCAGTTGCAGAGGTCGTACCATATCAAGAGGCGCCAGCGCCATGGTTACGATCTTACCGATCTGAGCGCCACTCCGATATTGTTCCTGCAAGATGGCAAGAAGGCCCTGCATTGATGGCGTAACCGACAAACTGTGCCAGGAAGCGATAACCTTGGTCCTCCCCCCTTGCGCAGCTGCAGCCAGAAGCTGCTGCATCAGGTCCGGCCCTGACTTGACCTCGAGATCAACATAAGCTGCCCCTGATAGCGCTGCTTCCAGAAGTAGCGCTACCCTGGCCGACTCTGTCCCGACAAACCGACCGCCTTCCCAGGTCGGGCGATTCGTAAACAGCAAAGGCTTATCGATCGATGCCAAAAAGGGCGAAATTGCCGGCTTGGCAAGGCTGTCCAGCCGGATTTCAATCACATCAGCCAGGCCCGCTACTTCCTGAGCCCTGGCCAGGGCCTGCTCAACTGTCTCCTCCAGAATAGATACGCAAATCTTTTTCTCGTCGCTCACATTTCACCTCAAAAAAATTTACGGAATTGTCCGAGGCAGACGCCGGTAACTACCGACAATCACTAAAAGCATAGACGGCCAAGGTATTATATCCAGTTGGGCTTGTCAACACTGGAGAGTGGAGGACAATGGAAGGTGTTAACAGCGCTTGCAAATAGCTGGCAAGGTGTTGACACGAAAAAGGTCAGAAGTTCATCATGCACTTACACAAACGCTACTTGCGGTACAGATCAGAGTGTTTCCAGGAAATTTCGTTGCGTGTTTGACTTGTTTCCGGCCACTGAATCCGTTATTGTATTGAAAATTCGATGCAATACTAATCTAACTACGGGACTCAGACAGCCTGATGAAGCGAACCGTATATATTGAAACCAGCGTTATCAGCTATCGTGTGGCACGGCCAAGTCGAGATATAATTATACTTGCTCGCCAGGAAATAACTTCCGAGTGGTGGGAAAATGTTTTGCCACATCTCGACGCTTACGTATCACCGGTTGTGCTTGATGAAATTGCTGGCGGCGACCTGCAAGCGCAGGCATTACGCCTCCAACTTGTGGCTGACATGCCTCTCCTTGCCGTTAACGAAAGCATTATTGCTCTTGCCGAGGCAATCAGTGACCAAATTCAACTTCCTGACCGGGCGCTGGCCGATGCCTACCATATCGCCATCCCATCCGTGCACGATATTGATTATCTGGTAACATGGAATTGCAAGCACATCGCAAATGCCTTTATACTTCGGAAAATCGAACAGATTGTGCAGTCAATGGGGCACACAATGCCGGTGGTATGCACCCCGGAAGAATTAATGGAGGGAACCCAAGATGAAAGATCCGATAGTTGACGAAGTCAGGCAAACCCGTCTAAAAATTGAACAAGAGTGCGCAAAGGCTGGCATTTTCTACAAGGATCACTTGCTGGCTGTTCAGAAACGCTATGAGAATAGATTGGTAATCGTTCCGGCCGGAGATTCCCAAAAGAAGGAGTTGGGCAAAAACCGTTAAGAACCAAATATCATTTAGGCCGGACATGAATACCAGACTGTTTATCGCCATTGATCTGCCGGAAGAGATCAAAAAAGAGCTTTCCGGCCTCTCTTTCGGCATCCCCGGCGCCAGGTGGGTGCCGGCCGATCAACTGCACCTGACCCTGCGGTTTATCGGCGAGGTGGATGGTTTCATGTTCCAGAAAATCCGCGACCTGCTCGAACTGATCCCGGCCGATCCCTTTGATTTTCGGCTCAGGGAGTTCGGCTGCTTCCCACCCCGAAAGGAACCAAGGGTGCTCTGGATCGGTGTCGAACCAAAAGATCAGCTCATTGCTCTCCGGAACCGGATTGAAACCGCCTTGCTCAGAAACGGCCTTGAACCGGAGGGCCGGAAATATACCCCGCACATCACCATAGCCCGCCTGCAGGGCACCCCTATAAGCCGGCTGACCAATTTTATGGCCGGCAACAACCTCTATTCCAGCCCGATATTTCGCGTCGAAGCCTTTCAACTCTACTCCAGCACCCTGTCAGCAAAAGGCGCCATCCACAAAGTCGAAGCATCCTACCAGTTTAACTGACAACACCACCCTCAAATCCTGGCCAGTTTAGCAAGCAGAACCACGGCATGGGCGCTGATCCCCTCTTCCCGGCCGGTAAAGCCCATCCCTTCCGTAGTGGTCGCCTTAATGCTGATCGCCTCCAGGTCAACCCGGCAGACCCGGGCCAATTTCTCACGTATGGCCAAGATGTGCGGCGCCAGCTTCGGTTTCTGAGCAACCACAGTCACATCGACGTTGACCAGGGCATACCGGCTCTCCGCGGCCAGAGCCATGACCTGCTCCAGGAGCACCAGGCTGCTGACTCCGGCATAACGAGGATCGGAATCCGGGAAGTGTTTGCCGAGATCACCTTTGGCCAGAGCACCAAGAAGCGCGTCACACAAGGCATGGGTGAGGACGTCGGCATCCGAATGACCAAGCAGGCCTGTATCGTGCGGAATAAGCAGGCCGCCCAGCACCAATGGTCTGCCAACCACCAGGCGATGCGCATCGTAGCCATGGCCGATCCGCATACCACCTACCAAACTCTCTCTATCTCTCTCGTCTTTCATAAGCAAGGCCTCAGCAAGCAGCAGATCTTCCGGCGTAGTGATCTTGATATTGCGCTCCGACCCCATAACCACGGTCATGGGCAGACCGAGATGTTCGAGCAGACCGGCTTCGTCAGTGCCGATAAAGTCTGTCTCAGCTGCGACCGCAAAGGCCCGGCGCAGCAGATCAACCCTGATGACCTGCGGGGTCTGGGCCTGCCAGAGTCGTTGTCGGTCGACCGTATTTTCGATCCTGCCGGCATCGCTGACTCTCTTGATGGTATCCTTGACCGGAATGGCAGCCATAGCAGCCCCGGCTTCAACAGCGGCAATCAGACAGCGCTCGATGAGCGCTGGAGTAATAAACGGGCGGGCAGCGTCATGGACAACGGCAAACTCGATCTCAGTTGACAGGGCCATGAGCCCGGCCTGCACGGAATCCTGGCGCTCTCTGCCGCCGGGCACAATCCGGGTCACCTTGGTCAGACGATAGGCGACGATCATTTCCGCAGCTTGATTCCGGTACTCCTCAGGAACCACTAAAACCACTTCGACAATGGCGGGGGTATTTTCAAAACAGCGCAGGGTATGAACCAGCAGGGGAACCCCGGCCAGAGGGGAAAATTGCTTTGGAAGAGTAAGCCCCATCCGGCGACCAATGCCGCCGGCCGGGATAATAGCGGCTGCGCGAGGGGACATGATGTATTCATCCGTCAACATAAAGAAAAAAACTGGAGTGGGCTATAAGCCGAATTCTGTATCCGCCGAGGCGAACCATGATCATTTCTCTGGGGCGCCGGTCGCCCGGCGTCTCTAGCAACCTACCCGGAAGCCTTGGACGGGCAGTCCTTAAACGCTTCCCTATTTGGTCTTTCTCCGGGTGGGGTTTACCATGCCTTCCGCGTCGCCGCGAAAGCGGTGAGCTCTTACCTCGCCTTTTCGCCCTTACCCCGACAACGCCGAGGCGGTATGTTTTCTGTGGCACTTTCCTTGGGGTCACCCCCAGTTCGCGTTACGAACCACCCTGCCCTGCGGAGTTCGGACTTTCCTCTATCCGTAAACGGACAGCGATCATGCGCCCACTCCAATCCCAACTAATAACCGTTACAAAACCTGAAATTACCCCCTTACAGTCGTTCGTCAATGGCCTGATTGGACAACTCATCGGCCCGGGCATTCTGGGCGCGCGGCACATGCTGAACCCGCCAGCCGGAAAATCCGGCCAGATACTGAAGGGCCTGCTGGTATAACGGCTTAAGCTTCTCATCCTTGACCCGATAGCGCCCTTGCAACTGGCGGACGATGAGTTCGGAGTCAAGAAAAATTGCAACCTCAGTAGCTTGCAAACGCTTTACTTCAAGAAGTCCCAGCAGCAACGCCTGGTATTCAGCCATATTGTTGGTGCATTGGCCAAGATACCTGCCACCGGCAAAAAGTTCCCGGCCGCTGCCGTCACTAACCACAAAACCGGCCCCTGCCTCGCCGGGATTTCCCCGGGAAGCGCCGTCGGTATAAAGAATTAACTTCCCGGGAACTGCTTCTCTTGTTTCAACCTGTTGCTCGGATGGTTGTGGCAAGCTCTCCGGGACAACTACATGGACCTCAAAAGAATCACGCAGTAAAGCTGCATTGCATAGATACTCCCGTATCTTCACCGGCGGGAGTTCAGGGAACCAGGCGGCAAGGTGATGATCGGTAAGCGCTCTTTCCAGCCTCTGTAAAATGTCGGCCCCTGTTAAGAATCTCTTTACAGACAATCCAGATCCCTTCGGGGACTCACTCACTTGCCTTCACCTACGCGGTCATAAAAAAGCATACGATTACAGGTCGGACATGAAAGGAGTTTTTCCTCTTTCATGACTTCTATATAGAGTTGCGGCGGCACATTCATAAAACACCCCATGCAGGTGCCGTTCGCAACACCGACCACGGCAATTCCTTCCCGTTTCATCCGCAACATCTCATATTTCCTGAGATAGACTTCTGAGACTTTTTTGAGTTTGCTGGTCCGGGATTTTATGGCCTTATCCTTTTTGGTGTCAAGACTTACTTTATGCTTATCAACTTTTTCCTGCTCTTCGGCAAGCGATCTCTCCTGGGTCTCACTCAAGCTTGACAGGTCACTCCGATTTTTCTGTAAAACCTCCACCTGTTCCATCAGTAGAACCAATTCATCTTCCCGCTTTTTATTGGCTCTCTTGGCATCCTCGATTTCCTTAAGTATGCTCTGGTACTCCCGGTTAGTCTGAACATTCATCAACTTAGTCTGACGGTCTTTGATCTTGAGCAGTTCATCCTCGACCTCGGCCTCCAACTCGCGCTTTCGCTGGTCAGCTATGCCTATCTTCTCCTCAATCTTGGCAATGGTAACCAACCGTTCAGCCATGTCAGCTTTACGTTTTTCAAACTCCGCCTGACTTGCAACAATCTCCTCATCAAGCTTGAAAATCTGCAGATCAATGGCCTGTAACTCCCTAAGACTAACGATATCCTCTTTAAAATTCATCACTGTGACTCTTCCTTTTACGTTCTATACCATATCTTTAAGGTTACACCTTCCGAATATACATTCTAAAAGGATTCCCTTGCCTCGATGTTGCCACAATCTTGAGAGCAATGCTCCTTACGGCAAATTCTCTGCGCAACAAATCAACCAATCCGGAAACTGCCAGATTCTCGGTCGAATAGTGACCAGCATCAACAATACAAAACCCGATACTCTCGGCCCATCTGGCCGTACTGTGCTTAACCTCTCCTGTTAAAAACAGATCAGCTCCTAAGTTAAAAGCAGTTTCGGCAAGATCGGAACCGCTGCCACCGCAAACCGCCACCCGCTCGATTCGTAAAGGCAGTGAACCCGCCACCCGGACAGCCGGTAATTCAAGCACTGCCAAAAAGCGATTCAACATATCCTCTGGGCTTAATGGCTCAACTAAACGGCCAATTCTACCAAAGCCCAACTTTTCCTGCGCAACCTGCCCACCATTTTGTTCAGCGGTAAGCCCGGAAGACAACGGCAGCACATCGACAAGGCCAAGTTGAACGGCCAGGATATCACTTACGCCTCCGGCCACTACATCAAGATTGGTGTGGCAACCGATTACCGCTAACCCATTGCGCAAGGCATGCTCTAAAAAACGCCCGGCAGGTAGATCAGTACGCACCGCTTTGATGGGACTGAAAATACACGGGTGATGGGTTACAATCGTGTTAACGCCAAGATCGATGGCCTCGTCAAGCACTTCAACCGTTGGATCAAGCGCCACAATAACCCCGGTAAGCGGCTTGCCGGGATCACCCACCATAAGACCGACATTGTCCCAGGAGGCTGCCAGATCAAAGGCTGCAAAACCATTCAAAATGGCAAGCAAATCATTAATAATAATTACCTGCTCACTCATCAACCGGCCCTAAAAAAAAAGGTACAACCCCTTTCTGGTTGCACCTTTTTTGTTGAAACCGACCAGGTTTCATCCCTGAAAATATACTGCAAAAGCCATGTAGATATCGTCAATACATTCAATCTGATTACTCGTTATTCAGACGCTGCTGGTGGGCCTACCTGGACTCGAACCAGGGACAGACCGGTTATGAGCCGGTGGCTCTAGCCAACTGAGCTATAGGCCCAAATGCATCAGTAAAATCGATAAATATAACAGAAACCGACTGATTGTCAATCAACAATTATCAATATAAAGCGCAATAGTTTGCCATCAGGCCAGAAATAAACTTTGCATTTTTATAAATGATCAGCTATAGAGTATTAGCTTGTTGCTCAGTATTTTGTTAGCAAATTACGAAAAACTAGCCGCACAATCTTAGAAAATAGAGAGTGCGCTTTTTTTTGAGCAGACAAACTGCTGGCCGATTTATCAGTCGATAATTAGGCAATTTTATCAAGTGGTTCTCAGGACCCAACACTGAAGGAGTAGTTAGAGATGGCAGAAGGAACAGTAAAATGGTTTAATGATTCTAAAGGGTTTGGTTTTATCGAGCAAGACGGCGGCAAGGATGTTTTTGTCCATCACACCGCGATTCAGGCTCAGGGTTTCAAATCCCTGCAAGAGGGCGCCCGGGTTCGCTTCGAGGTAGTTGACGGCCCCAAAGGCCCATCAGCATCGAATGTTGTCCAGCTGTAATCCATACTAGATTATAACAAAAGCCCCGCAAAATGCGGGGCTTTTGTTATTTACGCCCTAACTATTCAAGAGGCCGTTGTCACTGTGACATTACGGCTCCTTCAAAAAGGACACTTTCTTGGCAAAAACTAATTATTCATTTGAAAAGCGCCAGAAAGAACTGGCAAAGAAAAAAAAGAAAGAAGAGAAGATTCAACAAAAACAGGAGAAGAAAAACATCCTCCCCGATGGGAATGAAGAACAAGCAGCGGATGACGCCCAATAATCTTTAGTGCGCCATCAGAACAACGGTCGCTGTTAAACTCCCTCACTTCTCAGGAATTCAGGATTCAGCAGTCAGAATTCAGAATATTGCAAGAATACATCAAGCAATCAGCTCAACATATAACTCTGTTTTACTTTTTTTATTCTGAATCCTGAATTCTGTATTCTATCTCCTAGCCTCTGCGGCTATCGGTTCTGGCCAACCCCCTGACGACATCACCTTTTCTCTGCCGTGAGCCCATACTGGGTGGCGTCTGGCCAACCGCCGTCCGCTTCCGGTCAGAAGATTGAGACCTGAAGCTTTTCGGTTGGGCATCGCTCTTGCCAGGCTGGCCAGTTGTCGGCCGCGCGCTGGTTTTCTTTCGCTGTACCCTTGGTTGCATGGGCGGCCGGGCGAACTCTTGATTATTTTTCGGTACCGGAACCTCATAATCAAAGCCTTCGACAATCCGTCGCTCTAATCTGCCGCCCAGAATCCGCTCAATGGCCCGAACCATATCGAGATCATCATCGGTCACCAGGGTAAATGCATCACCGTTGCGGGCGGCGCGCCCGGTCCGACCGATCCGGTGAATATAGGCATCCGGAGTATCAGGGACATCATAATTAATGACATGCGAGATCATACTCACGTCAATGCCCCGGGCAGCGATATCAGTCGCCACCAGAATCGGGAAGGTCCCGTCTCGGAAACCGTTCAACGCAGCCTGGCGCCGATTCTGTGACAAATTACCTTGCAGTGACGTTGCTCGAAAACCCTTCTTCTCCAGCTGTTCAGCCACTCGCTTAGCCCGGTGTTTAGTGCGGGTGAACACCAATACCGACTGGGTATCCGTCTGCTTGAGCAACTCAAGCAGCATCCGGGTTTTCAAATGATTGGGCACTGGATAGGTAGCATGACTGACCGTCACCGCCGGGGCGGTAGTGCCCACCTGTACGGTTACCGGTTTATTCAGCACTTCCTGGACCAGCCCCCTGATCTCGTTTGGCATGGTAGCCGAAAACAGAAGGGTCTGCCGCTGTTTGGGTGTATGACTTATGATCCGTCGGATGTCCGGCAAGAACCCCATATCAAACATATTGTCTGCCTCGTCAAGCACGAGTACCTCAAGATGGCTGAGATCAATCGTGCCCTGCCGGAGATGATCAAGAAGCCGGCCTGGACATGCCACGACAATCTCAACCCCTCTTTTCAGCTTGGCAATCTGAGGAGTAATATTTACGCCCCCGTAAATTGTGAGGCTCCGCAGACCGGTCTTCTGCCCCAGCCTGATAATATCCTCATTGATCTGCTCGGCCAGTTCACGGGTGGGGGCAACTATCAAGGCCCGGACCGCGCCACGACCGGATTGCAGCAAACGATGCAGGATCGGCAAAACAAAAACCGCTGTCTTGCCGGTGCCGGTCTGGGCGAGGCCCATGACATCGTGGCCCTGCATGACTGCCGGAATCGCCTCCACCTGGATTGGAGTTGGTGTTTCATAACCTGCCGCTGTTATACCAGCGACAACGTTGGGGTGAAAATTAAAGGTGTTAAAATTCATACATTCCTTTCGGGTTGGTTCCACAAAATAAAAAAGCCCTGGCTTTCCGGGGCTTACGATATCTTCGTTTTTATCTAGGAACAGCAATTATTTATGGTTAATATATAACAAACTTGCACGGATTCAGCAAGCAGAATCCAGACAGACACCTTAAACGGATAACAATTAAACCAATATTCTTTGAAAACAATTATGAGCATCCCCTACTCTCTCACTCTTTTATCTTTCGGAATATTGCTTGGCGCTCTGCTCTCCTGGTTCCTGCTGCGGTCTCGCAATCGGGAAAAACTGGCCGTCTTACCAGCTCTTGATAATGAACTCATGTTGCTGCGTGAGCGGCTTACAACCAGAGATGCCACTATTGCGGAGCTGAAACTTGGCTTGATCAGAACAGGAGAACAGATCGAAACCCTCCGTAGTGAACTAAAAAATGAGACCGAACTGCGCCTGAACGCCGAGGCCAGAAATAACCACCTCGAATCTGCGGTCACTCAGCTTAACGAGAGCCGCGAGAGCGGAACCAGACTGCATGGTGAAAACATGGCGCTGCGGGCCAGAATCGCGGAACTCGAACAAAAAATATGCGAGGAGAAAGAGCGCTCCCAGGAGAAACTCACCCTGCTCAACGAGGCCAGACAGGAGCTGTCAAATACCTTTAAAGCCCTGTCGACCGACATCTTCAACAACAACAGCAGCTCCTTTCTTGAACTGGCCAAGGCCACCTTCGGCAGTTATCAGGAAAAATCCAAAAGCGAGCTTGAACAACGCCAGCAGGCTATCGCCGAAATGGTCAAGCCTTTGCAGGAATCGCTCCAGAAGGTCGATACCCAGGTCCGCCTGATCGAAAATGACCGGACGCAAGCCTATGCCACCCTGCTTGAGCAGGTCAAGTCAATGGCTGCCAGCCAGGCGCAGCTGCAAGGCGAGACCGCCAACCTGGTTCGCTCACTCAGATCTCCGACGGTCCGGGGCCGCTGGGGCGAAATCCAGCTCAGACGGGTGGTCGAGATGGCCGGCATGGTCGAATACTGCGACTTTATCGAACAGGAGTCCCGGGGGACGGATGATGGCCGTCTCCGACCCGACATGGTCATCAAGCTCCCCAATCATAAAAATATCGTCGTCGACTCCAAGGCGGCGCTCATGGCCTACCTTGAGTCCCTTGAAGCCAAAGACGAACCAACCCGCCTTGCCAAGCTCCAGGAGCATGCCCGCCAGATCCGCAACCATCTCAACCAGTTAGCCAGCAAATTCTACTGGGAACAGTTTCAGCCGACTCCGGAATTCGTGGTCCTCTTCCTGCCCGGCGAGAACTTTTTCAGCGCCGCCCTGGAACAAGATCCTGAGCTCATTGAATTCGGCGTCAAGGAACGGGTAATTCTGGCGACGCCCACCACCTTGATCGCCCTGCTCAGATCCGTCTCTTATGGCTGGCGCCAGGAACGGATGACCGAGCATGCCCAGGCCATCGGCG
>MGTA01000051.1:15162-16974 GCA_001799225.1 Deltaproteobacteria bacterium RIFOXYD12_FULL_50_9
CCGGTTGCTTTACAGCCGCCTCAACACCATGGGCCAGCACTTCGAGGCACTGCGCAAGGGGATCGAACGGACCGTAGAATCATACAACAAGACGGTCGGCTCCTTTGAAGGGCGAGTGTTGATCACCGCCCGGAAATTTATTGAAATCGATCCGCTGATGAGTACAAAAATCGAACCTCTCAAAATAATCGATAAAATTCCCCGGCCATATCAGAGTGAGTTAGTTCACAACGACGAAGAAGATATTGCAAAGGATATCCAGACTTAAAGATGGTTGACGATTTCAGACGAAAACAGTGTTGACTGGATAGAGCCAATCCATTATTTTTTCTGTTATTACTCTGGTCAGTTAGAGTCAACGGTTACGATCTCTTTAAAGTTATAAGCTTTATCAAGCTATTTAACATGATTACCAGGAGGGATGGAACATGTCTTTTTTTAAAAAAGCATTGTCAAGTATTGGCATAGGTTCGGCAAAGGTCGATACGGTTTTACTGCAAGATCAGGTGCAGCCGGGTGGTGTCCTGCGCGGCAGAGTAGAAGTCAACGGCGGCGGAATCGAGCAACAGATCGAAACCATTTACCTGCAGGTCAAAACTAAATATGAGATTGAAAAAAACGATGCGAAATCGCATGTCGATGCAGTTCTCGGCGAGTATGCCCTTACCGCCCCCTTTTCTATAAAAACAGGAGAGCACCGGGAGTTCCCCTTTGAACTTGTTATGCCGCTGACCATCCCCTTAAGCATCGGCCATACCACGATTTGGATCCAGACCGGCCTTGACATCAAACAGGCTGTTGACCCCACTGACACTGATCATCTGCATGTGACAGCCGATGCCCTGCAGATCACAGTCCTGAACGCCTTGGAACAGCTGGGTTTACGGCTTCACGAAGCAAAATGTGTCGAGGCCCCCCATCATCTGCGACTGCCCTGCGTGCAGGAGTTCGAATTTGTCCCCCAGCATGGTTCATTCAGAGGCAGACTCGATGAGGTCGAACTGGTTTTCGTACCCCAAGGGCCAAATCAGGTTGATCTCTACCTTGAGGTCGACCGCCGGAAACGCGGCTTAAGCGGCTTCCTGGCCGAGGCAATGGATCTTGACGAGACCCGGTTGCGGGTTTCCGTATTTCGTGGTCAGCAAGACATTCCCCAGATGTTAGCTCAAGCTATAAACCGCTTTTCTTGAATATATTACCTCAATCACTTAAGAGGCGGCAGGCAAAAAAAAACTTTCTCTTGCTTCAGCCTGTCACGTTTCTTATAATTGCCGTTTACACTTAATTCCTCACTAGGAATACCGTATTCATTTCAACCAAACAGTTACGCACAAGGAGATATCAAATCCAATGAAGTTAGGCATTAACGGACTGGGCCGCATCGGCAAACTTTCGCTCTGGCATCATGTGGGCAGAAAATATTTCAGCGAGATCATCATTAACCTTGGCCGACCGGTAGGCAAAGGCCTGGAAGATATCGCCGCATCTATTGAAAAAGACAGCACCTACGGTCGCCTCGGCCGTTATCTGCACGGCTATACCCACGGTCGTGTAATTGAAGAACTGAATGAATCGGCCGGCACCATGAAGGTCAACGGCGTACCGGTGCAGATCCTGCGGGAATCCCGCAATCCCAAGCAGATCAAATGGAAGGAGAACGACGTCCGTCTGGTGGTTGATACGACCGGCGCCTTTACTGATCCTACTGCGGATCATGAGGCCGGGAGCGGCGCCCTGCGCGGCCATCTTTTTGCCGGTGCCGAGAAAACCATCCTGTCGGCGCCGTTCAAAATCAAGGCGGAAGGGCTGACC